>NC_010631.1 GCF_000020025.1 Nostoc punctiforme PCC 73102 | reverse complement strand
CCAACAATATTCTTGAATTTGTCGGCTTCTTGTCCCATAACCAATATCAGTTGATAATTTGGGTGATTAAGTATGGATGCAACAATGCCTAGAACGAAAGCACAGGGAATGACCCGGATTGAACTCTACGTGCCAACAGCACTATTTGAAGAGGCTGAGGAATTAGCCGACTTTGAAGGTTGGAAATTGTCAGAATTGCACCGTGTATTTTGGGAAAACGGTTTTGGCGCTTATGTCGAACGCAGTAACAAAAGAATGATTAACAAACGTCTTCGTGGAAAGCTGGGAGACGAAACTGAACCTGTAGAAGATTAAGCTTGAGCGCCCAGGTTTTCCCTGGGCATTAAATTATTGGAGGAAATATGTATCAAAATATGTACAACCTTACTTGGGTAAAAACAGCTTGCGAACACGTTTTAGGTAAGAATATTTCCCAAAGAACTTGGCGTAACTGTCTGCGAATATGTGGCGTTCAGCCTTACAAGCGAGAAGTTAAACTCAAAGAATGGTGCTATTTACTAGGATTATTTTACCTGAAACGTCAAAACCCTTTCAAAAAGTATTCGTTGTCTGACGTTTCATTGTTACTGATGAAAGAGAAAGAACGACTTGCCAAATTTGGTATTGATTTAGAAAACCCGGAATTTCCACTCTTAGGGCGAGAATTACCGGACTATCTTTATGAGCAAACAGGCTACAAAGTGACTTTGCGAACCCTATACCGTTGGGCATCTAAACGCCGTATTCCTTTCTCTAAGTTACGTATCATCAACCAAAAAGAATTGAGCCGATGGCTAGAATTGGCAAGTACAGCAAAGGCACAGTAGTTAGCTTCTGGCTCAACACTCTACTAATTGATATGCTGACTTTCAATCTCTGGCATTTTGCTCTAGATACTGGCGCACTCCCGCACTCATTGCTAGTAGGTTAGGTTGTATATTTTTTCCTAAAAAATCTTCAACTACATTAGCAATTGTACTTGTGAGAAAGAATGGTACTCCGTTAATTTGTTTTGGGTCAATCGCTAGTTCACCACGGCTTTCAATTATTGTCGTATTGCCATCTAACAGAAAGCAATTTTTGCCAGAACACTTGACTGCTTTTGTAAAAGCGTGAGTTTCAATACGCCATTCAACTGTAAGCAAAGCCTGATCCCACGTATTATATTCTGTCCACGAGAGCATATCTTCAGAGAGGATAACTCTTGCTGCTGCTGGAATTTCGCTACCACCATGCCACTCGTTAACAGTATAAATATTACTACCTACTTCATTACGTGATTTAACTTCGATGTCACGCACGTTTGGCATATAGGCAACTAGCTCAAGTAGTTTGTCCCGATAGGTAGCATAAACCAAGGAACGGGGAAAAGGAATTTGGGTATTAGCACAGATGAGCATTAATTAATACCATATCAAAATAGAGACACGATGAAAAATTACCAAGAGTTTAGCAATGGCGTAACCGCTCTCGCTTCGGTGGTGATAGCAATATACATACTTTTCACGCATTTCAAATCCCCTAAACAGTTACTTTTTTTTATCCGATAGTGTCATAAAGCGGCACAATAAACCGGCGAAGTCTGCCGTGACATTGAAAAGCCTTGCTGTGTATAGATGTCACAGAAAGCGGCAAGATGGGGTAAAACTCTAGAACCCTTGCTATTAAAGGAATGTCACAAAAAGCGGCAGGGTTAATTTATGAACTTGGTGTCACTTGAAAGCACTCAAAGCTATACAAGATGGGTGTCACAAAGGAAGTGGCAGGGTTGACGAAAAAAAAGAGGGATGAAAAAAAAGCCCTGTTTTTGGGGCTTTTTTCTGAAGTGGGATCGAGAGCCATTGTTCTTTTTGCGCTAGATAGACGGTTATGCTGCTGATTGATGGTATTGATACAATTAGTTCATGGGTAATTTTGGTGTAATGCTTCCTTTGGTAAAACTAATTCGCGGTCAAGATAACACGATTGTGGAAGCAGATTTAGTGGAGCTATGGCAAAAGCACGTCGATGATTATGCCAACAAGTGGAAAGAACAATTAAAATTGCACGGGCAATCAGATAAATTTTGGGATTGGGAGTTTAAACTTGAGTTTATTATTAATAGACAAGCAAACCGTGAAGGCTTTGCGATTGAATACGAAGATGAAACTCAAGGATTAATGCTGATTGAAACCCAAATGCACGGTTCTCGACTGGTAGAGGGTAAACGCTTGGTATATATTGACGGTATCGCTACCGCACCCTGGAATCGGGCATATATCCAACGTCCGCCAAAATTGAAAGGTGTTGGGACTGCATTCTTAGCGTTTGCCAGAACTCGCAGTTTAGAGCTAGGTTATGAGGGAAGAGTAGGGTTACACTCACTACCGGGAGTAGAAGAATTTTATGATAACCAAGGCATGATTGATGTCGGAGAGGATGAAGATTACGACGATCTAGTTTACTTTGAGTATGGAGTTTTTCGTTCTCCTGTATGAGGTAGTAAAGCTAAATGAGCCAATTATTTGATGAAGAATCTTTAAGAAAAAGTGTTGAAGCTGAGGATAAAATTGGTGGCAACATTGGGGCTGGATTAGATTGGGGGTCAGCATTTGGTTCCTTAATGGGCAATCTAGAACTTTGGGGACGCTTCACAACGTTGCGTATTTCTCTAAATAGAGAAGTGCGATTGCTGCTAAATAATTGGAATTTAGGTACAGCTACGAAAATTGCTGTAAAAACAGCAAAAGAGAGAATACTTGAAAAGTTTAGACTGCCGACACCAGAGGTAAGAGAATACATACTTGCTATTCTGGAAAATGATGAGCTTTATGGTGAAGAATTCATTTCTAATCGAGAAATACTACGGGAACTGCTTGGATTGTTATTAAAACAAGAAGATTGGGAAACTATTGCAGCAGTTGCAGCAGATTCGTTAAAGAAACAGATTATACATCAAGCTGTTGGCGAAAAAATCTCAGCATAATTTATATTTTCAAAAAAATGGATGATTTTGTTTCTAAACAACAAAGTTTTGTACAAGATGATATAACAACTTTTGAAGTTTCCATACGATTGCTCCTATTGTTGTTTTAACTGTGTTTGTACTACTCGCTGCTGCCTTTTCTCTACTAAAATCTGACCAATAGCTCCCCCAGTACCCAGCCCTAACATTCCTGTCGCAATCATGTACATTGCATTCTTGCCAAAAAATTGCACTCCTAAATACCCGATAGATATGGCCGCTAATGTGCCAGTGAGACTTACAGTAATTACTTGTACTTGATTAGGTTTCATAATTAGAATGCCTTTGCTTGATAGAGGTTATGATTTGAATTTGCTATTAGGTAATCTCGCCACTGGGTAATTTATAATCGAATTGACACCGAAACAACAAATTTTTATACAAGATGATGTGCCTATCCGTTTGCATCATCTAGCTGTACACCTTGAGCAAATTCAGTTTTGTGGACTCAAGGCTCGTCGCAGGAATTGATACTGACTCTGGTAAAAGAAAGTCGGTACTTTATTGAGTGGACTGTACCCGACATGCTAAAAGCAGATGACATTGACCGAGCCTGTGAGTTAGTTGACTTAGTTCGTTTGCTGACTAATTGGCTGTTTGATTGGGACGGCATCTGGTCTGATGCCCAAAAAAAGCAATCTGCTTCTCTTGAAACTTCATATTGGTTACGTCGGGTTTTGGAAATATCACGTACAGAACCGGAATCATTGAGTGCCTGATCTCTACAAAATCTTCCTTCGCTTTACCACCACCGAGCGCAAGTACCGCCGACACTCCTCCTCTCCCCGATATATGAGAATCCGCAGCGCCTGTATTTCCTGCATTGGAGAAATACAAATCTCAGCGATAGCTGGAATTAAATTCTGTTGCTGATGCACATAATCTTGATGCTGCTGCTCCAACTCCTGAATCTTGGAGTTTAGCTGTTGTATCTGCCGTAATGCTCGTGTTAAGGACGATTCTTTTTTTTGAGAGCGATTATCTAGAGTTAATGTCATTTTCTTACTCCTCTAAAGATTTTTTAAATGTTTGCCAATCGGGGCATTTGTCACCGAAGCAGCCTTTGGGATGAACAGTGCAATTGAGAAACACACCATTGTAGATAACCCCGTGGAAATGCCTGCAACCTCGACACGGAGGAGGTACAGGTCTGGGTTTTAATGATTCTTCAAATTGCGCTGCCTCAATCCGACTACCAATAAACATGGTCAATCCAGTTCCCATCATGCTGAAACAGAAAGCCAGTCTAGCGTCTAGATTGGGCTGATTTGCTTTTGTTTGCAAGAAAAATACAGTGCCGCTTAAAACAGTCGAAAGTGCGAAAGTGGTAATGGCAGATTTAAGAATCAATTGCTTTGTGTTCATCTTTTCCTTTTCGGTGGTTCGTGCATTTCAACTAATAAAAACAGAATCGATTTCGCCGTTATCAATAGCATTTTTGGCATGACTAACAGCTTGTGTATGATTGTCAAAAGTTTGAGTTGAAGGTGATGCCCAAGTTGTTTAAAAAAAGCCCTGCTTCCCAACATGAACATCCACAGCACCATCTGATAACTCAGTTGTCTCGATTTTGTAGCCGCCATGTTTGGTTTTGTACTCTTCCATTGCCTTTAACTTACCTAAAATTTATCTCGTTGAATGCTGAGGCTTGCTCCGGCTAAAGAACTCCCTAAGAAAGCGGAAAAACTGACCAGTATTGCACCCAGGCAGATATTTTTTTGCTGCTCCCAACCAGAGATGATAATGTTGGAGTCAGCATTCGTCTCTATAATCTCCATTCCCCAGCACCCCATTGCTCCAACTCCCGAAAATCCAGTCAAGAGCAGAGAGATAATTGCAGTTGTTTCTATGGTGCGCTCAATAAAAATCCTGGGGTTGAATCTTTTTCGAGTCCGACGAAAAACTAATTTATTACGAGTGTTTGAAGGCAAAGATGATTGATAAGCCGCTTTCTGTGTTTTCATTTAGCATCCTCCAATTCAACAAAAAATCCCGCACCAGTATTTTTAATCTTTACCAACTTTTGATTTACCAATGTTTGAATCACCCCCAGACTGAAGTTAATACTGCACAACCGTGTGCTACCTCCACAGCGTTGAAGGTATTGTAAGCATTGGTGTGATTGGTCGCTAGTGCTGGGGTAAGTGGATTTTCTCGGCATAATCTTGACTATGACTCTATGATTTGTAAATGATGTGGATTGAAAAAAATTCCTTCACCAGGCGGCATATCTGAGAAATGAATACAAACCATGCCGTGTCCTGAATACTGGATTACTGTACCTGTTTGCCCTAACCTGGTGTCTTTTTCTACAACTGTTTTGATGACTTTGACAACTGAATTAATTGGTGGAAGGTTAGCCATTTTTAATCCTTGGCTGAATAGCCGATTATCGATTAGTAATTCGAGTTTTCACCGATACCATATTGCCATTTGAGAAAACTGACGGGAGTACAGATTTCTTGCCAATCACAAGCTCCTATTGGGGCATTCCAGTCTTATCGGTATTCTTCTTCAAAATACCCCAGTCCCCAATGCCAACCGTCATATTCCGGCTGTGACTCCCATCCAAACCAGAGAGCAACATTTACTTTAATCAGATAGAAGAACTTAATCATCCATCCGTCATCGTAATCAGAAATAAAATCGTAATACTCTCTTAAAAAGCGTTCGTTTGTTAATGCAATTAAATCTATTCTTGACCAAAGATTCATCTGTTTATTTCCTCTAGTTTGTAATTCACTGTGTACAGTTCTGTGATATAGGTTTGTTGATTTAATCTGGATCAACTAGCGGTTCGGCACAACCCATGAACTCACTCAAACAATGCGGCATATTTCCCAAGTGACTGTGCGTTCACTTATTTTGAGAGTCGTAATACTAAAATTGGCTTATTATTTGATAAACTTGGTTTATGTTTGATAACACCTGCAAATTTATCGCTGAGATGTATTCTCCTGATTTTGCTACTTGGCTATTAGGAGAACCGATTACTTTAACCAAATTAAGTCCTACAGAATTGTCTTTAGAACCGATTCGTGCTGATGCCTTAATATTGCTGCAATCAGATGAAGTTGTTCTTCATATTGAATTTCAAACTAAACCCGATGACGATATGCCTTTTAGAATGGCTGATTATCGTTTGAGGGTGTATCGCCGTTTTCCTAATAAACGAATGCACCAAGTGGTGATTTACTTAGCCAAAACTGAATCAGAGAAGGTGTATCAAACCACGTTCACTACTGAAAGTTTGCGACATGAATTTTCAGTGATTCGCTTATGGGAGCAACCGCCAGAGGTATTTTTGACAGCACCAGGATTACTGCCTTTTGCGGTTTTGAGTGCAACTAATGACAAGGTTGGTACATTAGAACTTGCAGCCGAAACTATTGACAAAATTCCTGAACGGCGGACACAAAGTAATATTGCTGCCGCTTGTGCAATTCTGGCTGGGTTAGTATTAGAACAAGAAGTCATTGGACGTTTATTCAGGAAAGACATTATGCAGGAGTCAGTGGTTTATCAATCAATCAAGACAGAAGGTAGTGATGAAAAAGCCCGTAAAATTGCTATCAACTTATTAGCTGAGGGTATCAGTGTTGATGTAATAGCTCGGTCTACTGGCTTATCAGTAGAAGTGGTACAACAATTACATCAGGGCGAATCTAAGAACCAAGAATAATTTTGATACGATCCCTGTACTAGATCAGGTCAACTAGGGCTGTATTTCAAGATCCATTTTCTTTGTTAGTCAGTGATGGTGGTAGCTTTTGTAGCTGCTTGTACTCATCCCAATTCCTGGGATTATAAGGTGATGACGTTGACTCTTCAAACTCCCAGTTCTGAGAATTGGTATCGAAAAACTCAATAGCTGCATCAAAGCCACATTGTAAAAATCTGGTGTATAATTCTTCAGAACAAAGGATAGACTCGACAATTGCAGTCAAGAGTTTGAGGTTGGTTTCAGTAGCAGCACCCTCTTTGTCGAGCCATTCAATTGTTTCTATTAGCTGTTTTTTAGCAGAAGCAGCAGTAGATTCAGGTAATGCAGCAATGGGAATAAAACCTGTTAGTTGTTTCATAAATCCTCCACAGTCCCATCATCATTTGTCACTTTCTTTTGAGATTTAGCTTTACTAATCTGGAATTCGTTCGCTTTAATCACGGGCATTGCAGCCTCTTTGACTGCTGATTTAGCTTGATGGTACAGGAATTGAACTACGCCTGAAGCATCTTCTTCATCTTCCACTTGCGCCCATAAAGAACAACCTAATTCGATTGATTCGTAGTTGCCCAAGTTAAATTTTCTCGAATAACTAACTGAGACAGTACCGATTTTCATTGACTTTGCTGCTAATTTATCTAGTGGCGACTCAAGACTGAATCGCCTTTTTGAAGAAGAATTTAGAAGTCAGAATTCAGGAGTCAGAATGCAATTAAATTGGGGATTCAGACCCGCAACTGTTTTGTTGCACTACCAAATTCTCTTGTTTTGTGGGGGTACAAAAACGCCGTTTATTCATCCACTATGAAGTTCAGAATTTAATTCTGTTAACGATAGCGGGGCGTTTAGCCCATTCTGGCTCCTGGCTCCTGAATTCTGTTTGATAATGCTTAATTACCGCTTCAAACCCTGTGGTAAAACTGCTTGATTCTGAGCTTGTAATGATGCCCTAGCTTCTGCTTCCGAAACAGCCGATAATGCAGGTGCAGTAACAATCGCGTTTGATGCCCAACGCTCGTAAGTATCATTCGTCACCCAATGGAGTGTTGCCCCGGATTCAGCACCACTACGAATCATTTCGGCAGCAACAAGCGCATCCTTCTCAAAATCGGATTGAGGATTGCGATAACTCCACTGAATAAACCAATATGTTCCAAGCGCACCTTCGACCTTTTGAAATTCAGCAGCGAATATGTAGTTCTTGAGGACAGATGCGATCGCCTGATAACAGAACTCTTTGGGATCTCCGGGCATCCCTTCCTCACACCACTGCTGAAAGGCACGATGGGCGAAGTGGTTGTACAATCCAGCAAAATTGTCTTTACTGCGGCGGTGGATCAGGAAAGAAAGCAGCATGGAGGCTGGCCCCTTGAACTGGTCTTTGAGTCCGCCAGCTACCGGAATCACCCACAGTTCAGTGAATGGTTCGTTAGTAAAGTTCTCGTTGATGGTCAAGGCACGGTCTGGACGAGAGATTGCGATCGCCTACGGCGGGCGGGTACGCCATCGCAAAATCAGCCTTGTTACCTTTGAGATATCCTCCAGCTTGTGCTTCTAGAATTGTGAGTTTTGGAGGACAATCGAGTAAGAATTGACCATATTCCTTAGCGCAATTCGCTTGTAGTTTCGGTTGGCTGGGTGGAATGAGAAAGACACTGTTGTTGATTTTGATGGTTTCCATAGTTGCGTTTTTGTTGTTAAAGATTGCGTTGATACTGGATAGTGTTCGACTTAGCTATTTATCAACAGAATTCAGGAGTCAGGAGTCAGGAGTCAGAATATAGGAAAGGTATTGTGACCGAAAAAACGTCTGAATAGTCGGCGTTTTTGCATCCCCATCAAATTGAAGTTTTAGTGGTGCAACAATTCAGTCATAGGTCTGAATTCCAGACTGGTAGCGAATCTAAGAGCGTCTTGATTCTGACTCCTGAATTCTGACTTCTGAACTCTTTATAACAATTCCAGGAATTGTTTTTAACTCGTATTTCAGCACTTCGATTTGATATAATCGCTTTTTAATCTCTGCTTCTAGAAGTGTTTTCAATTCCTGCGGTTTGAGCAATTTAATCTCGTTCTCTAAGTGATTTTCCTCTTCAATGGAATTCATGTCAGGCATGACTAAATAACGCCAGCCTTCATCGTATTCATAAGCTAAAAGACTATCGATTGGGTAATACTTCATGCCGATAATCATTCCTTGTTCTATACGTTGTCCTAAAGTAAAGCGGGGGTATTCCCAACCGTGTGGAATGGTGATTGTTGGTTGCATTATTCTGCCTCCTGATTGAACTTGACCTCGACAATTTCTTCAACACAACCCATCGCTTGATCCAAATAGTGCAGAACATCACCCAAGTGTGTTGCTGCTTCTGGGTCAATCTTCTTGTTAGCAATTAACAAGAGCCAGTTTTCATCTTGGGCAATCGTCTGAATATTCTGGTAGCACGAGTTGAATGCTTGTAGTATTTCTATCGGTTCCATTGATTTATCCGATGAATTGTGGTGTTCTATTTGGATAAAATTTAGGTTTGCTCCTTGCCACACAGGTGGGTCTATCCTGCCCACCCGTTTCCTTACGCTGCAACCAATCTTTCACTTAGCACATCAAATTCTTTATCGAGTAATTCCTCTTCCCTGGCTAGTTGTTCCATAGTCGCTTTTGATACCCTTGCCACCTTCATAAATTGGTCTAGTCCAACTGCTGCATCAACCGACTCGGCGTATCGAAGAGAATCGACTCCGTTAGACCAGTGGGTGATGTATTGAAATATCACTCCAATCATTGAATTACCCTTGTACACCCGATAAATTCTGGGGCAAGCTCCGTTCACGTATACGAGTTTGTAGGGAGGAATTTCTTGTACCTCTGCATTAGGGTCGGTTGGAGGCAGGAGTATCTTGTCAAGAGACTCTTCTAACTCCGTATGTTGAAGAGAAAGTGTGGTAATCATATTCTGTGTGTGATGATTTGGATTGTCTAATTTCGTTTGGGTGGCGATTACATTTCTCTTGGTATGCAATCGCCTTTCTCACTTCCAGTACCAGGATTTATTACACCTCTGCATTCGCATCTGTAGCAGGTAGGAGAATTCTCTCTTGAGAATTACCTACTTCAAGTGAGAGGTTACTTGCTGTACTTTGTGTAATGATTGTTATTTCTAAAGCAGCGATTGAGCTTTGGAGGCGATTGCTCTTGTCTTGGGGAAGCAATCGCCTTTCTCACAACAGCCACTTACGCCGCTACTGCCGTTCGGACTCCCAGCAATGCAATCACATCTTTTGCATTGCCAGCAACCCGATTTACTCCGTATTGTCTTGGTCGTGCGTACCAACCTTGGTGATTACACCCGACGAAGCCGACCAAATGCCCGTCTCTGTAGAGTTTGGTGCTGAAACTGAGCCAATCTATCTCACCGTGGTACAGACCAAAAACAGCGCAAGCTTCCTCCAATTCATCACTTAATCGCTCGTTGCGCTCCAGGGGTGTTTCTGGGAGGGTCGTTTTCACCTCTGCAACTCTTTTGGCGAACCAGTTGCGATCGAAGGGAAGCCGTCCGCCACTGACTAGCTGCACCCATACGGTGATTCCGCCTTCAATCCAGATAGTGCGGACTGATTCGGGTTCAACTTCGATAATCTCGCCAATGATGCGGCGATCTCTGCTGGTGAGAGGATCTTGGGTTGGAGCTATAGCTTGGGCTTGAGATTCGAGGTGGCTGTCGAGTTCCGCTTGAGCTAGGGCTTGCTCGTCACGAGAAGAACTAGGAATTGCTTGCTGTGTATGTGTTGTATAAGGCATAATATTGATCTCCATTCAGTTGGATAAAAGGCGATCGCTGAGTTTTGCAGACAGTAGCGGTCGTCTTTGTTATGTGTGCAAACAACGTTGTGGTTTAGGACAACGCTCTCAAAAAGATTTGGCGTAGCCATATATTCGTGACTCAAAGCCAGTGGCATTTGAGTGATACCAAAACAGGAGATACAGCGTATCAGGCGACGTGTACGACTTCAAACGCTTCAAATGCCGTCTGTCGTCCTGCTGGTGATTTCTTATTCAGTGCAATATCCATTTCCGGCTGTGTACCCCTCGCCTTCTCTGGTGTTGCCAGTGCCTCGGTTGCTCCTCAAGCTGTGACTCTGGATTGCTGTCAAAGTTCAGATACTGCAAACCCTTTATTGCGTCCGGGTGCAGGCAGTTTGCTTTCCTTTGCCCTATTCTTACAGTATAGCTTATTAAGCTATACTTGTAAAGTCTCACTGAATAAGTAAAGCTGAATAAGTAAAGCTTGAAAACGGAGGAAAGAAGCGCTATGATTTGCTTACATTAATGGAGAAGTGAAGTTATGAACTTAATGCAAGTTACTCTGTCGGTTGATTTGCCTGGTCTAGGCACTCGGATTAGAGAGATTAGAGAGTCCAAGGGACTATCCCCAACTTGGGTAGCAGCTCAAGCTGGTATGAGTGTTGGCAACCTCTATCGTATAGAAACAGAAGATGCAAAGTCTTTACCGCGTGAAACTTTGCGTAAGCTTTCTGATGCCCTTGGTGTAAATTTTGATGCCGAGGTTAAAGCTGCTTTAGTGCAAGAGATGGAATAAATTTTCTACTAATGATGCGGTTAGCATAAAGCAAAAGTTATTGCCTCATTAGTATACAAGTGTAGTAATTGTATTTTTGTAACTAAAAATCGGAGTAACTACTGAAATTATCTTTAGATAAATAGCACAACAACTAGAAGCGATCGCCCACCGTCCAAAGTTAGCGATCGCCTGCTCAATCCGTTAACGACAAAGTGAGCTAATTATAATGCTGACACATTTTTGTGCAAACACCCTTCAGTATCTCCTCAGTTCACTTTGGTTAAACTGCAACACCCCAACTTTCAAGCATTTACCATAGTGAGCAAGAGATATGCTGACACTAGAAAGAGAACAAACATCAGCACTCGATTACAGTGTTGTCAACACCAGCATTCAGGAAACCCTCACCGCCATTGACCGGTTCGAGTGGCAAGCAATAGAAGAACTGCGTCTGATGCGCGATAACGGCTATTACTCTGATGCTGGTTATGTCAGTTTTGAAGATTATTGTGAAAAAGAGCTAACCAAGCATGGGGGATATCGCCGGGTCAGAGATTTGCTATCTGCGAAGAAAGTAGTTGATACCCTACCAGAAGAACTAAGAGAGAAGATTACTAAACCATCCCAGACACGATCCTTACTCCGACTGGTCAAAACTCCCGACAAGTTACACGAAGCTGTTGCGATCGCAGCAAAAGAAAAACCTTTCCCTACCGCCGCCGATTTCGCCAAAGCAGTGCAGCAAGTCGCACCAACAACTAAACACTCCACAAAAAGCGAAAACCCCAAAACGCAATTGTGTAATTCTGTGACTGTCTCATTACCAGAACATCCTCGTTATGGTGAATCAGGAGTGATTGAAGCAGACGCACCAAACCATTGGCAGCAGATTGTCACCTTTGCTGATGGTGAGAGGTTGTTGATCAACAATGCTGATTTGGATGCCCCAAGCGTTCCATTCCCCAGAGAGCAGAATTATCCACCAGAGTATACTGAAGCAATTGCCCAAATTAAAAAACAGCATCAGCAAGAGTTAGAGCGACTTTCCAACGAATTGAGGATTGGGCTACAAGCAGAAGCAGGGGCAAAAGCCGAAGCCCAGGTACAAGAACAAATCCAATCCTTGCAGCAACTGTACAAGCAGCAGAAAGAGCAAAACATCCAGTTACAGCAACGGCTGGATGAAATGGAGGGGTTGAGAAAGCTTGAGACTGAGAATCAACAACTCCAGCAGCGCATTCAGGAACTAGAACGCGCCGTACAACAGCATCCGGTTCAGCAGTGGGGAAATACGATGACCCAGCAAGCGACCAAAGCGTTGAACAAGCAGGTAAAACAGGCGTTAGAGAAAACCATTGATTTGCGATCGCTGGCCCAAGAACCACCCAAAGAGAATGCCACCGAATGCTTACGGTTGATGGGTATGGCGTTGAAGAATCTCGCCAGTGCCATGAACAATACTCAAGCGCTCGAAGCTGCGGCGATAATCTTGGGGAGTGAACCTACACAATCCGCGATCGCTTACCGCGCTGAACAATTACAACTACTACCCCAGGCGGTTAGTGACATTCGGCGGGTACTTGCACAGTCTGGGTGTAGCTGGGAGGACTTTTGGAATGTTGCCCAAGAGTATGAAGTGATTAAACAGGACTATTGGGCGGAATTGACCACCCAAGAGACTGATTTTATTACCGCACTCCAGAACGCATCTTCTCAACCAGACACCATTGGCGTTGGTTCTATCGTTGCCCACGCTGACCCGTATCGTACTTTGTATGTCGAGAGGGGCGAGGTTGTAGAGGATTTAGGCGAGGAAGTAGTGGTTGCATGGGATTGCTGGAAGGAGCAATCAAAAAAAACTGATAGGTATTTCCGAGATGAGTTGCGATTCTGGCAACCTCAATAGGCTTCCACTGAATTAGTAACTTTTTAGACAACTAAATACAAATACCAAGCCCTGCAATCGTTGTAGGGAAAATTCCGTGCGTCAACATAAACAGGAGATTGTACAATGACTGCAACTATTACTCGTCCCAAACCCAAAAAGGCTGCTGCTAGCAAGAAGGAATCCCCGTATAAAAAACTTCATGTGATTATTCCCATACAAGATATGCTGTGGGCATCGCAGCAAAAACCATCAGTTACACAATTGTGGCAGGAATGCTGGACGGCTGATCCTTATGGTTCTCGGTGGATGTCTTTGACCTCAGCTTTAGGATACAGTACTTTTATCTCTGCGAAGAAAATTCTAGCTGACAGTGGGCTATTCATTTTCAAACCCGACAAGTCAATTCAAGACGGCCGAGAAACGGCTAGCTGGATGGTGAAAAATTTGCATGGCAGTCGGATGAAGGAATTTTGGGAAAAAGCTAATTCTGCGTCACCAAAACCAGATGCTGAAAAACAAGAACCAAATGCTGAGATTTCAGAGATAGATGCTGGCTGTGAAGAGATAGGTGCTTCGTATAAAGCATCTATTTCAGGTCAAAATCAGTCAGAGCAAGGGTTTCAGGAAACCTCACAAACTGCTCAGGAACAGCTAACGAACTCTTCAAAAGAGTTCGTTAGCTGTGTCTCTAACACGCTAAATGAGATTTTGCAAGTTGAAGAGACGGCTCATGCGCCCTTGGGGGGCGCGTCGCCTCAGTTTGTTCAAAGCGTGTCAGAGAATGAGAAAGACTCGCCTACGGCGAATGACTGTACATCGCTAGCGCTTGTGGATGCTGCACAAAGTAATCCCACTTCGCTGTTGCCTGAAAACCAGGATTGTGGCGTTGAGCCGAGGGACTGTGATGAAGGTACTGGTTCCGCCGCGCCCGTCGCTCAAAATGAATTTTCTTCCAAGGAAGCGATCGTTAATCAAACACCAGAGCTTGTAGAACAGGGTAATCCCACTTTGTTGTTAGTTGAAAATTCAGTTTCAGGTGGAGAAGTCAAAACAGTTGATGAGGGTGAAAGTTCCGCCGCCCCCGTGCCAAATGCTGAAAAGTGGTCGCATGAGGCGATTGTTGCAAGGGCAAATGCGCGACCGGAGCGGATGCAGAAACTCAAGGTTGCAGCGAATTCGGGGCAGAATCCGGGGTTTGAGTATTTGCAAGAGTGCTGGAGTGATGATCCGGCTTTGCAGATTGTGATCAAGAAGTTGCTGGCGAGGTTTCCGCAGTGGGGGATTGCTATTGTTGATGGGGCGTTGGTGAAGTGGAATGAGTAGCAAATGCGAATTTCAACTATTGGTACAAACAATTGCCAGAGCTTATACTCATGAAACACTACCATTAAGCCGCTAAAAATTTCCAACAGAGTATGAAATCATGCCACGCATATTTGACAACATCGACTTGCAACTGCTACCAATTTTGCGGGATACCCTTAAAGTATCTTACCGGGCTGACTTTTGCGTAGGTTACTTTAACCTCAGAGGTTGGCGCAAGCTTGATGATTTAATCGAACAGTATGTGGGTGGAGAAACTTCTTGTTGTCGGTTGTTGGTAGGGATGCAGGGTTTACCCAGCGATGAAGTGCATACAGCATTTACGTTGGGTACTGGGGAGGGCAGGCTTGATAATAGCACTATTATTCGTCTCAAAAAAAAGATAGCGGCGGAGTTTCGCCAACAGCTTACCATCGGTGCGCCAACAGATGATCATGAAATGGGGTTACGTCGTTTAAGCCGTCAATTAAAAACAAAGAAATTAGTTATTAAATTATTTTTAGCGCATCCCCTCCATGCTAAGTTATACCTGGTTCATCGTAACGACCCCAATAGTCCGATAGTTGGATTTTTAGGTAGTAGTAATTTGACTTTGGCGGGTTTGAGAAAACAAGGGGAATTAAATGTTGATATTTTAGACCATGATGCAACGAATAAACTGCAAAAGTGGTTTGAAGACCGTTGGAAAGATTACGGCTGTATCGATATTTCTAAAGAGCTTGCAGAAATAATTGATAATAGTTGGGCAAGGGAAGAATTAATTCCCCCGTATCATATTTACTTGAAGATTGCTTATCATTTATCCCATGAAGCAATCGCCGGAATTTCCGAATTCCGAATTCCCCGTGAATTTAATAATTTGTTTGATTTCCAAAAAGCCGCCGTACAGCTAGCAGCGCGTCATGTAACTCGCCGTGGTGGGGTAATTGTCGGCGATGTTGTGGGGCTTGGTAAAACATTAGTTGGAACAGCTTTAGCAAAAATATTACAAGAAGATTGTTTTTTGGAAACCTTAATTATTTGTCCAAAAAACTTAACTTCGATGTGGCAAGAATATGTGGATACTTATCGGCTTTATGCTAAGGTGATGCCCATTAGTAAAGTCCAAAATTTATTACCAGAATTACGTCGTTATCGGGTTGTATTAATAGATGAAAGTCATAATTTACGCAATCGAGAAGGTAAAAGATATCGGGCAATCGCTGAATATATTACAGCCAATGAAAGCAAATGTATTTTACTTTCGGCAACACCATATAATAAAACTTATCTTGACCTTTCTTCTCAATTAAGATTATTTGTTCCTGAAGACCAAGATTTAGGTTTTAGACCAGAAACTTTAATCAATGAATTGGGTGGCGGTTCGTTAGGCGAATTGCAATTTATTAGAAAGTATCAATGTTCTGTTAAGTCTCTTGCTGCTTTTGAAAAAAGCGAACATTCCGACGATTGGCGAGAATTGATGAAACGCTATATGGTGCGGCGGACTCGTTCGTTTATTAAAGATAATTATGCCAAATCAGACCCAAATTCTTCTTCCCTGAGTCAGGATAAACAAAAAGTGACACGTAAATACTTAGAGTTTACCGATGGTAGACGTTCTTATTTTCCTGATCGTTTACCACGCACTATTAAATTCACTTTAGATAGTTCTAATGACTCCTATTCTAGTCTTTATTCAGAAGCAGTAATTCAAGTAATTAATCAATTAAATTTACCCCGTTATGGATTGGGTAATTATGTACTTGCAAAATCTAAACAGCCACCAACAGATGCAGAACAGCGCCAAATTAGTGGCTTATTTCGCGGGGGACGAAGGTTGATGGGTTTTTCTCGCACTAATTTATTTAAACGCTTAGAAAGTAGTGGTTCTGCTTTTATTCAATCAATTGAACGTCACATTTTACGGAATTTTATTTATTTATATGCTTTAGAAAACGAGCTTGATATCCCTATTGGTACTCAAGATGCAGAATTATTAGATACGAGGAATAATGATGAGGATGCTGATTCTGTTATAGCAAGTTTATTTGATATAGAAATAGAAGAAGATGACCTCACCTCCTTACCCCATTCTCCACAAGCAGAGAAGGGAGGAAAAGTCGGAGAAGAAATTTTCACCCCCCCAGCAGGGATGGGGTCAGCAGAAAAAGTTTTTAGACAACGAGCAGAGTCAATTTATCAGGAATATACTACCCGATATCAACGTCGTTTTAAGTGGTTGCGTTCGTCATTATTTGATATTAAAAAACTAAAAAAAGATTTATTAGCCGATGCAAAAGCACTAATTAATATATTACAAAATATTGGTAAATGGAATTCTCAAGCAGATGAAAAATTGATAGCCCTAATAAATCTACTAACAAAAACTCATCCTAATGAAAAGGTTTTAATTTTTACACAATTTGCAGATTCGGTACGCTACATAACAGATAACTTACAGGCAAAAAATATTACAAAAGTAGCAGGAGTAACGGGGCAATCACAATATCCTACGGAACTGACGGGAAAATTTAGTCCTGTGAGTAATAATCAGCGACATAGGGTATTGTCAACAGATGAATTACGTATATTAATCGCCACAGATATTTTAAGTGAAGGTCATAATTTACAAGATTGTGCAATTATCGTCAATTGGGATTTACCTTGGGCAATTATTCGATTAATTCAAAGGGCTGGACGGGTTGATCGAATTGGACAAAATGCTCAAGAAATTCTCTGTTATTCTTTTCTTCCTGCTGAAGGTGTGGAACGGATTATTAATTTGCGGGGAAGACTCAAGCAAAGATTACAAGAAAATGCCGAGGTTGTGGGAACTGATGAGGCATTTTTTGAGGATGATGATGCACAAGTAATTTGGGATTTATATAATGAAAAATCGGGTATTTTAGATGGAGATGAAGATGCAGAAGTTGACTTAACATCGGAAGCATTTCAAATTTGGAAAAAAGCAACTGATAATAATCCTGGGCTTAAAAAAACCATTGAAGAGATGCCCAATGTGGTTTATTCTACTCGTGAACATATACCTCGAATAGTGCAACCAGAGGGAGTATTAATGTATATGAAAACCACTGAAGGGAATGATTCTTTAATTTATGTTGATCGCAATGGCAATAGTGTTACCCAATCTCAAATAGCTGTGTTAAAAATGGCATCTTGTGATGAATATACACTAGCAATAGCTAAAGATAAACAGCATCACAATTTAGTTAAAAAAGGTGCGGAATTACTGGCTGAGGAAGAAAAAAATATGGGTGGTCAATTGGGTAGACCATCGGGTGCGAGATTCCGTAGTTACGAACGATTGAAAAGTTATGCACAGGAGATGAAGGGTACTTTATTTGTAAATGAGGAACTATTAAAAGCGATTGATGAGATTTATCGTTACCCATTAAGGCAGTCTGCGCTCGATACTTTAAATCGGCAATTAAGAAGTGGTATTAGTAGTCAGCAATTAGCAGAATTAGTAGTTGCTTTGCGGATGGATGATCGCTTGTGTATTGTCAGCGAAGAAATTGAGAAACGGGAACCTCAAATCATTTGTTCTTTAGGATTGTTTGAGAAATAATATTGGATATTTAAAAACTCACACCAATGGAACAAGAAAATATATGCTTGAAAACGGGCAAACTTAAAAATTGTACAAGCGCATTCCCCATTCCACCGTCAGAAGAATTTGTAGCCTGATCGCATTCTCCAATATAACCCTAAGCAAGTACATATTCTACGTTTTCGCGTTTCTGCTAGTTGATAAAACTATACATTTTTTTGCGTATTAATTTTATATTTTATTTCAGTGATACGTAGGCTATTTTTAGCTTTTCTTCACTAATTACCTATAGTTATCTAAAGTCTTACTAGATAAGCTTTTAAGCTATTATTGGGTTTCTAGGCTGAGATTTAGTCGAAAAGTATTTTATCCAGCTAGATTTTATACTTACACTATACTATTACTGGCAGTATATAGCCACTTGCAAAATTGCCATTCACCAGTATCAACACTGAGCCTTTCTGTAACTAAAAAGGTTATCACAGTAGCAGTATTATAACGGTTTTATAAATAAGTCCTTATTTATTAAGGATTATGGCTCCAAGATTTTGGTCTATGGGCATATTTTTTATGCTCGTTTTTTACTACACAGAATTCTATTTTTATCTGCAAGGGTAGTATATCATGACGCTAAATTTCCAACGAACACGCGAATTATTACATAAATTTCAATTTCAGGACTTGTTCATTCAAGAATTGGGTTGGTCAGATTCTTCGCAGAAAAAAGCTGTAACCTTGCAACTTGAAGAGGAGACTGAGTTTTACCAATACCAGCGAATAGCTGAGAGTTCTGGTGTAGCTATTTTTGAAGTTACAGCAGCAGATGGTACTATTCCTGATGCAAAAAGTCGGGCTGCAATTCACAAAGAAGTTACCAATTTAATTGCTGAAAATCTGTTGATATTTATTGATGGTCAGCGTACTCGAAGTCTCTGGTATTGGGTGAAGCGTGAAGAAAATAAAAGTTACATCCGTGAGCCTTTGTATGTCAAGGGACAACCGGGAGATTTATTTTTAAGTAAGCTCGGTTCTTTAGTTATTGATATTACTGAACTTGAAGATGATAATCTTTCGGTTGTAGAAATTGCACGCCGTCTTCAAGATGCGTTTGATGTAGAACCTGTAACGAAGAAATTTTATAAAGAATTTCAAGAGGAACATAAGCAGTTTTTACAGCATATAAAAGGAATCAACAATGATGTTGATAAACGTTGGTATGCATCGGTAATTTTCAATAGAATGATGTTCGTTTATTTTCTCCAGCGTAAGAGTTTCCTGGATAATGGAGATTTAAATTATTTACAAAATCGGCTCAAACAAAGTAAAGATAAAGGTGATAATCTTTTTTATAGTAGTTTTCTGAAAGTTTTATTTTTTGACAGTTTTGCTACACCAGAAGAAGACCGTGACCCATCAGTGAAAAAGTTGGTCGGAGTGATTAAATACCTCAATGGTGGATTATTCCTTCAACATCGCATTGAACAAGAAAATAATATTTCAATTTCTGATATAGCATTTGAAAAAATTTTAGAATTATTTGCCAAATATTCTTGGAACTTAGATGATACGCCAGAAGGGAAAGATGACGAAATATCGCCCGATGTTTTAGGGTACATTTTTGAAAAGTATATTAATCAAAAAGTGTTTGGTGCTTATTATACTCGTCCGCAAATCACCGAATATCTTTGTGATAGGACGATTCATAAACTTATTTTAGACCGCGTTAATGATTCTTTATCTAATAAATATAAACCTTTTGAAGATTATAACCAACTGATATTTAAACTAGATGCAAATATCTGCCGTTTATTAATTAATGATATTCTGCCAAAATTATCAATTCTTGACCCTGCTTGCGGTTCGGGTGCTTTTCTTGTTGCTGTAATGAAAACACTTATCCTAGTTTATGGTGCAGTAATTGGGATGATTGACGTAATAGGAGATGCAAGTTTAAAGCAACAACTTCAAGATATACGAAATAAACATCAGTCTATATCTTACTACTTAAAAAAACGGATTGTTACTGATAATCTTTATGGTGTTGACATCATGGAGGAAGCGACAGAAATTGCTAAACTTCGCTTATTTCTAGCTTTGGTATCTTCTGCTCATAATGTAAATCAATTAGAACCATTACCTAATATTGATTTTAATATTATGGCTGGTAATTCGCTAATTGGATTGATAACGGTCGATGCAAATGTATTCGATCAAGTTAAACTCACAGCTAAAGCTAAAGCACGGGGATATAAACAAGAAAATCCCGATTTACAATTAAGTTTATTTCAATCTAGTTCTTATTATACATATCAGTCAATTTTAGAAGAGAAAAATAAATCAATTGAATTGTATAAAAAATATGCTTTTATCCCTGAAAAAAAGGAATTTGATAAGCTAGATAAGGAAACACATCAAAATAAAAAACTTCTATTACTGCGTGCATCTATTGATGATCTCAATAATAACTCAAAAGAAAAACTAAATGTTTTGCTTTTGGAAGAGTTTAGCGAGCGCTTGGGGATTAAATATGAAGAAGTTCAGTTAGCTGGTAAACCAAATAAACGGGTTTTAAATGTTGATGATATTGCTGCATTAAAGCCTTTTCACTGGGGTTATCATTTTGATAAGGTTTTAGGAAGGGGTGGTTTTGATGCGATTATAACTAATCCACCTTGGGAAAGTTTTCAACCTAATTCTAAAGAATTTTGCTCAGAATATAGTGATGCTGTGACTAAGAAAAAGATGGACATTAAGGATTTTGAGATTGAGCTAAAACGTTTACTAACAGATCCAAATATTCAGAAAGAATGGTTACACTATCAAAGTGATTACAACCATCAAAGGGAGTATTTTAGATTTGCTGAACAGTATAAAAATCAGGTTCCTATAATTAACGGTAAACGCCACGGTAAAGATGTAAATCTTTACAAACTTTTTTTAGAACAGTGCTTTAACCTTTTACGTAAAAATGGTGAGTGTGGAATTGTAATCCCTAGTGGTATTTATACTGACTTAGGTGCTAAAAAACTACGAGAGATGTTGTTTAATCAAACAAATATTACAGGTTTATTCTGCTTTGAAAACCGGAAAATGATTTTTGAAGAAGTTGATAGTCGTTCTAAATTTGTTGTACTTACTTTTACAAAGGGTGCAGAAACAACAGAATTTCCAGCTATTTTTATGCGTCATGATGTGCAAGAACTTCTAAGGTTCCCAAATAATGATAGTTTGCTAATTACCATTGATATGGTACGAAAAATATCACCTAATTCTCTTTCGCTAATGGAATTAAAAAACGAAGTTGATGTTTGTATTGCTGAGAAAATGCTGAAGTTTCCTTCACTAGGTGAAAAGATAGATAATAAGTGGAATTTAGAATTGCATCGTGAATTTAATATGACTGATGATGCTTCTCTTTTCAATAAAACATATGTCCATTCTATGCTACCTCTCTATGAAGGAAAGATGATTCATCAGTTTACCCATCAATTTGGTAAATCTAGGTATTGGCTGAATGAAGAAGAAGGCAGAAAAGCTTTATTGAAAAAGAATGAATGCGATACAGGTCAAATATTAAACTATCAATGTTATAGATTTTCTTACCGTGCTATAGGCAGAAGTACAGATGCTCGTACTTTAATTGGAACAGTTTTACCCTCAAATGTTTTTACTGGAAATTCTCTTAATATTGCATCCCCAAGCGGGGATAATAAATCTACTTTATTTATATGCGCTACATTGAATAGTTTTTGTATAGATTTTGCATTACGTCAACAGGTATCTGCAAACATAAATATGTTTTACATTTATCAGTTACCAGTTCCACGTCTAACGGAAAGTGATCGCAACTTCGACGAAATTGTACAACGCGCAGCCAAACTTATCTGCACCACCCCAGAATTTGACGAACTAGCACAAGAAGTTGGACTCGGTTCCCATACCAACGGAGTCACCGACGCAAGCGAAAGAGCTAAACTCCGCGCAGAACTCGACGGAATTATAGCTCACCTCTACGGTTTAACTGAAGCAGAATTTGCATACATCCTCACCACATTCCCCATCGTTCCCGAACAAGTCAAACAAGATGCATTAACAGCATATCGGGACTTTGCACCCCTAACAGGTGACGCAGATATTGTGGAACTCATCACCACTAAAGACGAGAGTTCCACATTAGAATTCAAATCTACCGCTCGTTGGGATGTGGATAAAAACCAAAAAAATCCTGAAATGGAGCAAGTAATTCTCAAAACAGTCGCATCTTTCCTCAATACCGAAAAAGGTGGAACATTACTAATAGGAGTCACCGACGACAAAGAAATCATCGGACTTGACTTAGATTATCAAACCTTCAGCAAACCAAATAAACGGGATGCATATCAGCTATTTCTCATCAATGATTTATTACTACCGCAACTAGGAAAAGATTTAGCAACATTAATCGACATCACCTTCCATGAAGTCGAGCGCAGAGATGTATGTCGCATCATCGTAAAGCCTTCCCCACGTCCAGTATCCATCGAAGTCAAAACTAAAGGTAAGAAAAATCAACGCTGTTTATTCGTGCGGAGTGGAAATTTAACTAGCAAACTGACAACAGACGAAGAGATTGAAAACTATTGCAAATCTCGCTGGAACCTATCCCAATAATCTTAACGGATGACAAGGGAGTTGAAGACTCTTTAGTTAATTTTGTTCTCGTAAACAACACGCGAACTAATTCTCCTTGACTCCACCACCTATTTTCCCTTAACTGAACAGTATTGCATGAAGTCCTGCTTTATGACATCAAAAAAGCACAACAGAAATATGGATTTAAACTTTACGCTCTGTGTATCATAAGCAATCATACTTACCACCTACTTGAGCCTCAACAACCAGAAGACCTGCCCCAAATTAATTATGCATGTGCGGCGAAGTATCGGTGGTTTTGTCAAAATATCGGCCACAGGCAAAACAAGAGTTGCGAAATCACTGGGGGAGAAGCTTTTTGCCATCAGTAGTGAAGGGTGCGAAAGCAAAGAAGTCATCACCAGGACAGATGAGTTTACCTTGGGACAAGCAGCAAGTAACCGAGAGTACTGAGGTGCATGAGGTAGCAGCAAAATTTATTCAGGAAAATTGTTATCAGCCACCAGTGCCAGGTATCGGTTTCGCGTAATGCTGATTATTGGGAAATAAGGGTGTGATAAATATTTACAAACTTGTGAAAGCTTTATATGTTACACTCTACAAGTCTTGGCGCGAGAGAAGAGAAATATTAATCCTTCACTCTCACTAACTTTAAACCCCCCCCACTCCCTAGCCCTCCATAACTCAAACGAACCCCCCCGCAGTAATTTGGGAAGAATAATACGAGTATAAATTTTAACGGGTAGTGCCCCTGGCGGCGATGGCAAATTCTCCACTCCTTGGCCATTTTTTCCGAACTTTTCCATTAACTCATTATTGCTCAACCAATCTAATTGTTTCCAACCTATACGCTCACCAAACGCATCCCATTGTACTACGTCATATCTTGGACTACCTAAACTCTGGTAAATTTCCGCTTGGATGCTGATGCCAAATCTATTGTTACTGCTAATAAGCCAGAGCCTATTGATTTCCCGGAGAGTTTCACAGGGGAAATCCTTCAGCAGTTCCTCCCAATCTTCGTAGTTTTCTTTAACCATGACTTGGTAAAAAATCCAAGCAGTTTCTTCATCTGCCTTTTGCCATTGTTTCTGCTGAAGATAATTTTCCAACTGAGTACATAGTCCATCCTTTACCAAGTCATCGGCAACTTTCCTCAATTCGGATTCAAAAGCTTTATCGGCTTCTAAATTACATTGAACTGCCAACATCTCATCAAAGCCTTGCCTGAATCGTTCAGGATTTTCTTTGTTAGCGAACTTCAATCGAAAAATCTCTTGCCATTTTTCTTGGCTTTCGTTTTCTTTATTCCCCCACAATTGATGTAATCTTTCATGAGCTTTCTGGTAGAGAGAATAAACTTTTGGTGCTTCAGGGAGGCGGATAGTGGGGATGATGTGGGTAATAATACGTGAAACTCGATAAAGCCGTTTGGATTCGTCTGGTTCGGGGCTGACTTCTATCAGTCCCAGTTTTAGCCCCGTTTGTAATTGCTGTTGATAATTAGGAAGCTGATCACAAGCCGCTTCTAAAACTACCATTGGAACAGGAATATCATAAACTAAGCAATAGCTAAGAATCTTTTGTAGTAACTCATCAATTAGCCGATATAGCTCCTCCCAAATAATTTGAGCTTTCCATAATTCAGGACTTTGTTCTAGTTTTGTTAATCTCGTTTCTACATCTATATTGCTTAATTCATCATTGAGGAATTCCAATAACCGAGGATTACCATCTGCTAAATTTAACGCTCGTTCCCGTAAATTATCAGGTATTTTGCCAGAGCTAAAATTTTCTAAGCGACTAACTTTTTTAGTTAACTCAGCTTTTTTAAATGGTTCTAGACCTTGTTTATATAAAAAATCTAATAGGTCAGAATCAAAATCATAACGACAGGTAATAATAATTCTATTATTAGTTCCTGTTGATTGGATTGCTTGTACTAAAGCTTCTAGAATCGGGGCTACTTCAGCTTTAAGAACATATTGCCCTTCACGGGGTTCAAGATTCCATTCAAAATCATCCAGAATTAAGAGAAATGATTTTTCTCCTGTTTCTGCTAATTGAGTAAACAAGTAAATTAATCGAGATTTAAGTGGGATTTTGCTATTTTCTAGATCAGGTATTAATTCTAGTTGCTTTGGATTAATTAATTTATCTTTTAGTTTTTTAATTAAATAAGATTCATCAATTTGTTGCCACCAAAGAATCTTTTCATGTTCAGGCAACCTATCCCATAGTCGAGAGGCAATACTACTCTTTCCCCATCCTCCCATACCGTGAATTAAGATCCCTACTTTGTCAAAATCTGTTTTTAGAGTCCGCAAACAGTTTTGTAATTGACGGCGACGACCAACAAAGTTCTCTCTTGTTGTCACCCTTAAGCGTTTTTCATCATCTCTGAACTCCACTTCATTAGACGGTTTAGGTAGTTGCTTGCGTCTCGGAGTTCTTAATGAAGTTACTAACGTTCCTGGTAAAGTATTTGCTGCATACAGCCGTAATTTATGCCAATCTGGTACTTTTTGCTCAATTGATTTTTGATAAGTAGAAGCCATCGCTTGTGTTAGCGTTCCTCCTTGTGATAACTCCCAATACAATTGACCAGCAGCAGCAGTCGCATCAGTATCTTTGACTCGCTCACCCCAACCAATAACAGCAGTTGCGCCCATGCTGAGTAGTTTTTCTGCCATCGAAGGAACTGCACCCTCTGACGAATAACCTGTACGGCAACCAGATAGGAAGACTAACGCAGGTAAACGAAACATCATGGCTTTTGCGATCGCGTCCGTACTGCTATCAACTCGATTGCCATATTCATCTTCAGTCAGAAAGCAGGGCGTTTTATCATTAACAGTAGCGTGGCCTGTTAAATGAAAAACATCAAAATATCCTGCCTCATATTCCCGAACCACATAACTCAATTCATTTAAACAGCCACTTTCTTCTACTCTCAGATTAACGGGAGTGCGCTTGGTTGCCGACAAAATCTTCCCTTCCTCTGCTTCATAATCCAATTCCGGTTCAACCCCCAAGGGCGAGGTCGCCATAAATAGCACATTGAGAGGGCGATTTTGAGGATTATCAGCCGTAACTATTGGTTGACCATTGGACATCCAACGCACCGGAATAATCGGAGGCGTTTTCTCTACCAAAAAGCACTTGCCATCATGCAGCAGTTCCCAAGGCAGATGAGCTAGTCCCTTGTCTGTGGCGATCGCTATTACTAATCCTTGTTGATGGGGGTGATTGAGGGCATTAGCTAAGAGGCGATCGCTTTTGTCTAGCCAATTGTACAGTGCTTGCCCAGTAACAGAATAATCTACAGGTAAGCGGGTATAGTAGTCGGTTTCTGCTCTATCACCCAACTGCTTGATTTCAGCTACAGACAGTTTATGTTCTTTATAATCTGAAGGATTATCCCAAAAATAACGCAGAGAAACGTAATCCTTGCCTTGCTCTTTCAAGCTGATGTGGAGAATTTTCATTTTTTCTTAGATTTTTCCAAAATCGCTTGGATTTGCTCTACTGTTGCGTCTTTGAGCAGCAGCCGATGATTATCAGGTGTGACAATCAAAACTTTCTCAATCCTTGCACCTGTTGGGTCGTATAGCGATTTTTGGTATTTTTCCTTCCACTTGTGGAGACTCTCTGCGATCGCAAATGTGCCACTGACAATCCCAATTATGGTTGCAATTGTGGCTACTGTTCCTTCCCGTTCTACTTCATCAATTGTCTGATAGCTTCCCTCTATTCCCTCAATCGCTAACAGTTCCTCTGTAGCTTTTACCGCATCTTTTCCTTGGATTTCAATTTTCATATTGCCAAATTTTCAATAAAAAATTCTTTTTGAGGTTTCGGTGTGGGGATTTATGCTGACATAAGATTTCTCAACTAGTCTCGAATTAGCTGACTTTTATCAATGCTTCTATCGTTGCCATCCTCACTTCAAGCTCTGCTACCTTTTGATTTAATGCTTTACACTTGAAACTTGAGAAGATGATTGTACCTCATTAGTTTTCAGCCACTGCTCAATCATCTCCACTACGACATGACTCATCTTCAGCCCACGCAAAGCACAAGCAGCATGAAAGCGTTTCTTCAGGTCGTCTGTGATACTAATCTGCATCATGGTTAATCTAGATAGTACCTATATAAAGCTACAAATATATAAGACAGGATTCCAGACTGACTATAGCAGTCTCAGTAAATTTACGATAGAGTTTGTTTAAGCAAATTTAAGCTTATTTACAAAATACTCGCTTTTTGCCCTATTCCGTCTCGATTTGAGTGTTTAAAAACAATTTTTCGCTTGAATGAATTAATTTGCTGATTAGTCACTGTTTCTTCCCTTTCACATTTCCGTTATGGAGAGTCGGGAGTGATCTCAGCAGACGCGCCAAATCGCTAGCAGCAGATTGTCACTTTTGTTGATGGCGAGAGGTTGTTGATCAACAATGCTGATTTAGATGCACCCAGCGTTCCCTTTACCAGAGAGCGTAAATATTCACCAGAATATACCGAAGCGATCGCTGCTATTGAAGAACGCCATAAACAGGAACTAGAGCGACTTTCCCAGGAATTGAGAGTTGGGCTACAGGCAGAAGCAGGAGCTAAAGCCGAAGCCCAGGTACAAGAGCAAATCTCATCCTTGCAAAACCTGTACAAGCAGCAAAGGGAGCAAAACGTTCAATTGCAGCAGCGATTGGATGAGATGGAATCATTACGGCAGTTGGAGACTGAGAACCAACAGCTTAGACAGCGTATTCAAGATTTGGAAAACGCTGTAAAGCAACATCCTTCACAACAATGGGGAAATACCATGACCCAGCAAGCGACTAAAGCTTTGAACAAGCAGGTCAAACTTGCCCTAGAGAAAACCATTGATCTGCGATCGCTAGCTGCTGAACCACCCAAAGAGAACGCCCAAGAATGTCTGCGCTTGATGGGTATGGCACTGAAAAACCTTGCCAGTGCCATGAACAGCACTCAAGCGCTCGAAGCCGCAGCGATAATTCTGGGCAGTAGTCCGACTCCTGAAGCGATTGCTTACCGAGCCGAACAACTGGAAATGCTACCCCAGGCAGTTAGCGACATTAGGGCAGTGCTAGTTAAACCGGGGTGTATGTGGCAAGAGTTTTGGGCAGTAGCGCAAGAGTATGAGGTAATCAAACAGGACTACTGGGCGGAATTAACAACCCAAGAGACTGATTTAATTACTGCTCTCCAGAACACATCCTCTCAACCGGACACAATCGGGCTTGGTTCTATCGTTGCCCACGCTGATCCATACCGCACTTTGTATGTCGAGAGGGGTGAAGTTGTAGAGGATTTAGGCGAAGAGTTCCTGGTTGCCTGGGATTGTTGGAAAGAGCGCTCAAAGAAGACTGAGAGGTACTTTCGAGATGAATTGCGATTCTGGCAAGCTCAATAGGTTTCCAGTGTATCGGTAACTTTTTAGACGAACAAATATCGAACTAAACCCTGCGATGCCGAAGGCGGTAAACAACGCTGTAGGGAAAATTCCGTGCGTCAACATAAACAGGAGATTGTACAATGACTGCAACTATTACTCGTCCCAAACCGAAAAAGGCTGCTGCTAGTAAAAAGGAATCCCCATATAAAAGACTTCATGTGATTATCCCCATCGAAGATATGCTCTGGGCATCGCAGCAAAAACCATCAGTTAATCAGCTATGGCAGGAATGCTGGACGGCTGACCCTTATGGTTCTCGGTGGATGCCCCTTTCTACTCCGATGGGTTACATTACTTTTATCTCTGCGAAGAAAATTCTCTCCGACAGTGGGCTATTCATCTTCAAGCCCGACAAGTCCATAGAGGATGGCCGAGAAACGGCTAGCTGGATGGTGAAGAATTTGCATGGTAGCCGGATGAAGGAATTTTGGGAGAAAGCTAATGCTGAAAAGCAAGAACCAGATTCTCTAAAACAAGAACCAAATGCTGGGGATTCAGAGATAGATGCTGGCTCTGAAGAAATACGTGCTTTGTATAAAGCGTCTATTTTAGCTAAAGACCAGTCAGAGCAAGGGTTTCAAAAACCCTCACGAACTATTCAGGAACAGCTAACGAACTCTTTTGAAGAGTTCGTTAGCTGTGTCTCTGACACGCTAAATGAGATTTTGCAAGTTGAGAAGACGGCTCACGCGCCCTTGGGGGGCGCTTCGCCTCAGACTGTCGAGGGCGTGTCAGAGAATGAGGAAGACTCGCCTACGGCGAATGACTGTACATCGCTGGCGCTTGTGGAAGCTGTACAGGGTGAATCTGCTTCGCTGTTGGCAGAGAACCAAGTCTCTGGCGTTGAAGCGATATTCCCTCATGAAGGCACTGATTCCGCCGCGCCCGTTGCCGAAAATGAATTTTCTTCAACTCCAGCGATCGCAGATCAGAAAATAGAACCGAGTTGCCCCTCTGCTGAGTTGATGACTGAAAATTCAGTTTCGGGTGTAGAAATGAAAGCGGATCATGAGGGTGAAAGTTTCGCCGCGTCCGTCGCCCAAAATGAAAAATCTCTAAATTCTGCGATGCCTGCGGCGGGCATAGCCATCGCAGAACTACAAGAATTTATGATAATGCCCGGATGCCCGTGAGGTGAGAAAAGCTAGAGTGGTAAAAGTTGCTAGAGTAGATTTTTAATGATTGAAGTATGCGTAAATAGGTAAACCAAAATTTTCAATAATAACGAATTTACTACGTTTAAGTTTTTTCTCTAGCTAGCTTTGCCACTCTAGGATTAAACAAGGTTAAAGAAGTAAGCTCATTTTTGCAACTTAGGTACAACTTTGATGCATCGACCTGCATCAAAGTTGCAGATTCATGCAACTAAGGTCGGCGTTGCATAAATCGAGATCATTAAAGCGTGACGAAATTAACAGCAGTCAGCGTCGTAGTATTAATGCCAGTCAGCGTTGCCAAAATCTCATTCGTAGAAGTCACCAGGATATTGTTACCTGAGAAACTTAATTGCCCAAAGCTCAAACCACCATACAGTCCAATCAAATCATTATTTTTAGTGAAATCAGTAATCGTATCAGTACCTTCCCCAGCAGCAAAAGCAAAGATATCGTTACCGTTGTCACCCGTGAGAATATCACTGCCAGCGCCACCATAGAGGAGATCATTGCCAGCACCACCGTAAAGGGTATCATTTCCCGCACCACCAATGAGAGTATCATTTCCCGCATTACCTCTCAAAAGATCGTTACCACTTAAGCCGTTGATGATATCGTCACCCCCTTGACCATTCACCACATCATTGGAATTGTCAAAACCCGTAATGTTGTTGTTGAGGTCATTGAGGAAGGTAACAGTGTTTTTGTTCAACAGGCTAGTTTGAGTGGAATTAGCATCAAACACATCAATACTGTTGGTGATGGTGGTTTGTCCAGGAAATAGAATATTCTCACCATCGAGGTTTTCTAGTTGGAAATTTTGGAGAATGACTTTGCTATTACTGCTATTAAATAAATCTTCAAAGGTAATTTCTAAATTGTTACCATTTTGAGTTAATTGCAGATTTTGAGCGCTAAATAGACGGAAGCCACTGTTGTCTATAAATTCCAAAGTGTCTAGGGAGGCAATTACCGCTTGTGAGGGATTTGAATCTTTACCAATGCCACCGAAATCTGTGATTATATCAGTACCAGTATCATAGTTGCTCTCTAAAAGATCGTAAACAAATTTATCATTGCCGACACCACCAGTTAAAATGTCATTACCCTTCCCACCTATCACGACATCATTTCCTGCACCGCCAATAATCGTATCATTACCGTCATAGCCCCCGGAAAGCGTATCGTTGCCATTGTTGCCTATAATATAGTCATCGGAGACTGTGCCAGAGATATCTAATCGTTCGATATTCTTGTAACTAACCCGATTACTGCCTGCTGTAATTACTCCAGCATTAGTAGTGGTATTGTATGTCGTTGTAATACCTGTTGTATTAGTGTAGTAATCAACTGACAGTATATCGTCGCCTTGACCGCCATTGATCGTATCATTGCCACCACTGCCTGTAGAGAGCGTATCATTGCCATTGTTGCCCAAAATGTTGTCATCGTAGGCTGTACCTGTGATATTTAATCGTTCAATATTCTTGTAACTAATCTGATAAGTACCTGCGGTAATTAAGCCAGTATTAGTAGTGGCATTGAATGTTGTTATGATTTTGCTTGTAGCATTACTGTAATCAATAGATATTACATCGTCACCCTTACCCCCATCTATCGTATCTTTGCCACCATTGCCTGTGGAGAGTGTATCGTTTCCATTGCTCCCCAAAATCAAGTCATCGTCGGCTGTACCTGAGATATTTAATTTTTCGATATTCTTGTAATTAACCCCATACGTACCAGCAGTAATTGTTCCCTTGTTTGTAGTTGGATTGAATGTCGTTATGATCCCTCCAGCAACATTGCTGTCGCTGTCATGAAAAGGTAACAAATTGAAAGATAACAAATCGTCACCCTTACCTCCGTCTACCGTTTGAGTCACTAAATAAGAGTTAGAGGGGGAACCATCTGAAGATATGGTGCTTAGAGAGAAAGAATCATTGCCATCGCCCCCAGAGAAAAAGTTACTGCCCGTTGAAGCGCTAGCATACAAGTAATCGTCACCAGCGCCGCCATTGAGCGTGTTATTGCCAGAGGATGGTACGATAAAAGAGTTTCTTGTGTAAGTGCCAGAGGTAGAGAGAGTATCATTGCCATCGCCTCCAGACAGTAAGTTATTACCCGTTGAAATATCAGCATACAAGCGATCGTCACCAGCACCACCATCGAGGGTGTTATTACCCTCTGAGGTAAAATTAAGCTGCCCATTATCACTTTTAGTACCAGAGGTAGAGAGATAATCATTGCCATCGCCTCCAGAGAGTAAGTTATCGCCGGATGGAGACTCAGCATTCAATGTATCGTTACCAGCACCACCGTCAAGGGTGTTATTGCTTGAAGAGGCAATATAGCTGTATCCGCTGTAAATAGGAAAAGAAGAGGTGGAAAGATAATCATTGCCATCGCCCCCAGAAAGGGAATTATTGCCTGTTGTTCCCCTAGCATTTAAAGTATCGTCACCAATGCCACCATTGAGAGTGTTATCGCCTGTTGAAGTATCAACATTCAAATAGTCTTCACCAATGTCACCAATGAGTGCATTATTGCCTTGATAACCAATGAGAGTATCATTCCCTGCACCACCAATAAGAGTATCATTCCCTGCACCACCCCTCAGTATGTCGTCGCCACTCAAGCCGTCAATGCGGTCATTTCCACCTTGACCATTGATCACATCATCTGAGTTGTCAAAGCCACTAACATTATTGGAGAGGTCGTTAAGGAAGGTAACAGTGTTCTTGTTGAAGATAGTGCTTTGGGTGGAGTTGGCATTGAAAACATCAAAGCTGTCGGTGATGCTAGTTTGCCCATCAAACTCTATATTGCCCAAGTCTACACTGGCTCCGGTAGATTTGCTCAGGTTTTCCAGGTTTTCCAGGGCAAAGTTTTCCAGGATGACTTTGGAATCAAGCACATTTTCAAATGTGATTTCCAGATTCTTTCCATTCTGCGTCAGCAGCATATTTCGGTCAGTCAAGGCAGCACCTTGGAATTGTAGTGTATCCACTTCGGCGATGACTCCTGCCGAGGGATTTACGCCTTTGCCTATACCGCCAAAATCCGTGATGATATCAATTCCGGTGTAATAGTTGTAAACAAACTGATCTTTGCCACCACCACCAGTTAGGGTGTCATCACCTTCGTTACCTGTGATGGTATCGTTACCTGCTTCTCCATTAATCGTGTCCGCTTCGTAACTGCCTACTAGAGTATCGTTACCGTTGGTTCCAATGATATTCGCCATAATTTTCTACCTAAATTGATTTTTTCAGTAACTTTCAGTTGTGAATTTACAGTTTTCCTTGTTTTCAAACACAAAATTTCACCGAAATCTGCATATTTCAGACCTCAACCTTGATGAACAGTAAATTTATCGAAAACTTACCCAATTAGATGGCTTTAACTATGACTTATTTACTATTCTCTTACTATCTAAGTCTTAAGCACTGTACAGAATTATCAGGGTGTGTATTCATCACAATTGAATGCATACAACCACCCTTCATATTTTTTTTGCCAGTGCTTAAGTCCTACTAGAAAATAAAATAGTTAACATTTGACTTTTGAGCGGCAAAAAAAAATTCTGCCCTCATTGTTGACTATTTGGTGTGAATGTCTAGCTTGAAGAAATAGCCTCAAAATAACTGCTTAGTAAATATATTACTTAGATATCTATGCTGAAAAATGCATCTTTGCATATTCTTCACATTATTTGCCGAAAAATGTATATATAAATACTGAGCTTTGTATATTCTTTACATTCTTTTGATTGTGATTTTTGATTTGTCGTTGTGAGAGACAATAACTCTACTACATCGGCCCTCTCTCCTCATCCTCTTCTTTTGGCAAAGGTATTGACCAGTTAACAAAATAAATGACTAATTTTTCCAAAAATGAATAGATTGTTGCTGACGCTTGAGCCGATAAATTCTTGCTGGATAATTATCATTACTCCATCCGGCTTCAATCTGGTGTGTGTCAATCAGATCCTGCAATCCCTTATCAAGGACGCTGTAACTACAATCAAATATGTCTTTTAATTCTCCAGCAGTTTTCTCGCCAGAACGCAGAGATTCTAAAATAGCCTGATTAATAGGATTCATAATTGCTCCACTAAAATTTACTTAGATATCAAATATAAGAATTCAACTATTCTGAATACATCTGTCTGAATAGTTAAAACATCAACAGAAATTTTCATGAATCAATCTACCAATCATATTAAATTGCTTCTCAATTATGACTTTTGAGTGATGAATTTTTATTATGAACTCTATTCTCTGGAACTGATTAGTGAGACTCGTTACCAAAAGAAGCACTCCCAAGAAAGCTAGAAAAAGTAACTAGCATCCAACCGAAACAAATATGTTTTTGGGTTTGCCAATCGTATCTGTCTTCTATTGTCTAGATTGTTTTAGCTTCAACAATTTCTAATCCCCAATAGCCTAATGCACTGATGCCAAACAACATAGCGCTGACGATAGATAATTTAGCGATGACTTTGAAAATGCAATTGGTTAAACTAGGCGGTGTTTGAAAGGATTCTCTGTGACGATGATGGATAGCTAGTTCACTTGGAGCTACAACCAAAACACGTCTTGGTTTTTGTTGAATGAGTTGGGAGACAATTTGTTTATTATCAGTCATAGGTCAAACCAAAGCCTGTTGGTTATAGCTAGATTAGTTTCAGTAATTATATTGTAAACTTTCGTTAGGGTGATGTGGTTAAATTTACATAATTTTTTCACCCAGAAAAGATGTTGTAGTGTAATAAGCTCACGGGAAAAAATCTGGTAGTCCCAACATTTTGGTGTAGGTAATCAGAAATAGTGCCAAACCTTATGCAAACCAAGCCCACAAGTGAGGAAAATCATTGCTGAAACGCTCACTAGTTTCTTGTTCTAAAACCTCTTATAAATGCTGATGTCTGATAAATTAAAAGTACCTAAGATTACTAGTACAAAGACTGAAGCATTAAGCAGTAATATTTATCACGATAAAGCTATAGCTTAAATAGATGAATACTTTTGTTTTTACTAGAGGCTACTATGAAAAATTATTGCTTTTTGGCGGTTGTCGCGATCTTAGCTTCCCCAAGTCTAGCTTTAGGACAAAGTAGCCCCAACCCCCCATCAGATAGCCAAAATCAGGGTAACGGACAGCAATTTCAGCAGCACAAAGACGAAATCCTCAAACGTATTAGTGCGCGGCTCTCTGAGATACAGCAAAGAAAGAGCTGTGTCGAAGCTGCAAATAATCGCCAAGCTCTTGAAGCCTGTATGCCGCGAGGACAAGGACAAAGACGAGGACAAGGACAAGGACAAGGACAAGGACAAGAACGGGGACAAGAACGGGGACAAGGACAAGAACAATAATTGTAGAGATGGAAGTTGAAAATATCCCCCAGATGCGATGTGCATCTGGGGGATATATTTAATTAATCCGCATCGCTATAGTAAATTGGCTACAATACTTTACAACAAGCTAATTTACAAATGTCGCCAGAAGTTCTTACTGATAGTCTTGAGACTGACTACCTTGGATTCTACAGTTGGTTCTTTTGTAGAAGCAGCAGCTACCACAGCAACTTGTGGTACAGGTGCGGCTAACAGAGAATTAAGCAGTTCCATTTGATAGTCAACATCTCTTACACTGCGGTAAATCCCGTGATAATCTATCTGCATTCCCAAAGGTGTGGGAACGATTTTCAGATACTCATTTAGGGCGCTAATATAGCCATCATGGTAGATATGATTAGCAATACAAGGGCGGATGATGTTTAATAGATGTATTGCTCGTCGGATGTCTCCAAGACTGCGTAAGCCATCCATTTGTGGCTGAGTTTCGCTGTAGCCCTTAGCTTTTTTCTCAGCGACTAAGTTATGAAATTTGTTAACAGCCTGTTGATAATTTCTTAATGTGTGGACTTTGGTTTGTGCCTGATAACCAACACGTCCCCATTGGACTGTTAAGTTGCTATCCTCAACTTTGGCACTCCAGAATTTATTATTGTTTTGGATCGCGTTAACAAAGACTAAATAGATTTCCATGTTCTTTACCCAATTAACCCGTTAATTTCTGGGCATTGCCTCTCGAAATTGGTATTGTGATGAAATATTTTGACAGAATGAAAATTGTGGTTGTCCCCATAGAATCAGAGGGCGTAGGCGCAGCCCGCCGCAGGCATCGCCTTATCATCAGTTCATGTTTCTGAACTTAGCAGTCCTGAGAGATTGAGTTTTCGCCGCTTGTGCGGGACTACTAGCCCGTCGCGCGGTGGATGCCCACGCTTGCATACGCTCTACAGCCGCCGCATCCTGGATGGCAAGCGGGGTAATGGTTTGACGACAGGTTTCGAGGTCAGCAAGCGTGACCTGCTGCGGTCTATCCTCATCGAATGCCAGCAGTGCCGCTTCTGAAGCAAGGGTTTCCAGTTCTGCGCCGGAGAATTTCGCGGTGGAAGCTGCGATCGCTTCGAGGTACTCCGATTCCAGGTGAATGCCAAAACGTTGCAGATGAATCCCTAGAATCTGGACTCGTTCTGGTTCTGTGGGAAGATCAACAAAGAAATTTTCATCAAAACGTCCTTTCCTTTTGAGTTCAGACGGTAACGCAGAGGGGTCATTGCAAGTTGCCACGACAAACACCCCACTAGTTGATTCCGACATAAACGTAAGAATATTGCCCAGAATCCTCTGTGAGACTCCACTCGTGTCACCAGTTCCCGAAAGTGCTTTTTCTATCTCGTCTACCCATAAGATGCAGGGTGCGATCGCCTCGGCAGTTTTCAAAGCCCGTCTGACATTCCCCTCAGACTCACCGACCAGACTACCCAAAAGGGAAGCAATGTCTAGCTGGAGTAATGGCAAATTGAGAATATTAGCGATGTTCTTAGCGACACTCGTTTTACCCGTACCTGGAGGCCCTGCAAGTAACAACCCTTTGGGTTGCGGTAAGCTAAGACTTCGCGCCTCTTGTGTGAATAGTCGCCGCCGCCTCATCAGCCACTCGCGCAGTAGATCCAAACCGCCAAAAGGAATGGTAGCTGGCTTACCCAACTCGATACCCATTTGAGACAGTAGCCGAGTTTTGTACTCGACGGCTTTGGGGATAAAATCAGCGTCAACGACGACACCATCATTAGTTAAGTTTTCTTTGACTGTTAAGCGAAGAAAATCACTAATCTCCTCCAGGGTTAAACCCAGCGCTGCACGAGAAAGAGTTTCAAATTCAGCATTTTCAAGCGTAACAGTAAAACTTAATTCTTGCTCCCTAGCTGACTGTTGTAGGTCATGCAAATAAGAAGTGATATGAAGTAGTATTTGGTCAATACTAGGTAAAGGGACTTCACAATAAGGAATCAATCTGATTAGAGATTCGTGTAATTGTATGTTCTGTCCTAAGAGTACGATGCGTTTATCTGTGGGTTTTAACCTGTGGTAAAGGTTTTTAACTTTGGATAAAATCTCCCAACTCAATTGGAGTGAATTCTTAGCAATGAAAGGGTGAATATCTCCAAGGATAAATACACCATGACCGCTAAAGTTAGCAATGTAGTCAAATACAAATAGCAGTGGGTCAGCCTGTGGAGGTCTTTTGTACTCTGCAACTGGCTTAAACACCAGTCCACCATCTGCCGCAATCAGGCATTGCTCTAAGGTTGATACTCCCAGATTCCAGAAGAACACTGGACATGAGAGCTTGCTCGATGCCTCTGTAGTTAACCACTGAATGATAGTTGCTTCATCGGGGGACAGGACATCAACTGCGGCGATCGGGATTTGTGAATCGAGCGTGGAGAGGAGATTTGAGAGTTCCATGTCAATTATTCAAATATTTCACTTATGAAATGGCGAAGCCTTTATGATCAGCAGTTACCAGCCGAGTTAAAACTGGTAACTGATGACTAATTACTGACGCAAACGTGTTTGATTACTGTTCGTAGCCCGAAGCTGTTGGGTTTGGGCTTCATCCTTGTAGGTGCGATCGCTCTCGCTGACAACTCCAAGTGCCTCTTCAAATGGTTGCGTAGCCGATAAACAACTCAAACCCTCGAACCCTTTAGCCTCCACTCGAACTTCACCTGTAGCGTCGTCAAAATGAATCAAAACTGAACGTTCCATGTTTATCTCCTCACGTACTGTTTAACTTCTTGATGTCCGGCAAACGTCAGCCGTAGGGTTTGCACTGTACCGTTGGTTTCTTCAGCGATCGCACATTCCCCGAACTTTTCTTGTAACTCGGCAGCTTTAGCTTTTACCAAACGTTTACCGTAAGCCAGCATTAGTTTATTGCTGAAAAAGTCTTTGCCCAGCTTCGGAACTGTTTCGTAACTGTCGTGGATTATCTCGTACACGCCGCTTGACTGACTCCACTTAAATCCGATGTCTGCACGGGCTTTTATGGTGCGACCAGATACGATAATTTCAGCGCTTTGTCCTTGAGAATCACCGTAGTATCCTTTTAGTGGCTGTGCTGTTTCGTGAACTTGCGGATTCAGTTTCAAATCTTGTAAAGCTTGTACCAGACATTCACGGTTAACAAGCTTGGTTTTAACAGTTGAGAAATGCGACATTTTTAGCTCCAAGGCTTTCAAATTGGTTTGAGAAATAGTAAAGGTGCTATATCCTTTTTGGGTTATTCTGGAAACTACGTATTAAATCCATTGGGATCAGTCTTGAGCGAATGCACCCGCCCAAGACTGTTTTTACCTGAACTTGAACGACATCACCGTAGCTTTTGACAAGCCCACATCGTCAGTCGCAAGTGATTGTAGATTGCGTTGTTCATCTAACAACTTGATGCGGATCTCTTGCATTTTTTGCTGTAATTGACTCCGCGTATCAGAACCAAGATTCTTCGACTCAATCGCTGGGTCGGTGACAATCGAATCTAAGTGCGCCATCATCTGTTCTAAACTGCTGCCAGCTTCAGGTGAGGCATTTGCCAGTAACACCCGCACTTTCATCAGGTGTTTTTCCATCTTTTTTTTGAACTGTACTGGCTTACGTCCTGGCTCCCAGTCGCTCAATTCTTCAAGGAGTTGCGCGGCGAGTTGTTCACCACCAGCTAAAGCAGATTCCCGTAGCCTTTGCTCCAGATTTTGGTCATACTGCTGAATGAACTTGGTAATCTGGTCAAGACATTTGGCTTGTTGCTGGTTCAGTTGTTCGGACAGTGCCGGGATAATTACCGGACGACCAATAACGACTTGCAAATAGTCTTCAAGATCGGTCAGAGTCGGAAATGCTCTTAGCAAGTTGGCTTTGACTGACTCTTGCTTATCCTGTGCTAATTCCCAGGTGTTAAGTGAAAGGAACTGATCAATGCGCTCTTGATAATCAAGAAGTCCCGCTTCGTAATCAGCTTTTAATTGATTACGCAATCCAGGAGCGATATTATCTCTGATATTGATTAACTGACTCCAAACGAGTGGAGCCAAATCAATCGGACAAATCCAATCTCCAGTATCAGCAGACATCCACTCTTGAACCGAAGCAATCTCTTGCCTCAATTGGGCAGCAGCTTCATCCAGCTTTTTGAATACCTTAATACCTCGCAGACCGACTTCGGAATTTGTGACTTTAACGAGGTCTGATTCTATTTCAGAAACTTCAGCTTTTAAAACATCTGCCCATTTAGGAGCGGCAGACTTTGTACTTTTCTTTAGTTGAATACGAAATCTGATGCGAGTTTTATTTAATTGCGAGAAATTGTGGCGCTCGACTACTGCATCAGTTAGGAAATTTGCAACAATAGGGTTGTCAATTGCTTGTACCATGATTATTGACCTCAATCATTATTTTTCACTTTCGATTAAGCGAAGCTTTCTTTGTGGTGATTTCTCAAGAGAGCGAATGTCTGTAGTAGCTCTATAGATTACTTTTGTAGAGCCATTTTGTAGTCGGATATGTCTTTTAATGACTGGTGGTTTATGTATTGACATGGCTAAAATAGTTGAAGTTGCTGTGAATTATCCTGTACCGCAGGTTTTTCATAAACCATACCTTCGACCTCATAACAGCGAGTCATGAGTTTGTTTCGGTTTAGTCGAAAGCTGACTTTTTTTCTTTGATTTGGCAAAGGCAAAAATAGATACTGTGGATGTTGGATAGTACCTTCATCACCCAAGTATCGTGAAAGCGTACCGTCGATTTGGTAAACTTTCGATGAGCTTAATAGTGTTGCATCGTACACTTTAATCAAATTTGTTTCCATCTGATTAGTATTGAAGTAGAGTGTGTGATAATCTTTTGTGGAATCGATTTTTCTCTCCAGTCAGATTCAATCAGTCTGACTGGAGAGTTTTTCACACATAATCTGATTCAATTTTTCCTTTGATTCATCTGGTAGCGCTTGAAAATCAAACTCTTTAGAATCCCAAACTTCATCTAGACTTGTAGACTCATCAACAATATTTGCAATCAAACAAGATTCATCCCTGTAATCCCAACCGTTAGCCAAAAGCCACGGTAGAATTCCCCCAGATTGCAAAAGTTTTTCCAGGTCAAACAAGTCAGAAAATGGTTGTAGATTTTCGATGCTGGGATGAACAATTGTAATAGTCATCTGTGATTATTTGTGAATATTTGAACAGCACGTATTAGTTGTAGACAAAGCTTGAGTCACTCATAACTACAGTCCCCCAAACTCTTGTTACAACTTTTAGCAGTCACAGTTTCGACATAAGTCGGTAATGTCTTTGTCAATCAGATGTGCAATGTTAGATTCATGAAATGAAGCTGATTTTAGTGACGCACAAGGCAGGTAAATCCTGCCTTACTTCATCTTTAAGACTAAAACGCCATCTCAAGAGCAGCTTTGGTTACAGCAATTGCCTGCTTGCTGACCTCACGCCAGTTCGTTTCTTCGTTGTAGGATGCCATGATTAATTCCGACCCAACCCATACGCGACAGAACAACACATTTTCATCTGTTGTCCCTGGCTGTGGCTGTAGTGTGATGGGAGAATACAATTGTTCTGGGGTCAAAGTTGCGATCGCGGCTAATACAGATTTAGCAAAGTGAGTATCATGCCCACTTTCTAATATATAGGGTCTGTCTGCTTGAATTGTAATCAGCAACTTGTAAACTTCTTTTCCTCTGCGCTCACACTTCTCGAATTTCAGTTCTTTTAGATATCCAGTTAAGGCAGTTTGGGTAATCGCACTCGCTTCACTGTTGTTTAGGGTATACCAGAGTGAACCATTGTGACGATTGCAGTAGATTTTGCTACTGCCTGCATCAGAGTGCAATCCTAGTTTTGGCTTATTGATTGAAGAGATTAATTGCTTGAGTAGTTCCTCTTGGCGCATTAAAGCAGCAAGTAAATCCGATGTTTCTTGAGGGATCATTTGTTTGTACCAAAAGTATTTTCACTTTCGCATTGGCGCAGCCGTTTAATTGTGATATATGAAGCGTAGAGCCAATAAAACAGCGCTCTTGATTTCACAAAAGCGCTTTTAACTAATAATTATTTGTAGTTACAGGTTATTCGTGCGAATTAAATCTTGCTAACAACTCTTCACGGGATAAACTAGACAATTCCAGTAAAAATCTTGCAAAGTCATCTAGTGCTAACTGCAACAGATTATCGACTACTCTTGAGAGTTCTTCATCCACAGAACCAAACCGGAATCTCAACAGGTTTTCTACAACCTGACGGCGTTCTTGCTCTACTCCCTCTTGTACAGCTTGCGCTCTTGCTTCTTGATAAGCTTCTGTTAAATTCATAATTAACTCCTGGTCATCTTCAGTTAAATCTGTCTGCGTCATCACACTACTACGCCATCTGTAAACTATGTCTAAAACATTTTGGCGTAGTCGGTTGGATGAAGGAAGTGCAATGATTTCACTTACTGCTTGTTTTTGAATTACTCCCCGTCCCAAAAGCCTTAACCATAGCGTCTCTGAAGTAACTGGTAGTTGGTTAATAGCTACTATTGCAATTCTAAAAACATTAGGCAGAATGTATATTCCAGTAGTCCAGTTTTTTAGCTCTAATTGTGCGCCAAAACCTTTGAGTAAATCTGGCGAAGCTGATGGTACTAAAATCCACAAACGAGGTAAATTATCATCATCTAAAGTTTTCCCTTCTGCCGATGCCCGACAGTTCAAAGTTGAAAAGACATTTAAAAGTTTATGTAGGCAGCTTCGGACTTCTGTTTCACTAATTTGCTCACAATAAACTTTTATTGAACAATCACTTTGAGCAACTTTAGCAAGTAATCCAAGTGAGTGTCTTTCAGTTTGAATTGTCCCTTTCGGAAAAAACAGAACAATTCCCCGCCTTTCTGAACCTGTTATTACGCCGCTAACTTCTACACTACCTAATGATGAAAGCAAGCCTTCGAGATAATGCTCAACAAAGAGACTATAAAATTTTTGGGTCATTCAAAGGACAAATTGCGAAGGATAGTTTATACCAATACCAAAATCGCTTTCGTTGACTGGGAAAGTATTAGTCTTAATCAATACTCTCCTAAAGCAGCTTGAAAAACTTGTTCAGCAGTTAAATTTAGCTCTCTTAAAGTAGGTGATTGAATCCGGTCATTTCCTCGAAATTGAGTAACTTGATATTCACCTTCGACTAAAGCATAAACTGATATTGTTGGTTGTTTAGGATTTCCAATAAATCGCTTTCCACCAAGAGCAGCATAGTCAACAATCCAATATTCTGGAATCCCAATTTCCTCGTACTCACCAAATTTCAGGAAATAATCATCACGCCAATTTGTACTTACAACTTCCACTGCTAATGGAATTGATTCTGCTTGAGTAACTGTTGATGCTCTTTTCCAGAGCGGTTCATTGCTCAAGTTAGGAAGATTCAATACTAATACGTCTGGAATATAACCAGATTTCTTATCAACTGATTTGACTAATACTTGACCAGGAATAGTATAAGCTAGATTAAACCTGCGAATCTCAAAATTGAGTTCTCTAATCAGAAATGCTCTAACTAGCTCATGTTCTCCTGTTGGCTGCATTTCTACTATTGCTCCTTTATATAATTCATATCTGCCATTTTCTGGTTTCCACTCTAGAAATTCTTCAAAAGTAACTGGTTCTGGTAAAGCTTGAAACATCGTATTATCTCTTCAAGTTTGAACTGATACCGACAGAATGTTTGATCGCGCAAAATTTTTAGATTTGCTTTTATCTTTACATTTAAATAAAGGATCTCGTTTTCAAATTGGTAAGTGGACAGTTTTTCTAATTTCTCCTGTCCACTGTCAGATTTCTTTAATTTTACGCTACCGCCAACTCCTGACGAACCTGTGGCACTTTATTAGTCACCACATCTTGAGTAAAGGATTCTACAGCCTCTTTGAGGCTCCAATACTTCATGCCATTACTACCTTGCCAATAGTACGTCTTGGGGTCGTTTTCCCAGATTTCATCGGGGTTTCTGACCTTGAAGAGTATGCCCAAGAATACACCATCTAGATAGACGTTGTGAGCCGTCTGGATGTCAGTCTTGCCCACATAGGTCAGTCGGTAGCCGTCCACTGGCGTACACAAGTCTTCTGCACGAGTACCACGATACCCACAGTTACCGCAGCCATGACCATCACAATCTGGGCAGATGGCAGCAGGCATATTCCACTTCGGTATGGTGAAGTCCCATTCCGCAAGTGGGGTTAATATTCGAGCCTTGTGGGAAATATAACAAGCAGCATGACCGGTTACTTTATCAGAATGGTACTGGACGCTCAACGATAGCCAATCACAATCACCCAACAAGCCAATTTTCTCAGAAGCTTGTTTTAATTCCTTTTCTTCCTTGTGATTGCGCTCTACTGGAGCAGAAAGACTCGCTTTTACCTCTGCTACTGCGCGTTTGAAGGATTGTTTGTGGTATCGAGCATAACCGTGGGTCATTTTTACCCACACGATATCATCACTGTTGATCCAGATAGTCACTACATCTTCGGGCTTGCACTCTTTTGAGTAATCCGACTGATTGACGATGGTTGCAATGATTTGGCGATCCTGTGAGGTTAACGGATCTTTTGTTAGCGTAGGGGCTGAAAGTTGTGTCATCATTAGGAAATACCTCTTAAATGGGTAAAAAGGCGATCGCAGACTTTCCAGGGACGGCGATCGTCCTATTTTTATTAGTCAGTTCGTTGTGCTTTCAGCACAACACTCTCACTCTAGAATTGGCGAAGCCTTATAAAAATGCTAGAGTGGTAAAACTCGCTAGAGTAGATTTTTCATGATTGAAATAGGCCTAAATAGGTAAACCAAAATTTTCAATAATAACGAATTTACTACGTTTAAGTTTTTGCTCTAGCTAGTTTTGCCACGCTAGTAAAAATGTTCAGGGGTAAAGCCTATTAACTGATGTCAAAACACCAGACAGCACAAAGCTGTAGAGAAGATATTGGATTCATCGTGCCCTCTGTACAGCCATGTTGTATTTTTTAAAAAGGCGATTGCATACAACTGAGTACGTAATCGCCTTAATTCTGGGAGGATTGAAGTTTTTACAACCAGTTTTTAGACTTAGTTTGGTCATCGGAATCATCTCGCGGCGGCTTGACCATTACAAGTTTAAGGCTTCCGGCTGCTAGTCCCGGCGGCGACTGGTTATTGTGGTTTCGTATCGTTAACTCGATTTGTAAGGGTTGAATTTTGAGCGCTTCTTTGTTTTTCAAAAGAGGCATCGCGCTCGTCTCCTCTCTTATGATTACTATATTACTACGCTCACCAGTGGTTGTCAAGCAATTTTAGCTGGTGAGCGTAGTAAATAACTCTCTTAACTGTTGTAATCTATGTTCCAAATAAGTGAAGTGATATCCCCATCTAAAGCAGCACAAAGTTTCTCTAGAATTTCTGTACTAACAGTCATCTGAGTTGGTTTTTTTGGTTTGTTAATAAAGACGTGAGGAGTCTCTAGCTGCTGAATATAAGCCACAGAAACTCCCACAGCATCAGATAGCTTTTGTCTACTATATCCAGCTTTCTCTCTAAGCTCCCTGAGTTTTTGGGCATTTTCTTCATTCCACCTAAACGCAGCAATGGGTGTTACATCTACTGTGATATTCATTTTCACTTTAATTTTATTTTTACTGCGCTCGCCAGTTGACATGATAATATTACTAATATACTGGTGTCAACCATAAGGCTACACCAAGGAAAGGCTCAAGCGATCGCTTGCCCGTTGGCAATGCGATTATTTGAGCCTGCGTCAACTGGAGAAACGCAGCTATATTTAAACGCTTGTGGTTAATTCTCCTACCTTAAATAAGCATCGGGCTTTCACAAAAAACTTATTGCTATCTACTGTTGGCAACCCTCACTCTTGGGACAATGCCTTTGCAATCGCATACCCTTGTACACGATTGCTGATTAGGGCAATGTCTTTGCGTAAACGCCTTAACTCTGGAAGGGCAGCTTTGGCATCATCCCAGCTAAGTAGTCCATACTTATTAATCCTTTGAGCAAAAGGAGCTAACGCTTCTTTCCAGGGTCAATAGTTTAACATGAGGAGTTAAATTCGTGATCTGAGAGTTCATGTCCCAGCAACTGCAATCGAGGATGAGTTAACAAAACCTTTGTTTATCGGCATTTGCAAAATCGATGGAAATCAGCATAAGTAATCAAAAAGTCAGAATTGAATTTTTATTCCTTAGCTGGAAATCAATATAGACAAAAGTGAGCAAGAAATGAGCAAGTTTTGGTCTGTAAAGTGAGTAGTAAGAGCAAATAAGCTATAAGCGCTTCGGTAATAGCCGCAGTCTTTTTTGAAATCCAAATCAACTTGCTATTTATATCCACACCAACAGTAGAGGCTAAACACCTCAAGAAGGGTAACTATGAGAATAAATGCTTGGAGTATTACCTCTTTTATACCAACTGAAGGCAGGTTCCCCATAGATAAAGCAGTCCAAAATATGGGGTTTCTTTCCATCAAGCGATCGCTATCTTGGACTGGAGCTACTCGGTTTTTTCGTCCTCTAGTGGCATTTGTCGCTATCTTGCTCGTAGTCTTAATCTATGCCACCCCTCAAGCTTTGGCTTCAGATCACCAAGACACAACTTTTCTTGCCACTAAGTTGACAGCTGCGGATCTCACTGATTTGTTTGTATTTGAGAGTCCGACAAACCCCAAAAATGTTGTCTTAGTCATGGATTTCGACCCTCTCATTGTTTCTGGTGAAAAAAGACCATTCGATCCAAATGTTCTTTATCAGTTCAAGATTGATAACACTGGCGACAGTATTGAAGATGTTGTACTCCAATTTAATGTAAATGGTAAAGGATCACAGCAAACTGTCACAGTCCGAGGCCCATATCGTCCAACCACAGTAGGAACAGAGTCAGCTTTGCTTCCCGTAACTTGGACAGGGCAACTCAACCAAACATTCTCTGCATCTAACGGTATGAAGTTCTTTGTTGGGACACGCAAAGACCCGTTCTTTTTCGATTTGGAACAGTTCTTTAAAATCATCCCGGATCGGAACTATAGCCTTCAGCCTAATCCCAGTCCTCCTTTCACAGTTCTTACCTTTAGACCACCTGGACAAGCAAAAGACACCCTAGCCCCATTCAATGTCCACTCAATTATTGTCGAGCTACCCAGGAAACTGCTTGGTAGTGGCAAGATTGGTGCTTGGATGACAACTAGTGTTAAAACTCCTAGACTCAGAAAGGATCATTTTGCTCAGATTGAGCGGTTAGCAGTTCCAGCCCTGAATGAACTTTTTATGGACTTTAAAGCTCATAATAATAGTAATCTTCAGACACCAACGCAAGACGCTAGCAATCAATCACAATTTATTCAAGCCTTTGTTAAAGCGATCGGTAGACCTCAAGGTATAGCTGATGCAGTTATCTCGGTAGCGATTCCTGATGTTATCCAGGCTGACCTTTCTAAACCTAGCGGTAGTTATTTTGGAACTCAGTTAGGCAACAATTTTGGTGGTAGAAGACCAAAAGATGACGTAATCGATGTAACAGCATCTGTTGTCTTTGGTGATGCAGTTACAGGCATTTCTACTGGTATTATTCCGGGGCTGACTAGCGATAATGTTGGGCCTAATAATGCCAACTTTCTTCCTACCTTCCCTTATTTAGGCAATCCTTTGTAAGGTTTATGCATCTAAGAATACTATGGGTGTTAGTGCTGACTAGCCTACTGGTTTTACTAAGACCCTCTGATACACAAGCGCTAAGTTTAGCCTACACCAATGGTAAGTTAGACACATATTCCTCTACCGTGCAACTGCTGACTGTTAATTCTAGGCAGATATTACCAGAAAAGCCGTCAGATTTAGTCTTCCCCGATTATTTACAGCGATCGCATATTATCAGCGTCTATGAGGAGAAAGTTGCCCAATCTCCCGATTCCTCAATATTTTTACGTCTGTTAGCCGATCAATATTTGAGGCGTTTTCGAGAACTGGCAGATACAGATGATGTGTTACGAGCAGAACAAGCAGCACGTAGATCCCTAGCACTACAGCCGCGCCATAATGAAGTTTCCTCTATGCTGCTAGCATCAGCTTTACTATCTCAACACCAGTTTCGATCAGCTTTAGAAGTATTAAATAATTCACCTGTTGATAATCCCAATATTGTCTCACTCTTGGCATCGATTCAGATGGAGTTGGGCGACTATGAAACAACTCATCAACTTTTGCAGAGCCTTGCTGAGGGAGAATCTAACTCTGGTCATAATGCAGTTGTCGCCCGTTATTTAGAGTTAACTGGCAATCTAGCCTCAGCGCGGCAACTGCTAGATGAGGCTATGCAGGAGATGGACTCTTTCTACACCACAAGCGCAGAAACTCGTGCTTGGTTTCATGTACGGACTGGGGATCTTGCTTTTGCAGCCGGAGATTTTGCCCTGTCTGAGCAGCGATATCAGGAGAGCTTTGACCTCTTTCCCCGGCATATAGCTGCGTTTACAGGGCTGGCCCGCCTCTATGCGGCACAGCATCGCTGGCAGGATGTTCTAAATATTGCAAACCAAGGTATAGAACTGATGCCGTTGGTAGAAACGTTGGGGTATAAGGCTGATGCTCAACTAGCTTTGGGAGACCAAAAAGGTGCAGCCGAAACTGAAGATTTAATTGGGTTAGTAGCTTACCTGAGCAAGGTTAAAGGAATCTACGATCGCGTTTTGGCAATATACTATACCGAACATGGAATCCATCTACCAGAGGCGCTACAAATTGCGCGTAATGAAGTAGCAGTGCGAGACGATGTATACGCAGAGGATACCTTGGCTTGGGCAGCTGCGGCTAATGGGCAATGGGAAGAAGCGCAAAAGGCAGCACAACGGGCAACTCGTTTTGGAACAGAGGATGCCTTGCTGCAATTTCATGCTGGCATGATTGCGTTTCACTTAGGTAAGCGTGAAGAAGCAATAAAGCGATTAACTCAAGCTATTAGCCTCAATCCTCAATTTCATCACAAGTATGCTGATGAAGCTCGTCAAGTCTTGGCTAACTTAGTATCCTCTGTCTCTTTTCCCACTGCTAATGCTATAGGGAGTTCTTTATGAAAAAGCTGCTACATTACTTGGCCTGGAATACCGCAATCATCGCAATATGTTTATTTTGGATGCCGAAGGCGGATGCCCATCCTTTAGGCAATTTTACGATCAATCACTACGCAGGAGTGCAGGTAGCAACCGATGGTGTGGGGATTGATTATGTTCTAGACATGGCAGAGATTCCGGCTTTTCAGGAGATTAATCACTTAGATACTAATCGGGATCGCAAAGCTGAACCTGTAGAAACGGTTCAATACCCCGCTCAGAAATGTCAGCAAGTCAACTCACACCTAGAATTGTTGATCGATAAACAGCCTTTAGCACTGTCTTTAATAAAATCAACAGTTGAATTCCCTCCAGGTGTAGGAGGATTATCTACACTGCGGCTGAGTTGTAACTTTCAAGGGGCAAGGGCGTTAGTAAACGCGAATCAGTTAACATTTGAAGATAAGTTTTATCCACAGCGCTTGGGCTGGCGTGAAATTACTGTTGCTGCAAATGGTGTTCCTATTCAAGGTGATTTCACTTCTTCGAGTATCACCAACCGTTTGAGAGATTACCCGAATGAGTTACTTAGCAGTCCTCTCGACCAGCGTCGGATCTCTTTTAACCTCAATCTGTCTCTGACATCAAGTGAACAAGCGCCTCCACTGCTTGTTAAATCATCCAGTCGCTTAGATAATGCTTTGACAGGAAGAAGCAATGATGTTTTCACCAGCTTAATTACTCAGGAAAATCATAATTTCTTTACTATCTTAATTGCTCTAGCGATCGCCTTTTTATGGGGTGGTTTACACGCCCTGTCCCCTGGTCATGGAAAAACGATAGTTGGCGCTTATTTGGTGGGTTCCCGTAGCAAGCCCCAACACGCACTATTCCTGGGGTTGACTGTGACGGTTACTCATACAGCTAGCATATTTGTTTTAGGGCTGGTAACACTTGGCACGTCTCAATTTGTGCTGACTGAACAATTATACCCTTGGCTAAGTGTAATCTCTGGTCTGGTAGTAATTGGAATTGGTTTAAATTTGTTCATTAGTCGAGTACAAGGTCATTCACACGACCATGAGCATGAAAACCATGTACATACTCACCAACACAGTCATCACCATCATCACCATGAGCATCTACCGCCTCACAGCGATCTAATTTCCATGAAGTGGTCTAGCCTACTGGCGCTGGGAATATCGGGTGGCTTGTTACCTTGTCCTTCAGCCTTAGTAGTATTGCTAAGTGCGATCGCAATGGGGCGAATTGGCTTTGGATTAGCCTTAGTATCTGCCTTTAGCTTAGGTCTAGCAGCAGTGCTAACTGGAATTGGCTTAATACTGGTCTACGCCAAAGATCGATTTGAGCATTTGCCATTTCAAATACCCAGGATAAAGATGTTACCTGTAGCAAGTGCCTTATGCATTACCCTAATTGGCTTAGGTATCACTACACAAGCTTTTCTGGGACAACCCTGGAACTAGATAAAAGTGCGAAAGACAAACATCACTCAGTTTTGTAAAAAAACCTTGAATAACTATATGTCACAAGCAATTGAAGAATCCATTGTCTCAGAAAACAATCTATTTCATCACTCTACTAAATTTTCACAAACGCCCAAGCTTCAGAGTTTGAGTCAGTATTCATTTAATTTTTGGCAAAAATCGCTAAGATGTTCAATTTTTATTGCGTCTGCGGCGGGCGTAGCCATCGCTCTATCTATAAGTGTTATCCTGCCATCTAAGGCATCCACTATTTCATATTCGGGTGATACAACAAACGCACCAACTTTTAACCGTCCTCAAACGGAAGGGTTTGAAGGTGGTACTAACCCGCCCACGTCACTTTCTAGTAATGGCACCACCGTTTCTTATTACAGTCAGCCTTTCTCTGTTAATACTACTGGCTCTTATAATGTTGCAGGTTCTCAAAATTTCCTGGGCATCCAGTTCTTGTACCAGAACAGCTTCAATCCAATTACTCCACTAGATAATTTACTCAACGGAAATGATCCTTTTCCCGATGAAGGCACATCTAGTTTTAGTAGCTTAAGCTTAACTGCTAATAATCAATATTTTTTAGTCACTACTGGATTTGACAATAGCAATAACAGTTTTGGCACTTTTACCAATACCATCACAGGCCCTGGTAATATTGCACTCGGTAGCAATCCGGTAAATGTCCCCGAACCTTCTTCAATCGCCAGCACAATAGCCTTTGGTATTTTTGGTAGCAGCTTTATACTAAAGCGCAAACTGAGAAATCTAAAAACTGTTAACTAACTTCTTAACCAATCAGTCTAGATTGATCGCTTAACGGGTGATCGCCCGTTAAGGACTTAATGCGTTTCTTAATCACATGATGTACATCTAGCCCTCTCCTCGCTTGCGGGTAGGGTTCTTGTACCTCACTCAATCGAGAATTTCTGTAAACTTCCAAAACTGGCAATAGCTAAGGATAATTATTGGCTATTTAATTCATTGCTAACTGTATGCGATAACTTGGTCAGTAAATGTTTTTGAGGCAAATATGAAACGATTTATCTTCATCTCTTTAATAACTGCTTTGTGCATAGTAGGCTATTTTGAATTTAGCTTGTCACAGGCTGAAACACTTTTTTGGCTCAATCTAAGTCTTTGATATTATCCCTGCCGAAAATCATTTCGCATTAAGACTTGTAATTTTAGCTGATTAGCTAATTTCTCTTTGCCATAAAATATCTGCAACTCTGGTCATCCCAGCTTTTAGATGGCGGCGATAGGTACTGAAAGGCAAATCTAGTAACTCAGCTGCTTGTTCTTGCGTGGGGGCGGGATTTAAATAAGTTCGATAAACAGCGCGGTAGAGTTTTTCGTCACGCGGGGATGATTGTAAATATTCAGCTGCTTGTTTCACCAGATTTTGTAAAGCGTTAACGCGTTTGCCTAATGTGTCCAAAGGATTTTCGTTCACATTTGCTTTTGTGGCAACTTGTTCTTTAACTAAACTAGAAAGCGCTTCATGCAAGCTTCGCGAATGTATTAAGGGATTATTCTGTAATGCATCAGGACAACTAAAATTACGTAACGCATTTTGCACTGCCTCCACAAATTCTGGCTGACTAAGAACTAATAGAGGTTCACCGACTGGAGTATTGTCTCCAGATTCTTCGACAGTTGTAACCTCTTTTCTTGCCAAAATTTCCTTCCATGCGGCAGGTGACACAATTCGCCAGTCATGACCATAAACACCATAGTGTTTACCCCCAACAGTAAAATCAGTTTCAGAAACTCGTGTTAAGTCGAAGTAGTTTAACATTGCTGTCCAACTATCTGCTTGGGCACAAGGTAGAAAGGTGTATGCTAACCCCGGTGTATTCTGAAAATACTGCACAAAATTAGTGAAAATTAAACTTTGGGTGGGGGAAACAGCCTGATAAGTGTCCCGCGCCATCCAGAAGCGGAAAATAGTTGCGCCTTCACTAGGGCGCAATGGTGCATGGGTTTGGAGATATTGCCAAGATGCAAGAGCGCCCGGATCTGCACTCAAATCTTCAACAGTTGCTGTGTGCAACGCCACCATGATTGCAAACCCCGCAGGTTTGGAGTGCAAGTCACGAAATACTATTACATTCTGCGGTTGACGCTTCAACCAGTGATCTGCTATCTTTGCTGATTCTTCACCTTCGTATTGTGCCACCATCCCCAGCAGTGCGGTTTTGTCAGTTTCTCTTAGTGAGTCCGTCAATAAACTACTTTGCTCACCCCAGGTGAAACAGGATCGAATCGCCGAGTTATCCCGATGCAAGAAAATATAATCAAGTAGCACTCGATGCTTTTCTTGCCCTTGGGTTTGTCCTAGCCGTTTAGTATAGTATTGACGTGCTCGGTGATGTAATTCATTGTAAAATTCCGAATTCCGCCAACGCAAGTCAGCAATTAAAACCTCCCGTGCTAAATCGTGCGGAAATAAACCCAATTGCCCTGATTCGATAAACGACAGTCCGCGCAACCACTCAAATAAATCATAAACATCAACTATTTCTCCTAAATAGTGAGCCGATATAGCCAAACTATTTTGATGCACAGTCAATATTTGATCTAGTGCGGCCTCGGTAGTCAGCCGGATCACCGCACAAGCTTCTAAAGCCATACGGTGCGCGGGCGTTGGTACTTCTTTTATGAATCTTTCTAACAGTGTTTTAACAACATTGGGAGCAGGTTCTGCTTGAAAAGAGATTTCTTTTCCCTGAGCAAATACCTCAGCAACCAAAGATAATGCTAGAGGATGTCCGTGGGTAAAATTTAAAATCGCTTGGTGTTGTGTGGTGGGAATATCTCGTGTGGTGAGATAAATTTGACTTTCTTCTGGGGTAAGGTTGCGTAGGGGCAAAGTGTGCATCAAAGCTTGCCAACCTGGATCGCTGCACCAACCAGATGAGGGCGGGTTGCGTCCAGCAATTACAATTAAGGTATTAACAGACAAATGGGGTAAGAATACTTCTCGCAACCATTCATCTAGCTGCGTAATAGCTTCATAAGTATCAATTAAAATTACATTTCGTTCTTGTTTTTGGGCTAGCACATCTAAAAGAGAATCTGATTCATTCAATCCCATCAACGATCGCAACGTGCTAACAAAAGATTCTGGCGCAGCTTCTATATTACGCCCTTCTACGTAGATAGTTGATATTTTTGACTGTTCACAAAACCGCAAAAACTGCTGCATGAGGGTTGTCTTGCCCACACCCCCAGGGCCAAAGACGTGCAAAATGTGAAAAGGTAATTCTCTTGAGGCGATCGCATCAAGAAATAGCTCCAGTTCCCACCCACGTCCTACAAATCTGCGATTTCGTTCTGCACTTAGTCGCTGTAATAGAGATGTCATTGGCATCCCTTCCTCAATTTTTACGTAGGATTACTGTTTTAAAGTATGAAGGATGTTTTTGATTTATAAAATCTACTTTGACAAAATTTACAAATTTTACATCCAAGCTTAAAGACGTAATAGCAGCACACAACCGAATGGCACTAAGAAAAGCATAAATCCCTGGTATTCCTAGCTTTTGGGTGTGGGGTGTAGGGTGTAGGGAATTAAGAAGATGTTGAACTACTTGATGCACTCGCATTCAATTGTCTGGAACCCAACACCCAACACCCTGCCCTCACAAGGTTTCACATGAGTCTTAGTGCCATTCGTTCATACCCTATTGCTGCCATTGCTGCACTTTGTACATCAGTTTTGTGAATATCTTTGACTTCAATCAAAAAATCAATCACAGGTTTAGCATAAATGCCCAAAATTGCAGTACTACCAATATGGTGAATCGAAATAATATTTTCTCCCATCACCAATGCAATTTGCTCTGATCCACCTCAAAGTCCACTGACCACGTTGGATTAAGTGGGACAACTTTTACTCTCATCGAATTATTGAACTGATTGGAAGACATAGTTTTCTTTTCGCCTCATATTTACCATTACGTGAGAAAATGCTCACTTGATCTGCTGCAAATAGGCACGGCTTCAAGGAGTAACAGCGATGGAAACGCGATTTTTAGGAAAGTCCGGTCTCAAGATTTCGGTTCTCAGTTTCGGTACAATGACCTTTGGTGGTAGTGACTTCTTCCAAGAAATTGGGGCGACTCAGGTAGACGAGGCGCAACATCTGATTGATATTTGCCTTGATGCAGGTGTCAACATCTTTGATACAGCAGATGTTTACTCGAATGGACTTTCTGAAGAAATTCTTGGTAAAGCTCTCGGAAAGCGTCGTTCTGATGTAATTATTGCAACTAAGGCTTATGGTCGTATGGGACAAGGAGTAAATGATACCGGACTATCACGTTATCATCTGATTCGAGCCTGTGAGGACAGCCTAAGACGATTAGACACAGATTACATCGACCTCTACCAAGTTCATGGTTTCGATGCTTTGACTCCACTAGAAGAAACACTTCGCGCTTTAGATTCACTTGTACATAGTGGCAAAGTTCGCTACATTGGCTGCTCTAATTATTCAGCTTGGCATTTAATGAAAGCGCTGTCCGTATCAGAGCGTTTGAACTTGGAGCATTATGTGTCACAACAGGTTTATTACTCGCTTGTGGCGCGAGAGTTGGAATTTGAACTAATTCCTCTTTCTTTAGATCAAGGTGTGGGTATCTTAGTGTGGAGTCCGCTTGCTTTTGGTTTTCTCTCAGGTAAGTATCGTCGTGGTCAGTCCCAACCGGAGGGGACGCGACGAGCAAAGATCGGTGATATTGGCACTGTTAGTGACTTGGAAAAGGGATACGACATTGTGGAAGTTCTGCACGAAGTAGCTAATAACCGTGGTGTCAGTGTTGCTCAAGTTGCGCTCAACTGGCTGTTACGTCAGTCTGGTATTACATCCGTTATTGTCGGAGCGCGGAATGAACAACAACTTCGAGACAACCTTGGTGCTGCTCAGTGGGAGCTAACATTAGAGGAAGTCAATCGACTCAATGAGGCTAGCGCGATCACGCCAATCTATCCTTACTGGCATCAGCGCAAGTTCGGGGCTGAACGCATTCCACAATAAAAAGCTCCGAATAACTTGGATCGCATGAAGATAGTGAGCTTGGTGCGATCGCTCCCTATTTGCTTGTCATAGATCCGTTGAGGAAGTTTAATAATTGAAGAAAGATGAACATAACTGATTGCAAATATCTAAAATATCTAACTGAATCCATAGTGTCAGAGCATAAGGAGGTTTATTATGGCTAAACTGAATCCAGTGCAGCTACAAAAAAATTTGAACCAAGTTAACTACCCCCTTAGCAAGAAAGACTTGGTTAAGTATGCTGAAGATAAAGGTGTTGACGAAAAAATTCTGCGAGTTTTGAAGAAATTGCCTTCAAAACAATATGAAACCCTGGCTGATGTGGTCAAATTAGTTGATGAAATATTCATTACTAAGATTAGCCCAATACAATTAGAGAAAAACTTGATTGCAGTTAACTATCCACTCAGTAAAAAAGACTTGGTTAAGTATGCTGAAGAGAAAGGTGTTGATGAGAAAGTCCTGCGCGCTTTGAAATGGTTGCCTTTCAAACAATATGAAACATTAGCTGATGTAGACAATGCAATCAACGTGCATGACGGGAAGGGAAGCTCGATTAACTAACCTGATACTGTATTTCAGTTAAAGCCTTAGTCAATAACTAGTTGAGGAAAATCGGTAATTCAATAAATGAGCGTAGGCGCAGCCCATCGTAGACATCGCACTATGGCAAAATGTCTCTTAAAGATTGCATTCAGAATTTATCGGGCAAAGCTCATGAACAACCAACCGATCCAGAGCCGAGGAGTAACGCACGCGGCAATCTTTAGTATAGGCTCAATTGGAGTAGGTTTCGTATTACGCCGACATAGACTTCGAGTTATTGGTTAATCAACATTTGAGCTATCGCCTCAATGCCATCAAGCTATAGGCTGGACTGGTAAATTTGCATCAATCTCAATCAAAGTAACTTTGGCATTTTCAACTACTGTATTTCCCATTAGCGTGTCCTGCATGGCTTCAAACTTAGACTCTGCTCTGCCAACGCGTTCATAATGCAAAATCACATGATAATGCTTTTGTATTGCTTCTCCAGACTCAGAACGCTCCACTGCAAGCCAATCCTTATTTTGGCCCTCTTCGGCAATCTGACGATATTTACTGGCCAACTGCTCTAATGCAATAGCTATAGCGTGTTCTCTGGTTTGCCCGCAGCAACGAATTTCATCTCTTGGCTGGTCAACAGATGACAACAGTTCACAAACATACTGTCCATTATCGTCAGCCTGTACGTTAATTGTAATTGTTCCGGTGATTGAACTCATACTTAATTTGTTAAAAAAGTAATTAGCCTTAAACTTTAATACTGATAACAAAATATGTTGCCTTAACTTATGTGATGGCTGCGCCACCATTTATATGATCAGCTTTTAGTTGATCCAGCGATCGCAAGAAGGCGACTCCTTTTGGGAGCATCACAATCAGGTGGGCTAAACATCGTTATTGGCAACCAAGTCCGGGGAGAATGTTTGAGCTGGATTAAACTAAAGGTATAAAAATTAGTGTTTTCCAGCAAATGACAGTTAATAATGGATTAATGCTGACGCTGTTTATTCTGGTTATAACAGGTCTAGCTCTTGGCTATGGTTTTGGTGTGAAAGCTCGAAGTTTACCCTTTACGGCAGAAATTGGGTTTAACCAGCAACAATAATTTAATTAACGCCGACGCTTCACAAGGATGAATAGAGCGATCGCACTTCTAGAGTTAAGATATCTCTTAAAAAGTAATTTAGGCAGGAATGATTAAAGCAATTAGTGAACGCTTATCAAGTGATTGAACTTTACCTACAGACTTCAGATCACTTACAACCCGGTCTAGTAGTTCTCCAGCTTGGTCACGATATTGATGTTCTCGACCTCGTAAACGAACAGCAAACTTCACCGAATCACCTTTACTCAACCACCCAACTGCTTGTTCAATACGTAACTTATAATCAGCTACACCTATATTCAAACCAAACCGAACTTCTTTTACTACTGGTCTAGCACTTTGTGCCTGACGCTTTTTCTTTTGATACTGAAGCTTGCCATAATTCAGAATCTTTGCAACTGGAGCCTCTTTTCCTTCAGACACTAATACTAGGTCTAACTCTAGGCTTTCGGCTAGCTGTAATGCTTCATTGGTATCGGTTAAACCACGATTATTATTCTCATGGTCAATCAAGAAAACTTGGGGTGACTTGATTTGCGAGTTTATTAGTTGTTTTGGAATTGCGATAACTTTTGACTCCCATGTATTACAAATCTATAGAGTGTTAGCCATGCCGACTATTAACTGCTTTGTTATATAAAATTATCGTAATCTAACTCTTTGCTCCTCTTTTTTACAAAACTTGCATAACATAGAGCGCTTCTATTAGGAATTTTCTGTATGCTTTGGCATTGATTCATCCTATTATCACCTTTTAAGAGGAACTTGTGTGAAGCTGTAAGGGAATGAAGAATTAAACTTTCTTCTACTAATCAGTTCTAACTTAGATAATGTAAATATGCCTTCAATTTCCTACAACCGCACCGATAGCCAGCAACCACAAAGCATTACCATTCAAGGTTATGTTGTTCGTCCCGGATTACACATTCTCACTTACGAGCAACTCAAGTTGCTACGGGAGCAAACACAGCATCATTCTCAGCTTGAACATTTAGTCAGCCAAGGTGTGATTAAGTTGACTGGTTAATAGTCGCCAGTACAAAAATCCTAACTCGCTACATCTAATTCCATTGTTGCTGGCTGTTGTTGCTCCTTGACAGCACCCAGTTCCTCAATAAAAGCATCAATTGCCTTGGCTGCTGACTGCTTACCTGTTTTCAATTTAGAAAGGATATTTTCGCGTATTGCTGAATAATCTGGTAAGACTTGCTGCTCAACAGAGATAGCCTCTTGCTTTGGTAGGACAACTCCACCATCACACTTTTCTATTAAGTCCTTTATCTGAGCGATCGCATCTGCCATCTCTTGCTTAATCACCTGTTTTATGTCTTCCCCATCAGGTGTAAACACAGCTAAAGCATTTACTTCCTGTTTAACTATTTCCTTAATCTCATCACCATTAGATAACGCTAGCCCAGGTTGTGTCTGACCCAGGATTCCCTGGAGCAATCTTGTTGCTGTATGATTCAATGACTCATTTTCAGAAATCTGCATTGCCGATAAAGCTTTGACTTCTGTATCAGTTAGCGCAATTGAAATTGTTACCTTAGCCATACTTTTAAAGCTTGTAAATATTAATCTTGTACATAGCTAGTTCTGGGTTATACCGTTTGCATACAGTTTCTTTGACAGTATTTTTATTGCTTACCACGAATCCTGTATAAATAACTTATCAATGACCCAATTATTAAACTTTGCCCTGTGAGCAACTTTTACCCTCGATTTTTTAATTTAGCTTCAAATTAGTCAAGTTGCCACTCATTCAATTCTAACGCACACTTACCTGATATCCATCTTAAAAATGAGGGCACATCTGCCCTGATGTAAACTTTTGACTTTTAAATATTGCCCTACATCCGCTACCCTTGCAGTTTTATAACTAGAACTTACTTGTTCGGTTCGTTGCACTGTGTAAAGTCAGCGCAGTCAGGATAGTTTACATCTGCTATAAATACTCAACTTCGACAGCAAAATCACCTGTTAATACAAATGTATTATAGTAGTGGTAAATTAAACTATGCACCTTTATGCACCTTCTATGGTTTCGTCGAGATTTGCGTTTAACTGATAACGAAATTGTCACCTCTTCATCTGGTAACGATGCAAGAGTTTTGCCATTCTTCATTATTGACCCTTGGTTTTATACCTGGGCTGATGTCGGGACTGCTAGAGTCCGGTTCTTGTTTGAGTCTTTGGAAAAACTCAACTCAAATCTGCAAAAGTTAAGTAGTCGGCTGTACTTATTTGAAGGTAATTCTACAGGCATCGTGCAAGAGTTGACTAGACAGTTAACCGAGCGAGGATATAAACCCAAGCTTTTCTTTAACCGTGATGTACAGGTAGAGTATGGTATCAACCGGGATAAAACTATAGTTGATTTTTACAAACAGTTAAATCTTGATTATCACATTGGACTAAACAACTTTCTGCAATCAGCAGAGCAACGTGACGAGTGGGTTAACGAATACTACACCTATCAAAGACAATCCCAGTATAAAACACCAGCAATTATTAATACGCCTCAAATCACACTCAATCTACCACAGCTAACATTTGAAGAACTTAAACAGAAATACCATCGCTTTTGGGCAGTAGAAAAAGTTTATTTCCCAGGGGGTGAAACACAAGCACAAGCTCAACTGGACTCATTTCTCAAAAAAAGATATTACGGATACCATTGGAAGCTTTCTCGCCCAATGCTCTCACAGCTTGGGGCAACATCTCATTTATCACCACACCTGACTTTTGGGACTATTTCAACTCGCACTGTTTACCAAAGCACTAAAGCCTTAGCAGAACAATTAAAAACTCAACCCAAGGCAGAATTCTCCCTCAAAGCATTTCGAGACCGTTTGCGCTGGCATGATAGTTTTACACAGCGACTCTATTTTCATCCAGAAATTGCTTACACTAATCGTTACAGGGAGTTTGACAAATTATATACCCCAGAAACATTGTCAGGAGCAAAACAAGAATTGTACCAAGCTTGGCAACAAGGAATGACAGGCTTTCCCTTAGTTGATGCCAGTATGCGGCAACTTCAAACAATGGGCTGGATGAATTTTCGCATGAGGGCAATGTGCGCCACTTTTTTAACTATCAATTGTGGGGTTTCATGGCATCACGGAGCTAAACACTACATGAACTATTTGGTCGATGGAGATTTAGCAATTGATAATTGGCAATGGCAAATGCAAGCTGGTGTAACTAATCCACTTAGTGATACTTTTCGGATCTATAATCCATCAAAAAATATTGCCGAAAAAGACCCACTAGGAGAATTTATTTACCACTGGATACCAGAACTGCGCGGCTACAGTTTACTAGAAATTGAACAAGAGAAATATATTGAAACTAGTAATTATCCTAAAGTGATTCTAGATTGGTCAAAAACGCGTAAAGTTAATGGCAAAATTGTCTCTGACTTACGAAAGCAAACCAAACAGCGATTATTAAGCCAAGGTGGAGATGAATACGATAGTGCGATCGCTGCTAAAGAAACAGTTGATAAATACTGGCAGCATAAAGACAAAGAGTACAAAGAATATCAACAAAAGCTTACTGAGTTGCAGGAGTAAAGCATTATCTAGATTTTAAACCAAGCTCCTCTCTCTTTTTACTAAATAGAATCACCATTCAACAATACTTTGTCGCGTCTTCACCGCATTCATCTACTAAATACAACAAACACTTATAACGAAGACCAATTATTTGTTCATAGAGAGGATTGATTTTACATAATGGGGGAATGTGAAAAAGTGTCCGCCCTAAAATTGATACAGTTCTTTCAAAAGGACAATGGGATGGAATTAGTTTACATAACAGTCTGGCTAACTTGGGATTATGAACTTCTAATATTTCAACCTGATAACGTATCTGGTTTAATAAGCTGTTATTTAAATGGTCTTGCTTAGGTCAATACCTTAGCCAAAATCAGAGGGTGAAGAGAGAGGGCTGATGTAGTAGAGTTATTGTCTTCCCAAACGACAACTCAAAAGCCACAATCAACCCATGCCCGATATCTTATCACTCCTGCAATGCCTGCTACCGCAGATAAACGCGACAACGATGCGGCAATTGAACCAAATTATCCTGGCAATGTTAGCTCTAAGTGGTCGAGTCACGATGTTGGGAATTGCCCGTTGGGCAGGTGATGGCGGTAGCTATCGGACAATGGGGAGATTTTTTTCTACAGTAATACCTTGGGCAACATTGTTTTGGCTGTTTTTTCGTCAACATTTGTGGCGAAAAAATGATGTGTATTTGCTTGCAGGAGATGAAGTTGTAGTTAGTAAATCGGGGAAGCAAACTTACGGAGTAGATAGATTTTTTTCTAGCCTGGCTAGTAAACCAATTAATGGTTTATCTTTCTTCGTATTGTCATTAGTAAGCGTAGAAGGAAGGCAATCATTTCCGATTGGAATAGAACAGGTAATTAAAAGTGATGCCCAAATAAATAACACCTTGCCAATCAAAAAAGTAAAAGCTAAAGAGAAACGTGGACGGGGACGACCGAAAGGCAGTAAGAATAAAAACAAAACCGAAGTGATATTAACATCTGAACTCTTGTTAATTAAAAAGATGATTAACTCACTATTTGAGCTAGTAGCTAACTTTATCCCCTTGACATACTTGGTAGTAGATGGTCATTTTGGTAACAACAATGCCTTGCAGATGGTACGACAAGTTAACTTGCACATAATTTCCAAGCTGCGCCATGATTCAGCATTATACATCCCTTATGAAAATCCTGACTCGAATAAACGTTCTCGTCGTAAATACGGGGAAAAACTAGACTACCGTAATCTACCTGAGAAATATTTGTGTAAAAGTGATATTGAAGATGGAATTCAAACTGATATTTATCAAGCTACTCTTCTTCACAAAGAATTTGCTCAGTCTCTCAATGTAGTTATTTTAGTCAAAACTAATCTTAAAGCCAATATACGTAGCCATGTAATTTTATTTTCCAGCGACTTAGATTTGACGGCTGACAGAATTATTGACTATTACAAGCTTCGTTTCCAAATCGAGTTTAATTTTCGGGATGCCAAGCAATTCTGGGGCTTGGAAGATTTTATGAATCTGAGCCAAACTGCTGTGACTAATGCTGCTAATATTGCATTCTTTATGGTCAATTTATCCCATCATCTTCTAGCTGATTTCCGTAAACATAATCCTGGTTCTGGCATTATTGACCTGAAAGCTTATTACCGTGGTTTTCGATATGTTCATGAAATGTTAAAAATACTTCCTCAAAAGCCTGAGCCTATTTTACTAGCCCAAATTTTTGCCAAGCTCACTTCTTTGGGACGTATTCATCCCCTTTCCACAGGTGTTGAACCCTCGTAAATTGGCAACGGTATTGACAAATACCCCTCTTTTTCTTGGGCTGCTGTTATTAAGATGAGAGCAAAGCCTGGCGCTTGTGTAAGAAAAAAGGGGCTATGCTAACGCTTAAAATTGATATTCCAATCAATTAACACAGGTTAGGGTTTTTCCTATACTGGCAATAATGAAACATGCGCTGAAACTACTTTCCATCCTTCGGTAAATCTGTACCAAGTTTGGCTTTGTCGCCCAAAGCGTTCTACACCATTAACAATCCGACAAAATTCTAAAGTCACGGTTGCTGCATCTTTTCCAAAGCTTACAACTAAAAGATTCGAGATTTCTCGCTCTATTCTTGGATTTGGCCGATTCTGACGAAAGTTGCGAATTTCATCACCACCATAGAGGTTTTCTGCGATCCCAAATCGCACTACTTCTGGTGCATCCCAAAACAAGCTATCCATCACCTCCAAGTTGTTATTACAAAGAGCTTCTTCATACAAGAGGTACAAATCAGTTATTTCAGCTACAACAGTAGGGTCATTTATTGTAGTCATTGTTATTACCAGTTTTGGATGATATGGCTGATTATGCACTCTTTTAACAATTTAAGATCCATTCCTGTTCCGAATTGTCTTCAAGGCATAAGATGTCACAACCTCACCGTGCCGTGTCAATTAACAATGCCCACAACCCTTGTAATCTCGTTGCGTCACTGGGCCGCTTTCTCCAAAACCCTTGTGTTGGTAGTGTCACAACAACTCATGCTTTCAAATTCGTTAGTGGCAATACTTTCAGCGATTTTAATTGATTTAGTATGCCGCTTTCCGTGCCGCTTTCCTTTTTCAACTTGATTTTTGAGTGGTTAAAAATGCCTTAAATCTTTGCAGGGTAAAGAGTAGAGATGTCACAAGTCAAAGCGGCACACTTGGTCAATTTTTGAGAAAAGCGGGCTTTTGGGGCTTTTTTTATTAAAGCCCGATTTTTCACACCGCCTCTAAATACTGTGTCAGGTTCTCAATCTTGCGCTGGCAAAAGTCAATCTCGCCTTCTATCTCCAAACGCAATTCTTTTTCGGGTGGTAATTGAACCCCAGCTTCCGAAATATATTCCACCTGTTCATCTTCGGTGCTAACTAATATCGCATATCGCCATGAACCGTCTCGTTCAGGAACCACCAGGTTTTCAAATAGACAATACTGAACCCCTACAATCATCCCCTGCTTGGTTCTTTGCCCTAACGAATATTTGGGTAATGTCCAGTGATTCGGGATGGTGACAACTTTTGAAGTTTCCATACGATTACTCCTATCCTTGTTTTGACTGTGTTTGTACTACTCGCTGCTGCCTTTTCTCTACCAAAATCTGACCGATAGCTCCTCCAGTACCCAGCCCAAACATTCCTGTCGCAATCATGTACATTGCATTCTTGCCAAAAATTTGTACTCCTAAATACCCGATAGATATGGCCGCTAATGTGCTAATCAGACTTACAGTAATTACTTGTGCTTGATTCCGTTCCATAATTAGAATGCCTTTCCCTGATAGAGGTTATGATTTAAATGATTTTGCTGTTACGCGAACGTGCTACCCCGGAGCAACTTGAACTTATGCTGCGTTCTCACAAGTTCTACATCAAAACAGCAGTCGATATCGAGCGTCGGGTGCTGGTTGGTGGTGGTGGTCTACACGTTGATTGTGAAGAAAAATTGCTAGATGACGGCAGTAGACAACAAGATATTTGGGCTGCCAGTTTTATGCCAATAACTGGAAAAATCATTTATGAGTCAATGGTTAATCTTCGTCCCCGGCAAAATCGCTCAATGGAACTTTTAGACCCTAATATTAGAGAAAGGGTAGCTCAACTGATTAACGAGTTCCTAGTAAATTTATGATCGAAGTGACACCAAAGCAACAAATTTTTATGCAAGATGATGTGACTACACGTTTACGTCGTCTAGCTACACACTTGTCACAAATTCAATCTTTGTGGACTCAAGGCTCATCAGCGGATGTAATACTGGCTTTGATTGATGAAAGCAGATACTTTGTTGAGTGGACTGTGCCAGACATGGTAAAGGCAGATGATATTGACCGAGCCTGTGAGTTAGTTGATTTAGTTCGTCTTCTAACTCGTTGGCTATTCCATTGGGACGATATCTGGACTGATGCTGAACAAAAGCAATCTGCATCTGCTCAAATTTCATACTGGTTACAGCGAGTTTTGGAAATATCACGTACAGAACCGGAATCATTGAGTGCCTGATCTCTACAAAATTTTCCTTCGCTTTACCACCACCGAGCGCAAATACCGCCGACACTCCTCCTCTCCCCGATATATGAGAATCCTCAGCGCCTCTATTTCCTGTATTGGAGAAACACAGATTTCAGCTATCGCACTAATCAAATTCTGTTGCTGATGCACATAATCTTGATGCTGCTGCTCCAACTCCTGAATCTTGGAGTTTAGCTGATGTATCTGCCGTAATGCTTGCGTCAGGGACGATTCTTTGTTTCGAGAGCGATTATCTAGAGTTAATGTCCTTTTCTTGCTCCTCTAAAGATTTTTTAAATGTTTGCCAATCGGGGCATTTGTCACCTTGCCAGCCTTTGGGATGAACAGTGCAATTGAAAAGCACACCATTGTAGACAACCCCGTGGAAATGCCTGCAACCTTGACACGGAGGAGGTACAGGTCTGGGTTTTAATGATTCTTCAAATTGCGCTGCCTCAATCCGACTACCAATAAACATGGTCAATCCAGTTCCCATCATGCTGAAACTGAAAACCAACCTCGCTGCGCTTGCAGGTATTGTGATATTGAAATAGTTCGGTTTCTTTTGCCCGAAAACTATAACACAGCCACTCAAAATAGTGAAAAATGCGAAAACTCCAATGGCAGATTTAAGAATCAATTGTTTTGTGTTCATCAGAAAAATTGGTCTGAAACCCCGTCCTTTAGCAACGCGAAGGGCGGCTTTACCTCTGTTTTTTCGGTGGTTCGTGCTTTAATAACAAAGCGCCGAAGTCGTAAATCGTTACTGTTGGTTTTGGTTCTGGTTCAGGTTTTGGTTTCGACTCTATGGCAAGTTCAGGAATGCCTAAACCAATTGCATTTTTAATTTCCTGTTCCATGACTGGATTCTCCTTGTTGAGAAAATTGCTCTACCTGCTCGATTGCGTCCACTATTTCTCCCAAAATATTGAACGCATCATTTAGCACCACATCATTTGAGGTAGAAAAGTGTTCTAACGATTGAATTTTACGATAATCTCGACTACTCCCTACAAGCCGTAACGTATATTGACAACCTTGCAAGATAGCCCGAATCTCTGAAGTAGTTAATTTGATTTCAATTGGTGTGTTTTAACCTTAGAAAACTGAATCGATTTCGCCGTTATCAATAGCATTTTTGGCATGACTAACAGCTTGTGTATGATTGTTAAAGGTTTTAGTTGAAGGAGATGCCCAGGTTGTTTTCAAAAAGCTTTGCTTCCCAACGTGAACATCTACAGCACCATCTGGTAATTCAGTAGTTTCGATTTTGTAGCCACCATGTTTGGTTTTGTACTCTTTCATTGCCGTTAACTCATCTAAAATTTATCTCGTTGAATACTGAAACTTGCACCCACCAAAGAACTGCCCAAAAATATAGAGCAACTAACCAACATTGCACCCAAGCAAATGTTTTTCTGCTGCTGCCAACCAGAGATGGTGATGTTGGAATTAGCATTTGTTTCGATAATCTCTATACCCCAACATCCCATTGCCGCTACTCCTGAAAAGCTAGTTAAGAGCAGAGAGATAATTGCAGTTGTTTCTATGGTGCGGTCAATCAAAATCCTGGGGTTGAATCTTTTTCGAGTCCGGCGTAGAACTAATTTACTACGAGTATTTGAAGGCAAAGATGATTGATAGGTTACTTTCTGTATTTTCACTTTGCATCCTCCAACTGGACATAGAAGCCTGCACCTGTATTGGTAATTTTCACTTTTCTTTGATTGACCAAGCTTTGAATCACTCCCAGGCTAAATTTGATAGTACATAATCGAGCGCTACCTCCGCAACGACGAAGATACTGTAGGCACAATGAGGACTGGTCAGTAGGAGTGGGATAAGTAGACTTTTTCGGCATGATATTTTTCCTATTGGTGTTATGAGAATATATGATTAATTCAATTCAGTTCAGGCAATTGTGCAAGCGCTCCTTCCATCCAGTCGTTGATTGCTCTTGTTTCATCTACACCTCGTGCCACAGCGTCGACGACGTGTTTCTGATAAGAGTTAACAGCATGATTCAAATGTCCAAACTTATTACCAGCCCAAGCCAAACACATAGTCTTCACTAGTTCATCAATTTGAAGAGAATCAAGCTCACTTGGACTCGTAACATTTCGAGAATGCAACCACTCTTTGACTAAATCCAACGGATAATTTAAAAGTGTGCGAATTTCTTTGACTCGCAAATCTTTTGGGCTGATTGATGGTGGAGTTACAGCTTGTTTTGGTGCCTGAACTCTTGGCTGTTGATTGTCTTTGCGGGGTCTAATGTTATTCTGTGGCTGTTCAGGCTTTTGAGGAGTAGTTGCATCTTCAGCATCATTGTCTTCATCTGCCGTCACCGATAAAATTGCACAAACTGCATATCGTCGTGCATAAGTTAATGCTGCACCAAACTTCTGAGAGTCAGCAACTTCAGGTAAAGGATAAGTGCTGGTGATACTCTCTCCAGATTCATGAAAAATATGAGTCCGCAGCACGGTTTTACCTTCAAAGATTTCAGTAGTTTGAATTATCACTAATCCATGTTTACCAAGCGCAGGAGTGACAGCATCTAATACAGCATCTAGTGTTGCATATTTGCGCTTGTAGTGAGGATTAGTACCGTCTTTTTGAATGGGATTAAACTCTGACTTTGCTTTAATTAAAGCTTTGATTAATTCTTGCATTGTCCGGCTCCTCTTTACCAATCACTTTCGCTAATATCACCAGATACTTTTTTGCTAGATTTAGCCTTATTAATTTGAAACTCTGAGGCTTTTAGCACAGGTATTGCTGCTTGCTTTACTGAAGCTTTGGCTTGATGATAGAGGAATTGGGTTATTCCATCAGCATCTTCTCCATCTTCGACTTGTGCCCAGAGAGAACAACCCAGTTCTAGAAATTCATAGTCGCCGAGATTGAATTTTCTAGAGTAACTAACAGAGACAGTTGTGAATTTCATTTTTTGGGATTTACTAAATTTTGGTTGTCAATTTTCTTCGTTAAAATCAACCATTTCAATGCTGAGTCTGTGGCATAAATCGCCAGCTTTTACACCAATAATTCCTGGCTCAATTTCAGTAGCTAATTCTTCTAAAATTGAGTGAAAGCTTGGGGACTCATCATTGATTTCAATCTCAATCAAACCTGCATCATTCGATATAACGGTTGCCCAATCTGGCAAAGTTACAGGAATACTCGTTGCATAGAGTCTCATACTTCTGCATCCTGATTAAACTTGACTTCAACAACTTCTTCCAAACACCCCATCGCTTCACCCAAATAATGCAGGACATCGCCTACATGAGTTGCTGCTTCTGAATCAATCTTTTTATCAGCAATCAACAAAAGCCAGTTTTCATCCTGGGCGATCGCCTGAATCTTCAAGTAGCACGAGTTGAATTCTTGTAGGATTTCTATAGGTGACATTGGTTTATCCGATGAGTTGTGTTGTTCTATTCAGATAGACTGATAATTTAGTTTTGCTCCTTGCCACACAGGTGGGTCTGTCCTGCCCACCCGTTTCCTTATGCTGCAACCAAATTTCTAGTTTCTGGCACGTATCTCTTTAACCTTTCCCACTCCTCACTCGTGAGCGAATCAAATTCCTTATCTAGCAACTCTTCTTCTGTGAGCGGTTGTTCTGTAGTAGCTGTAAAGTAGCCTGCCACCTTCATGAAGTCATCAAGCCCAATTGCTGCATCAATCGGCTTGGCGTATCGAATCTTATCCACCGCATTTGACCAGTGGGTGATGTATTGAAATATCACTCCAATCATTGAGTGAGCTTTGTACACTCGATAGTTTCTGGGGCAAGCTCCGTCAGCGTAAACCAGCTTGTAGCCAGAAATCTCTTGCACCTCTGCGTTGGGGTCGGTTGGAGGTAGGAGAATTTTCTCTGGGGATTCATCCCAATCGGCTTGTTGAAGAGAAAATGGGCTAATCATATTTGATATGCCATGATGATTTAAATTGTCATAAATTTCGTTGTAGAAGCGATTGCATTTCTCTTGGTATGTAATCGCTTTTCTTACTTGCAGTACTAAGGATTCCTTACACCTCTGCATCCGCATCTGTAGCAGGTAGGAGAATATTTTCTTGACACTCATCTACTTCAAGTGAGAGGTTACTTGCTGTACTTTATGTCATGATTATTATTTCTAAAGCAGCGATTGAGCTTTGGAGGCGATTACTCTTGTCTTGGGGAGCAATCGCCCTTTCTCGCAACAGCCACTTACGCCGCTACTGCCGTTCGGACTCCCAGAAACGTTATCGCCTCTTCTGCACTGTTGGCGAATCTATTCATGCCGTATGTGCGGGGTCTAGAATACCAACCCTCAAGATTGCAACCGATGTAGCCTACTAGCTGATTATTTCGGTAAAGTTTAGTACTGAAGGATAACCAATCAATCTGCGGATGCCACAAGTTGAACTTGACGCAAGCTTCTTCCAATTCCTCGCTTAAACGTTCATTGCGCTCCAGGGGTGTTTCTGGGAGGGTTGCTTTCACCTCTGCAACTCTTTTGGCGAACCAGTCTCTATCGAAAGGTAGCCGTCCGCCACTGACTAACTGCACCCATACGGTGATTCCGCCTTCAATCCAGATAGTGCGGACAGTTTCGGGTTCAACTTCGATAATCTCACCGATGATGCGGCGATCTCTGCTGGTGAGAGGGTCTTGGGTGAGGGCTACAGCTTGCGCTTGGGTTTCGAGAAGGTGGTTTAGTTCTGCTTGGGCTAGGGCTTGCTCATCAACAGAAGAACTAGGAATTGCTTGCTGTGTATGTATTGTATAAGGCATAATATTGATCTCCATTCAGTTGGATAAAAGGCGATCGCACGGTTTGCGAGACTTGGGGCGGTCGTCTTTTTGCTTTCTAGATATAATCTAGCAAACAATCTAGATTTAGTCAAGATAAAAATCTAGATGATTAAGTTGGCTTACAATAAGGTTTGCAGAGATTATTCTGGATCAAGAGTATATTGTTGATAAAGACCAACAGAAAAATATGCCTGCGAACAAAAAGCCAGAGACACAAGGGCGAATTGCCCAGCTAGGTATCAAGATAGATGCCGAGTTATACGAGAAGTACAAAACAAAATTGAAAGAAGATGGTATATCGATTACGGAAGATATCGAAAACCACATGAGGAATTATATAGGCGAGATGATTGTCCACAGCAATGTAGTGGATATAGTCAAGCTAGTAGAGGATGTAGAAGTTTTAAAGAAAGTCTTGGGGGAGTTACAACCGGGCTGGCAAGAGAGAATGAGCAGCTTAAAAGTCAGTTAAAAGCCATGTCATCTCAAATCGACAACTTGGTTCAAATAATGAAAACTTCACCCCCTCTTGACAGGGGGTGAAGCATTTTTAAGGTATGCCATTTTATTCTAGATAATTTTCTTGATTTTAAGCTAGCTCGGTGTTAGATTTTAAGTAGCCACTAGAATATGTGGCTACTTAATTTTTTAGGCAATCGCCCAAACGCGAATAACATTTGCTCACACACTTGCTATCCGCACTTGAAGCGCGAGGTAAACAAGACAAGCATTTGCTTGCCTTATTATCAGTAGACCGTAAAATGCCATGCTGACACTAGAAGCCGAACAAACATCAGCACTCGACTACACCAAATTGAACAACGGTATCCTGGATACCTTCACCGCCATCGACCGTTTTGAGTGGCAAGCATCTGATGAACTGCGGCTGATGCGAGACAAAGGCTATTACCAAGATGGTGGACACAAGAGCTTTGAAGCTTATTGCGAAAGTGAGTTGACCAAACACGGGGGATATCGCCGGGTCAAGGATCTATTTGCGGCCAAGCGAGTAGTTGATACATTACCAGAAGAACTGAGGCCGCATATTACCAAACCCTCTCAAACTCGCTCCTTGCTCCGACTGGTCAAAACTCCCGATAAGTTAGAGCAAGCTGTTGCGATCGCAGCCAAAGAAAAACCCTTTCCCACCGCCGCAGACTTCGCCAAAGCGGTGCAAGAGGTTGCACCAACAGTTAAACGCTCTACAAAAAGCGAACAAAGCCAAACGCAATTGTGTAATTCTGTCACAGTTTCATCACCAGAACACCCTCGTTATGGGGAATCAGGAGTGATCTCAGCAGACGCACCAAATCATTGGCAGCAGATTGTTACCTTTGCTGATGGTGAGAGGTTGTTGGTCAATAATGGGGATCTAGATGCCGCAAGTGTCCCATTCCCCAGAGAACAGAACTATCCACCAGAATATACGGAAGCGATCGCTCAAATTAAAGAACAGCATCAGCAAGAGTTAGAGCGACTTTCCCAGGAATTGAGAATTGGACTACAAACAGAAGCAGCTACTAGAGCCGAAGCCCAAGTGCAAGAGCAAATCCAATCCCTCCAAAACCTGTACAAGCAACAGAAAGAGCAGAATATTCAGTTGCAGCAACAATTGGACGAGATGCAAGGGCTGAGGAAACTGGAGATTGAAAATCAAAAACTCTTTTCTCGTATTCAGGAATTAGAACACGCCGTAGAAGAACGTCCTTCTCAACAGTGGGGAAATACCATGACCCAGCAAGCAACTAAAGCGTTGAACAAGCAAGTTAAACAAGCCCTAGAGAAAACCATTGATTTGCGATCGCTAGCAATTGAACCACCCAAAGAAAATGCCCAAGAATGTCTGCGGCTCATGGGCATGGCGTTGAAGAATCTCGCCAGTGCTATGAACAACACCCAAGCACTCGAAGCAGCGGCGATAATTTTGGGGAGCGAACCTACACTAACTGCGATCGCTTACCGTGCCGAGCAGTTGTCGATGTTACCCCAGGCGGTTAGTGATATTAGGTCAGTGCTTGCAAAGCCTGGGTGTACGTGGCAGGACTATTGGGCAGTGGCGCAAGAGTATGAGGTAATTAAGTCGGATTACTGGGCAGAACTTACTACCCAGGAAACAGAGTTAATTAAAACTCTCAAAAACTCATCCACTGAACCTCAGACAATTAGCATCGGTTCTATTGTTGCTCATGCTGACCCGTACCGGACTCTGTATTTGCAGAGGGGCGAAGTTGTAGAGGAGGTAGGGGGCAAAGTAGTTGTCGCCTGGGATCACTGGCGCAATGAGTTGAAAAAGACTCAAAGCTATTCCAGGGAAGAGTTGCGGTTTTGGCAGGGCGAAAACCAGTAGATAAAGACTCGCTAAGAGAAGAGCCAAAAAACTTAAACGTGGCATTGCAACCATGCCGCTCACATTGTCATGGAAAAATTTAGGAGGAAATATGACTACAGCGTTAAAAGCAATCAACGGTGGTAGCCAACAACGAAACGAGCGGAAACTTGCTGAAGCAGATAAATCGATTAGACCACATTGCAAGGTATCGATTGAGGATATCAACTGGGTTCGTCAACAGCCTCCATCTGTGCAGCAGCTTTGGTTGGATAGCGTGGCGGCTGAACAATTCGGGGGTTCTGCTCATAAACTCGATACTAACCTCACCTACAAATCTTTGCAAAAAGCAGGGGCGGCGTTAAGCGCTCAAGGATTGTTTCAATTTGAGGAAGTATTTGGTCGCTTACCTTCTGGTAGACCAGGATTGATTAGCTACCGTGTCCGTAACTTGCGCGGTTATTACAATCGTTTTTACTGGGAATCATCCACGTCTGAGGAAACCAATTTTTGTGACGAGAAAGCCGTCCACGCCGGGGAGGAAACAAATGCGCCCGGACGGAATGAAAATTACCCTGGCGTGGAACAAATTCAGTCTGATTTGGAATCATTCCAAAAGAATGGTCAAAAAAGTGAGGATTTGCAAGGGTTCCAAAATCCTAACAACGTTTCTAACTACCCGTTAACTACCTACCAACAACCAACTAAGGTTGTTGGTATGGTAGTTGGTTCTGACGCGCCAACTGAAAATCCGCGTGTTGAAGAAACGGCTCATGCGCCCTTGGGGGGCGCGTCGCCTCAACGTATCGAAAGCGCGTCAGAACTTGAAGAATTGCCTACGGCAATGGATTGTACATCACTGACGCTTGTGGATGCTGTACAGGGTGAATCTGCTTTGTCGATAGGAGAAAGCCAGGATTGTGGTGTTGAAGCGATATCCCCTCATGAAGGTACTTGTTCCGCCGCGCCCGTCGCCCAAAATGAAAAATCTTTAAATTCTGTGATCGCTAATCAAACACAGAGGCAAGCAGAACAAAGTAATTCCGCTCCGTTGTTAGTTGAAAACCAAGATTGTGGTGTTGAGGCGAGGGACTGTCATGAAGGCACTTGTTCCGCCGCGCCGGTGTCATTAACTCAAAGTGAGATATTTGAATGGTTAGATCGAGCAGATGCAGGAGAATGCCCCCCATTGTGGGTAATTCAATATTTGCTAGACAGCAAGTATTACGCCAGTATGAGGGCAACAATCAGCAAGTTTGAGAAACAGTGGAATATATCTGTAGTCAATTATCAGGTGCAAAAATCTAGTGAGGCGTTGTTTAGCTCTGAAGACATCGCCATGAGATCCAAGACTAGACTATTGCGAATGGAGAAACTGAAGATGGCTTCTCTGGTTGGGGAAAATCCGGGCTTTGACTTCCTCCAAAAATGCTGGAATGATGATCCGACCTTACAGATCGTGATCAAAAAACTATTAGCGAAGTTTCCGCAGTGGGGAATTGCTTGTGTTGATGGCATAATCTGCGACTCGCTCCCATCCCCACTTATAAGCAGTGTCATCTCCAATTCGCAATTACCAATTCGTGGCGACTAAAGAATCCTGCCGACAGCGCACACAACACGAAAACCAATAGTGTAGAGAATGATGTCGCGCCCCGCCCAATAGTAGTCACGGGACGCAGACCGGCAGTCATAAGGATAGCCGAGCCAGGAACCGCCCCGCAGCACAGCATTTTCTTTTTTTTGAGAAAAGTTATTATTATCATTAAGCCAAGCACTGCCATCTATAGGCGCACCTTCATAGTTGTCGTGCCAATTGTCGAGACACCATTCCCATACGTTTCCGTGCATATCGTATAATCCAAAGGCGTTAGCTACCCCAAAACTGCCCACAGGCGTAGTCTCTTGTCGATAGATACCTTTTGGCCCTCGTCCATAAGAACCCGACCATTCATATTCTTTGTTATCTGTACCTTGGTAATTAGCTAAATCGGTCGTAATTGTTTCGCCAAAGTGAAATGGGCTAGTAGTTCCAGCACGACAGGCATATTCCCATTCGGCTTCGCTAGGCAGGCGGTATTGTCTTTTAGTATGGGCAGTCAGGCGATCGCAAAATTCAACCGCATCCTCCCAAGAAACTTGCTCAACAGGGCGATCTGCGCCTTTAAAACGCGATGGTTTAGCTTTTAGCTCTTTGTTAACCTGTGGTAGTGCTGCTACTGCTTTCCACTGTGCTTGAGTGAGTGGATACTTGCCTATAAAAAAAGTTGGAACAGTTACTTCGTGCTGAGGACGTTCATCATCACTGCTTCCTTCTTCTGTTTCTGGAGCGCCCATTAGAAAACTACCACGTTGCAGCAGCACCATCTCTAGTTTAATTCCATTGCCCAAGTCTTCGATAAAACATTGCGCTGTTTGTCGTTTAGTGAGTATTTTTACCATTAATTTTTATGTGTATCTTCTTGCTTAACTTTCTCGCTCAATTGGCGTTTATTCTTTTCCTAGCTTGAATTTTGAAAAAAATTTGATAACTCTCCGCTTCGCTAACAAAGGGCAAAAAAAAGAAGAGTAAAGGGCTAAAGGGCTACTGAAGAATTCTCCCAACTCCGCACATAACACGAAAACCAAAATAGTTGAAGTGGTAGTCGCGCGTGCTGCCGCTGTCGCGGGATGCGGAACGGCAGAAATCAGGATTGCCGATCCAGGAACCGCCCCGCAGAACGGCTGCTCCTCGTTTTTGGTAAATATTATCATTATCATCAAACCAAGCACCGCCATCTATCGGCGCACCTTCATAGTTGCTGTGCCAATCATCAAAACACCATTCCAATACGTTTCCGTGCATATCGTATAATCCAAAGGCGTTTGCAACTTTGAAGCTGCCTACAACTGTTGTTTCTTTTCGATAAATTCCTTTCGATCCATCATCAAAGTTGCCTTGCATATCATCAAAAAGTCCTTCACTGCCGTCAAATCTACTCCTAGCATCATAGTTAGCTAAATCTGACGTTATCGTTTCGCCAAAATGGAATGGAGTTGTTGTTCCGGCTCTACACGCATATTCCCATTCTGCTTCACTAGGGAGGGTGTATGGTCTACCTGTATACTGAGATAAGCGATCGCAAAATTCAACCGCATCGTACCAAGAGACATTTTCGACAGGTCGGTTTGCACCTTTAAAATCAGATGGATCTCGATCTAGCTCCCGATTTACCTGGGGTAACTGCGCCACAAATTGCCACTGCGCTTGAGTGACTGGATACTTAGCCAAGAAAAACGGCTGCACAGTGACTCTATACTGGGGATTCTCATCATCATAACGTTCTGGCTCATCTGGTGGCGACCCCATTTCAAAAGTTCCTCCAGGAATAGCTACCATCTCTATCAAGAGTTTTGATGGCTTTCCTGCTGCTTCACCCAAAAACTCAATAAAATAAAATGCTTGCTTTCGTTCTTTGTTAATTACTTTTCCACGAGCATCTACTGTTACGGTGTCAAACTCAAAAGTTTGCAATTCTTCCCCTGGCTCATCGTCTAAGATGATAGTTGTCACGTCAAATTCAAAAGTTTGCAACGAAACTCCCGTTGCTGCGGCAATTTCTTTCTCCTCTTCATCCTGTATGGGTTCGCCATTGAGTGCTTGCTGTGACAATTCCAACAACAATGGCTCAAAACCTTTTTGTGATAATAGGTCAGCATAATTTTCTATTAAAGCTGCCCATCTGATACGCTCTTTAGCATCTGTGGAAGCTGTCAATCTTCGCAACTCCTGCGTTATGGCGTTAATTACCTCTTGCTTATCTGAACTCAAGTATGCTAATGCTGTCCAGTCTGGGCGTTGTCCAAATACCAAAGCACGGTCATTATTCTCAACCTGCAAGCGACAGGTAATATACGCAGACATAAAATTCGCCAGTTCCTTAAGTCGCTGTTCTCCAAAATGCTCACATAAACGACTCAGCAAGCCATCTCTAGTTTCACCTTCCATTTCATAAAGGTCATATCCTACAGGTTGGCATAACCCTGATAACAACACATCAGCGACTGCATACCAAGGGGCATCAAGAACAAAATTCTCACGCAAACAGTAGAGTAAATCTGAAGTGAGGGTAAGGGGAAAAGCAGCATGACAAGCCAATAAGAGCGCATTAGTTCCGTAGCGTCCTTCAAAAAATCGAATGCGGCGAGCTGTTAAATCGTCTCTTTTATTGGGCTGGTTTATAAGTGAGTGTACATTTGCCATGTCTTAATCATATTCTCTTGTGGAATTACCCGTGCTGCTGTTAGTAGACTCGCTCTTTCATAAGTTAACATTTTGCCATTGAGTACTGCGTCAATTGTCCAGGCTGAAGTTTGCTCCCAGCGTTTACGCGGCAAAGGATTAAGTATGCTTTGAATCATAATGTGAGAAAAATTTTGATCCATAAATTAGAAAAAAGTTGTCACTTAAAGGATATTGTGGCCGTTTTTAAACCATAAAGTGGCCGCAGTCATCTGAACTGGTAAGTATAAATATTTATATCAATAAAAGACTGTTTAACTGGCGAAAGCCTAGATTTGTGGTAAGAGCTTGTTGCGGCTTTAAAAGCTTGGGGGCCAATATGTTGAGCGACCAAGAGTTTAATGATTGGTGTCGCGGCGTAAATTTACCACAAGAGGCTAGGCAATTAATTTCCCAAATCCGTGCCTCTGAACCAATTCGGCGAGTCAAAAGCAGTGGTATAAATGTCCGGGGCGACTACGCCAGTCGCAAAATGGGAAAAACTATTCAATTTGAGTCCCATAAAATTGAATTGCCAGGTGTAGAGGAGTACGAAGAAGACGCAGATGTACTCGAATACTACGACCAAGCATATCAAATTACTCTAGAATTCCCCTCAAGCAGTGGGGAAATAATCAAAGCTTCGCATATACCAGACTTTTTCGTAATTCGGAAGCGGAGTGCAGGTTTTGAAGAGTGGAAACCAGAATCAAGATTAGAAAAATTAGCAGCTAAACAATCACAACGTTATATGCGTTCAGAAGATGGGCAGTGGTTAAACCTGCCAGCAGTTGCTTATGCAGAAAAATTAGGACTGTATTACCGAATTCGGTTAGATACAGAAATTGATTGGATTAAATACAGAAATCGACTATTTCTCAAAGCCTATACTACTGAAGATTACCAAATTGACCCAGAAATAGCTGAAAATTTGGTGAAGTTAATTAGCTTAAATCCGGGCATAAGTTATTGGGAAATGATTCATACTCAACAGAGCAATCCTGATGACATAAATGCTTTAATAGCTACAAAAAAAATTTACATTAATTTGAGTGCCGCACCCTTAGCAGAGCCAGAAAAAGTACAGCTTTTCCGTGACCAAGAAATCGCGGTAGCTTATGTACAAATGATAAAATCGCAACCGAATAATGGAACGATTCTGAATATTTTAGATGTTAAACCCAATCAACTGGAACCTAAAACTCATAATCAAGTAAAAATGTCTCCAAAAGCAATGGAGCGTTTTTTGAGAGCTAGTCCTGAAGACTTGGCAGAAGCTAACCGAAGATATGAAGTAATTGAACCTTATCTTAATGACAGTTATAGAGATAAAGAAACTGTTCCACAACGTACTATTCGCAGATGGAAGGCTAAGTTTATAGCAGCACAAAAGGCGTACAAATGTGGTTATATTGGGCTGCTAAATAACTCTAATGCTAGAGGCAATCGCTTACCCAGAATTTCTCAATCGTCTCAAGATTTCATTGACAAAATAATTGAAGAATATTATGAAACTTTTCAACAAAGAAGCAAACTAGCTGTTTATGGAATTCTAGCAAGAGAATGGGAGAAAGCAGGTCTAACAGATAAGCTGCCTAGCTACGCTACATTTTGTTCTAGAATTCAACATCGTTCTGGTTATAGGCAAACAAAAAAACGTAAGGGAAACAGAGCAGCTTATCAACAATCTTTATTGTATTGGGAGTTGAAATTAACCACACCATGTCATGGCGACCGTCCATTTGAGATAGCACACATTGACCATACGCAACTGGATATTGAGTTAGTATGCTCCCGAACAGGTTATCTTCTTGGTAGACCTTGGGCAACTCTGTTAATCGATGCTTACAGCCGACGTATTCTCGCAGTTTACCTAACTTTTGACGAGCCAAGCTACCGTAGTTGCATGATGGTATTAAGAATCTGCGTACAGCGATTTGAGAAATTACCAGAGACAATAGTTGTTGACGGTGGGACAGAATTTAGTAGTACATACTTTGAGACCTTGTTAGCGGCTTTTGAATGTACCAAAAAGCAGCGACCAGCTGCGAAAGCCAGATTTGGTTCAATTATTGAACGTATTTTTGGAACTACAAATACAGAGTTTTTTTATAATCTTAGAGGCAACACTCAAATTACTAAGAATGTCCGCCAAGTCACGAAATCAAATAATCCCAAAAATCAAGCTGTTTGGACACTAGATCAACTCTACGAAAACTTTTGTTCATATTGTTACGAATTCTATGATTGCAGAGAACATCCAACATTAGGACAAAGCCCACGTCAAACTTTTATGTCAGGGCTAAATTCAAGTGGTTATCGCCCTCAGAAACAGATTATTTATGATGATAATTTTAAGATTTTTACCTTACCTTCTACACCTAAAGGAACTGCAAAAGTTCAACCAAGTAGAGGCGTGAAAATTAATTATCTCTACTATTGGTCAATTGATGATTCGTTCATAAGACCAGAAATTGAAGGAACTAATGTACCTATTCGTTACGACCCTTTTGATATGGGGACTGCTTATGCTTACGTTAAGGGACGTTGGATACGCTGTATTTCTGAACATTACAAATCCTTCCAAAATCGTTCCGAAAAAGAAGTGAACATAGCCAGCACACAATTACGTCGAAAAAGGCAGAAACACGCTCAAAGAATTACTCTATCTGCCCAAGAAAAAGCTACATATTTAGAAGGAACTGAAGCCCAAGAAACTTTGTTATTACAACGCTTACATGATTTAGCACAACAAGATATTTGGGTTTTAATTGAAAAAAGCTCAGTTATTGAAAGTAAATTAAGTAAACACAATTATTCAGCTAATGTTCAAGATGTAGATAAAAATATTTTGGCAGGTTCAGAAAGCATTAAAAAGCCAAAATCATCAGCAAAAAAATTAATAGATTTAACCAAAATAGAAGCTTACAATACAGAGGAGCTATGGTAAAAATTCAGTCGCACTCTTTTCCAGAAGAACTTCTCTTACAGCCGAACGAAATTAAAACTGATTATTTCAAAAGTATCACTATTCCACATCAAAGGCTCAAACAAGCCTTAGATACTTTATTAATTAATATTCTGGAGCCAGCTGACACTTTAGTATTTTTAGTTTTTGGTGTGACTGGTGTAGGAAAAACAACCTTACGCTTGCGTCTGGAAAATCTGCTAAATTACGAATTTCTCCCCTCATTACGCCAAAATCCTGGTCAAATTGCTGTTGCTGGTATTGAAGCTATTCCAACAGAACAAGGAAAGTTTAGCTATAAAGATTATTACACTCGCGCCCTAGAATCCCTTCAGGAAGTTTTGATTGAATACAAAATTGATTATGAAATTCCTCACGGTGAGGTAAAGGATTTGGGGTTGCTAAATCGGGCTTACCGCCAAGATTCGCCCGCATTACGCCGAGCAATGGAAAAAGCATTTCGTTATCGTCAGGTAAAAGCTTTTACTGTAGACGAGGCACAGCATTTATTTATGATGGCAGGCGGACACCAGATGTTACAGCAAATGAACTGGATTAAGTCTATTGCTAATCTTACTGGTACAGTACATATTTTATTTGGAACTTATGAACTGCTTAACTGTCCTACCTTGAATGGGCAAATAGGGCGGCGTAGCGAAGATATTCACCTGTTACCTTACCAAGCTGATAACCCAGAAGATATTGCTGAATTTATTAGAGTAATTAGAACTTTTCAACGCCACATTCCGCTTGTACAAGAACCAAAATTAGAACAACACTATGAGTATCTTTTTTCTGGCTCAGTTGGTTGTGTGGGGCTATTGAAGAATTGGTTAACTCGTTCTTTGAGAGTTGCCTATTCTGAAGAAGCTCGGACTCTTAATAGCAAACATCTTAAATTAGGTGCTTTTTCTGCATCTCGTATCAACAAAATTAAGGAAGAAGCACAACAGGGATTTAAACGCTTTCAAGAAGAATCCAGTTTTTTTGAGCGGCAATATTCAACAGAACATGGAATAAAAATGCCAGCCAAAAATTCCCTACTCAAAAAAGGTCGTGTTGGACAAAGAAAACCTAAAAGAGATGATGTAGGGGTAAATTCAGATGATGACTAACATGGCGGTTAACGATGAATTGTGGCTCAAAGACCCAGAATTTACTCCCAGTCCTAGCCGGTTGTTTCATCTGGAACCGATTGGACTTGGTACTTGTTATGTTGAAAGTCTGACTAGCTATGTTGCTCGTCTAGCCGCAGCTCATAGCGTATTGCCTGGAACTTTATTGGCTAGAGAGATAAAACCAATAGTTGGGCATAACCATACTACCAATCCCTTGAATTCTAAAAGTATCGTAAGTTTGTATGGACAAGCTTCTGTAAAAGCTTTAAACGGAACACAAATTGGAGCTAAACAACTGGTTTTTGCTCTAGAAATATTGACAAAACGTACTGACTTACAGTTTTTGACAATGCTACCTTGGGCAAAAGTCTTCCCAGTTTTGGGATTGCTCAAGCATTCTCATGCTTGGTGTCCTTATTGCTATCAAGACTGGTTAAATAATCAACAAGTCATTTATTCACCTCTGCTGTGGGCTTTGAAACCAGCTAACATTTGTCCCATCCATTATCGATTTTTAGAATCAAAATGTCCTCACTGTGACCTTGAATTTTTACACCTGTGGCATAACTCACGACCTGGATTTTGTCTGAAATGTGGTGGTTGGTTGGGGATGAACTATGAAGTATCTTTGCCAGATAAGAGATTGTTCGAGGAGATACCCAATTTACAGCAAGAGATTTGGATAGTTAAGACTTTAGGAGATTTAATTGCTCAAGCTCCTGAATTTCCTTGTCCACCTCCAAGAGAGACTATTAAAACAATCCTAGAAGCTTACGTCTATCAATATACTCAAGGTAATGTTTCCGCTTTTGGTCGTTGGCTTGGGTTATCGAGATATGAAATTCTACATTGGTATTCAGGTGTAGCCATCCCAAATTTAGATAAACTTTTGAAAATCTGCTACGCCTTATCAACTAATCTTGTCGATTTTCTTCAACTTAAAATACTACCTCTTACTCTTAAGCAGCTAGTTTCTCTACCTGCTCCTAAACAGAAAAAATTATCATCACAGTCTGCTTTAGTTACTTCAAATAGTAGTCCTAAGTGCGAACGAGTTATTCAGGCGATGCAACTAGCTCAAGAAGAAGAACCACCTCCTTCTTTAACTCAATTAGCTGTTCGTTTAGGATTCAAAACTCCTAGTAGTTTAACTGCTTGCTCAAAATCTTTATCAGCATCTTTGGCTACTAGATATAGTGAATATCAACAGCAGCTAAGATTTTTACACATCAGAGACATACTTGAATTAGCTTTGTTTAGCGACGAGTATCCACCACCTTCTCTAAGAAAAATAGCTAAGAGAACTGGTATTGGTTTGGCTACTTTCTACCACTATTGCCCTATTGTGTGCCATGCTATTTCTTTACGCTATAAAGATTACCGCAAATTCGTCCATAAACTAGCTATTGAGCAAGGCTGTCGAGAAGTACGCCAACTCGCTTCAGTACTTCATGCACAAGGCATTACCCCTACTGCTAAAAATCTCAGAAAATTTATGCCTCATCCCTCTTTGCTGTGGCAGGCTGAGGTAATTGATGTTTTAAGGCAGATAAGACTGGATCTTTCACAGTAAATCTTATTTATTCGCCTTTCTCTAAGGTTTTACTACTGCGGCCACTTTATGCTTTAAAAACGGCCACAATATCCTTTAAGTGACAAAAGTTAACGAAAATTCAGCCTTTCGCGCTAATCAAAAATTAAAACTTTGAATCAAATTGTGAGTGAGAGTTGAAATTCTGAATCATAACTAGAGAATGAGTTGAAAAAACACAAGTGGACAAAACTTGCACAAAAAATCCCTGACAAAATTGCTCTAACTTAAACTTTCAATTCAGAATATGGTTCAAATACCCATATTATGGTTCAAAACTTTTGTTTTAGTAGATATCTGAGTAAAAATCAAATATTTCATTGTCCAAGCGATCGCTCTGTTGTTAAGCGATCGCCTACTCAAATTGTAGCTGAATAATAATGATAATCAAGCTGAAGAATTGATACAAACGTCGCTCTGAAGAATTGATACAAACGTCGCTTTTTATCTCTTATACGATAATCATTATTAGTAAAAAAACTCGAATATTAAAAGTGAACTATAAACTGGATACTCATTTCTGAAGCATATCATGAGTTAAAATCTCATTTTTTGTTTCAAATCACACTTATCAGAGTATCAAGATGATATTTTGGCAAGTGTGCGTCCGGCTATCTTGTTAAAGCTTGGACAAGCTGAACCAGGACATAAAGGACAAAGCCGTATTGGGGGAGTTCCTGATTTACCCTTGTCCGTTCCTTGGCCTAAAAACAGTCTTTTAGACCGCTACCTTTGCTTTATCTTGCAGATTAACTTTGCTGAATTACCCACTTTTCCAGACAATCCTTTGACAAAGCGGGGAATGCTTTATCTGTTTGCTGATGAAAGTGAAAATAGTGCCGAGCAACTAGTATTTTACGATGGGAGCGAACCTTTAGAGGCGATACATTTAAGCCAAGATACTCGCTTGATTACGGATTGCTACGATAATTTAGTAGCTCACCGTCTAGAGTTTGAGTTGTTTCCCGATATCCCGCGTTGGGCAACAAATGATTTTGAGCGGCTGTGCGCTCGTCTCAACTTGGACGAACTCAAGTTAAATGATTTGGGTAGAACTCTCAGTGAAAACAGTGTCGGTAAGCTGCTCGGTCATGTTTCGGGCATTGGACATGATCCACGGGAGGATGCTTATATAGTTAGGGAGGTTAACCCCGAATGGCTTTACAACTACGAGCAACGGCAGGCCTTAGACATGACTCGCGCCCAGAACTGGCATAACTTGTTGGAAGTCGATTCTAGCAGTGCAGTTGAGGTGATGTTTGGCGATGCTGGCTACCTGCAAGTACTCATTCATAGAGAAGACTTGAAGCGACTGGATTTTTCTACAGTCTACGTGAACCTTGAATCAAGCTGAAGTTTCGGTGCGATGTCTACCAGAATTCAGGAATCAAATGTACAGGAAGCCATGTTTATTGCTGTTTATAGCTACGGGAAGAAACCTGAGACACAACAGGTCAAGTTTACTGCGATCGCTCATACGGAACTGCCATCGTATCTCTACTGAATAAACTGACCATCACTTCTATTGTTGAAACTGCGGCAGCATATTTTTATGCAATTGTTACAGGGGTGATGAAGATAAAAGTCCCGCCGCACCTATCACCAGTGCTGAAAAATGATCGCATAAGGCGATTGTAACGAGGTCAAATATGCGACTGGAACCTATGCAGAAAATCAAAGTTGCGGCGAATTCGGAGCAAAATTCGGGGTTTGAGTTCTTGCTCTGGTGTTGGAATGATGATCCAGCGCTTGTGATAGTGATCAAGAAACTGCTGGTGAAGTTTCCGCAGTGGGGGATTGCTTATGTTGATGGCGTGTTGGTGGATTGGGAGGAGTAGTGAATCTGTACAATCGAGAAGAGTTTGGGCTTGCTGTTTAATACCCAGATACCCTTGTCTAGAGCGTTCCCCTGCAATGTAGCTAACTTGATGACACCTCAATGACATTTTGGGCAAAGCTTTTATAAACATCGCCCATTTGTTTCGCTATCGAGTCAGGAAAGACGTGAAAATCCCCAGCTTTGAGAGCTTTTATTATCCCGTCTGCCACAAGTGCAGGTGGCTGTGCAACCTGGCTCATTCCTGCCGCATCGCCCATATCCGTGGCAATCGGGCCAGGGTGAACACTTAGCACAAGCGTGTCCTGCTCACTCAATAGTTCTCGTAATGCCTGGGTGATTGAATAGGCAGCAGCTTTTGAGGCACAGTAAGTGGCAGAGTCAGGGAAACCCTTGAGCGAAGCAACAGAATTGATTTGGACAAAGACACCACCTCCATTGGCTTTGAGTATCGGGGAAAACGCCTGAGCCATGTAGAGCAATCCATATACATTGATCTTCATCTGAAATTCGAGAGCGGCGATCGCATTCTCAGCTAAGGGAGTTCCAGCTTGAAAGACTCCTGCATTATTGATAACTATTTGCACATCTGGGGCAGTTTGAGCAGCAGCAACAATAGATTGGGGATCGCCTAAATCAACCGGAATTGGTACTACCCGTAAGCCGTATTGCTCAACCAATGAGGAGACACTGTTGAGCTGACGAACAGCCGCATAGACTTTGGTGGCTCCGTGTTCAATAAATGACTCAACTATCGCCTTGCCGATGCCGCGATTTGCGCCCGTAACCAAAATGGTTTTGTCTTTGATGTCGTAGTTCATTTGGATTTCTCTTTATGGTTTTCCATGCTCTGAAAAAGCTTGGACAATCGCTTTAAGTTAGGGCAAAGAAATTTAGCTGCTCCTTTGAAGAAAGACTGCGGCTGACACCGCTCTTTCTAGCATGGTATCATCATCCATTATGCGAATCTCGCAACACCAATTTTTTAGCCGTCTTTAAAGTTTGTGCTTTTGGACACCTCTTTTATATCTCTGCACAACGAGGATTTGGGGGATTGGTCTGAATTGAGTGTGCTGAGTGTTCTGTCTCTTTTACAGCAGGAGTTCTATAGTGCGCGGTTGGTTCAGTCGTTAGCGAATGCAGCGATGTCTAGCGACAAGCCGTTTCACGTCTACGCTAATCAAACTCAGGGGCAGGTAGAACAGTGTAATCCCACTTCGTTGTTAGTTGAAAACTCAGTTTCGGGTGTAGAAGTCAAAGCAGATCATGAAGGTGCTTGTTCCGCCGCACCCGTCGTTGATAAATGGTCGCATGAGGCGATTGTAGCGAGATCAAATATGCGGCCAGGGCGGATGCAGAAACTCAAGGTTGCGGCGAATTCGGGGCAGAATCCGGGGTTTGAGTATTTGCAAGAGTCTTGGGATGATCCGGTGTTGCAGATTGTGATCAAGAAGCTACTGGTGAAGTTCCCGCAGTGGGGGATTGCGATTGTGGATGGGGTGTTGGTTCACTAAAATGAGTAACAAGTGTGATGCGTTAAAAACGAATAATGCAAAGTTTTGTAATAATTTTGACTTATGCAAAAAATTTGAATCTTTGGATGAAAGCTTAGTATACCTGGCCACACCAAACATAAGAGCATGATTATGAATTCAACAAATCCTCCTGAAAACGTGATTAATTGTTTGCAAACTATTTTGGATGCTACGGCTACGGGAAATTACGACCTTTTTCTCACAGTTGGTGATTCCAACTACAGAACAGATATTACCAAAGAAATTTTTGACCAAGTTAGCTCTCCACTAATTCCTCGTATGTCTGAAGGTTATACAACCACTTATTTCGGTGATCTCAAACAAGGAGAAACTCAGACCTATTTGTGGAAGCTGAGTTTTGCTGATGATGGGTATGAATTTATAGTACGTATGGGGATGATAGGGGACAAAGTTAATTTGATATGGATTACCTAATACCAATTTGAAAAAAGAATGCGACAGATGGTAAATGTAAGAAAGGTAGCAATTTAGGGTATGTGATGGCAGGCATAACACATATTGAAATCAAAGAAAATGTGGAGGAACTGGAAGCGTTAGTACGCCAGCAGAAAAATGCTCGACTCAAAGAACGTGTATAAGCACTGTATCTGATTAAAGCCTAACAGTTGAATGTATGTGCGATCGCGAAAACTTTGGGAAGGCATCGGGGCACGGTTCAAAGGTGGTTGGCAGATTATCGAAATAGAGGAATTGAGGCGGTTGTGGAGTTTGGAACAAGTCCAGGTCGAACACGTATAATACCAAATTGGGCAATGTCGAGCCTGAAAAACCAACTCGAACAGCCTGAAGGTGGATTTCAACGTTACACCCAGATTCAACATTGGTTAGATACTGTGTTAGGGGTGCAAGCAGAATACGCAACTGTACATTACTTGACGCGTTACAGGCTCAAAGCCAAGCTCAAAGTTCCGCGTCCGCGTAGCCAAAAGCAGGATTTTGAAAAATTAGAGGCTTTTAAAAAAACCTCAGTGACGACTTGCAATTAATGGGACTTAAACGCAAATTAAGCCCAAATAAAGCCTAAACTGGCTTTATAAGCAGCAAACACGTCACGATTAAGGGTCAACCAATCAAAAAATCGATAAGACATGGCTGTTCTAAAAGCATCTATTGCTTCAGTAAAAGTATTCAAAGGTTTATTTGCCCACCTGCGTCTCAAGCCGCCTGTCATCTGATGCCAAACAATAAAAGTATAGGCACAGAATACCAAGATAAAGTGCCTCAGTAGACTCCTTTTTTCTCTGACTTGGTATTCTTTCAATCCTAACCACCCTTTGGCTTCTCGATAAAAAACTTCCACCCAATTCCGTTGAGAATAAGTATCAACTACCCATTTTGGGGTAACAATTGATGAAGAAACATTGGTGATAAAATAGTCGATATCGGTGGCTTGTGAGAAAGTCGCTGCATTCATGACGATGGCAATATTTCGCTTTCCCTTCAATTGTGATATTTCTACTTCTCTAGTTAATACCCATACTGTTTTGGGCTTATCTAAGTTTAATTGAATTTCTTTAAAAGCCTCTTGGGGTAAACTTTGTGCTAATTCATCTAGCCTAATTGTTTGTTGAATAGTATCTTCATTAGTAATAGTTATTTTTCGATTTCTGGCGACTCCTCCTAAATACTTTAATTCTCGCTTCTCTAACTCTACTAAGAAAGATGTATTGTTGCCATATCCCGCATCTACAATTACTATCCCTGGTTGATATTTCCTCTGGATAGTTCTGTCTATTAACTTGATTGCTAATTCCGGTTTTTTCTCAAACTCTGAGTCTTGTTTACCTTCTTTTAAGGAACTGGCGTGCTGATATAACTCTATATCTAATGGTAAGCTTTTTCTCCCATCGTATAAATGAGTTGTTACCACTACTATTCCATTATCCGTCTTGCCAATTTCTCCAATGTATTGTCTTCCCACTCCATCGGTAAAATTGCCACTTTTCTTATGACCAGAATCATCAATTATTAAACTAAATCCTCTACTAATTCTGGTTTGACTGCACTTGTTCATAATCTCTAAGCGCCGTTCATTGATCTTGGAGTCAGACCAAGGTGCTTCAGTTAAAAAGTGATGTAATTGATAGTAATTCACCCCTATAGCGTTTTCTGCTATCTGAAATAGGTTTTTTCTCTCGCTTTCACCCAATAATCCTCCTAAATAATGCCTGAACTCTCTTTTTTGAGCTTTATGAGTAAACACATCATCAAACCTCTTACACCATTTTTCAAAGCATGGAGGCATGGCGGCGGGAGTTGTCTCTTTCATGGGAGCTTACTTTGACGTGAAAGCTAGGCTGAAAAAGAATTATACCCCTTTTTACCCCTCTATTTTGTCTAAGTCCGAGAATATCCGTTATTTCGTACAAGATGAAAAAAGAGCTACTAAAGAATCCTTTTAATCTCGCAGACAATACGAAAACCAGTAATGTTGCCGTGGTTGCCGCGATCGTTGTTATTGCTACGATACGCGGAACGGCAGAATTTAGGATTGTTGTACCAAGAACCGCCCCGCAGTACAAAATGTGCTTGTTTGTGATAAATATTAAACCAAGCACTTCCATCTATTGGCGCACCTTCATAGTTATCGTGCCAATCGTCGAGACACCATTCCCATACGTTCCCGTGCATATCGTATAGCCCAAAAGCGTTAGCGACTTCAAAATTACCCACAGGTGTAGTTTCTTTTTGATGCCTTCCCTTTACTCCCACACCAGAAACTTCGCTGGTATCATAGTTTGCCAATTCTGATGTGATTGTCTCGCCAAAATGGAATGAAGTGGTAGTTCCAGCACGACAGGCATATTCCCATTCTGCTTCGCTGGGGAGACGGTAAGTTTTTCCTGTATGTTGAGATAGGCGGTCGCAAAACTCAACTGCTTCGTACCAAGACACTTTTTCTATAGGTAGATTTGCACCTTTAAACCTGGAGGGGTCAGGGTCAAGTTCTCGGTTAACTTGAGGCAGAGATGTGACTGCTAGCCACTGTACTTGGGTGACAGGGTACTTGCCTATAAAGAAGGGGAGAACAGTTACTTCGTGCTGAGGGCGTTCTGAATCCATAGAATACTCTTCCGTTTCTGGAGCGCCCATTAAAAATGTACCGCCTTGAATTCGCACCATTTCTAATATGACCTTATCACCAAGATATATCTCCTCTGTGGGTGGATGTTCCGCTAGGCGAATCGACTCTACTCCATTGTCGATTTGTAAAATTATCATTCTATTTTGTTGCCCAAGCTGCTTTAAAGTTTTAGCAACTTCTCTGCGAACTTTTGCTATTTCGCTGTTATTTTCCAAAAGTTTACGTAGACGAGGAATAGCCGGATTAGCATCCTTGCCCATTGTTTGCAAGTCAATTACAGCACGGATGCGAAATTCTACCTCTGGTGTATAAAGCTCATTGATCAATATCTTAATCCGCCGTTTCCGTTGCTCTGCCTCAATTTCTTTTGGATCTAAATTTGCTCTCTTTAGCAATCCCTGAAATACTAAATCTGGAATTTTAAACTCATTTTTCTTAAATTCACAGCAGTCCCACAGTGCTAACAAAAAGCCTTTAATTTTTTCCAGATTTTCTGATTTTTCATCAATATCGTTTAAAAGTTTTTGCCAAGCTTCGGCGTTATCTTTATACTGTTGAACTAGATATAACCCTGCCAAATACTCTGCTAAAGGGTCTAAATTAATCTTTACTTTGTCTGGTTCTATTTTTAGTAATATATTCAAAGTAGTTTGTAAGTAGTCGAGACGGCTATCAATTTCATTTGAACCGGGTCTAACTAGGGCTTCTTCGGCAGTTATCCTAGAAATTGGTGTAGGACTGTAAGTATTTTCTAAACACTTCCAAGCAATGATTTCTAAATCTTGATGAACTGTTAACTGTTGGGCTGAACCAGCTTTAGGGTGAAGCTGATTTAGGTAACTCAGCATTAAGTCTGGGATATTTTCTGGTAGTTCTGTATCTACTGCTTTATATTTAGTAGCAATCATTTGGTCAGCATAGAGCTTTGCTAACATAATTGTAATCTTACGCTGTCCTACCATCCGATTGAGACGAGAGCAAGCGTTATAGAATGCTTCGTCATCAAATTGGTTACGGTAGTTGCATAACTTAAGATATTCACCCAGAAATTCTGATATCCGTTCTCCTTCAACGCGCATTGGTTTGAGAGTGGATCTGGTCAGACCTTTAAGTTCCCCTACTACTCGTGATGTGAAAACTAAGGCATTAATAATAGGATTTTCGGTTATTGCAGCAAGGATTTTATTACGGGTTGACTTTTCCATCTCAGAAAAGTGATCAATAATCACTAAGACACGTCGCTGATACAACAAGTGAATGAGAAATTCTTGAGTAATATCGTCATTTCCTGTATTTGTCAGGTCTTGTAGTTGCTTACGAATCATTTGCAGGAGGTCTTCATTGTCTTGCAAATCGCGATCAATGAGTACAGGTAATATCCGATGATTAGCAAGCTTACCTTCTATTCCCCAATTTGCAATTTGACAGGCCAAGCTGGTTTTACCTGCACCACCTTCTCCTTCAATCAGTACACAAAACTGTTGCTCTCTCTGCATCTCTGCTTTGAGTTCTTTTTGGAGTTCTTTGTGTTCTAGTGCTTCTTCTGTCGAGTTATCGTTGTTCTTAAGTTGAGGATACTTGATTTTGTCTTTGAATTCAACAGGTTGCGGAATATGGCTTCCGCTATCACGCTTGACTATATCTTTCAGCAAAAATTCTGTTTTAACTGGCTCAATATACTTTTCTACCCACGTATCTAATACCCTCGGCTTGTAATTTAAAAATAACAACCACTTTACTGCTATTTCTTGGTTGATTATAGGTATTTTCCATGTCTGGGGCAATACTTTATTTAGACTAAGTAACCACAATGGACGAATACTAAATATACTCAAATAAGCAGCCACTGCCAATAATATAAATATTCCGGGATTTTTAATTACCCACTGAATGAAACGAGAAATTATTCTATCCTGCAATTGATTTAACTTGGTTTGTAGCGCATTCCTAGTTAAGCGGAGTTCTTGCTGTAATAGTTTTTGATTTGCCCATTCTTTTGGTTTTGCATCAAGATGAGCAAGGGCTTTTTCTATTTGTCGTTTAATAAGTTGTAATTTAGTAATTCCTTTTAAATCTAACTCAGAAATTGTATTAGCTTGCTGTTGAGCAGACCTCCCAATAGCAATTAAGGCACGAACTGAACTACTACGAACGTTTTCATCACCATCCCCAAGTGTTTCCACTATATCAGGAACAGCATCTTGTGCTATCCAACCCATTTTACCTAAAGCAGATGCAGCATTAGTACGGGTGGCTGCATCACTATTACTTAGGGCTTCTGCTAAAGATGAAATAGCGTCTTCACCACATTTCACTACAGTATCATTAGCAGCTTTGAAAGTTTTAGCATCTTTAAATTTTTCAATCTGTGCTTTGATATCTGCTGGAGTACACTCTTCTGCTCGAATACTACTGCTAAGTAACAATGGTAGGGAGAGACCGAGAAGTGAAACTTTGAGCCATAAGGTAAATTTCTGTGAGATGTCCTGAACCATATAATCTCTAAACTTATAAGTTAACTATATCAATACCTTTACCAATTTATAAAGTTGCGATCGCTAGCTGTCGAACCACCCAAAGAAAATGCTCAGGAATATCTGCGGCTCATGTGCATGGCGCTGAAAAACCTAAGCGTTGCCATGAACAACACCCAAGCCTTGGAAACTGCGACGATAATTTTGGGCAGTAGTCCAACTTCTGCCAACTTCTGAAGCGATCGCAGATCAGAAAATAGAACCGAGTCGCCCCTCTGCTGAGTTGATGACTGAAAATTCAGTTTCGGGTGTAGAAATGAAAGCGGATCATGAGGGTGAAAGTTCCGCCGCGTCTGTCCCCAGTGCTGAAAAATGGTCGCATGAGGCGATTGCTGCACGGTCAAATGTGCGACTGGAGCGTGTGCAGAAACTCTTGCGTCGCGGCGAATTCGGGGTAGAATCCGGGTTCTGACTTTTTGCAGGAGTGTTGGAATGACGATCAGGCTTTGCAAATTGCGATCAAGAAGTTGCTGGTTAAGTTTTCGCAATGGGGAATTGCTTGTATGGATGGGGTGCTGGTGAAGTGAGATGCTAAAGTAAAATGATGCTAGAAGACCTAAAAAAAGCCAAGGAAGTCTGTATTGACTCTGACCAACTCTCAGTCACACCCAACAAAAACTTATGACTAGAGCGATAAATCGACAGTTTCTATTAGCTGCTCGTCCCGTTGGTGACATTAAAGAAAGCGATTTTGAGTACCGAGAAGAGCCAATCCCCAGCCCAAAAGATGATGAGGTGCTGGTACGTACTATATATCTGTCACTAGATCCTACCAATCGGATCTGGATGAGCGATATGGAGCAATATATGCCTCCTGTTGAAATTGGGGAAGTTATGCGTGGCGGTATTATAGGTGTGGTTGAAGAGTCCAAAAATCCCAATTTTAAAAAGGGAGATTTGGTTTCTGGGTTGCTAGGGTGGCAAGATTACGCGATCGCCCTTGGAAGCAGCGGCTTTTCGCTGACGCGATTACCTAATCCTCTGCCTTGTCCACTCAACGCATTTACCGGGCCACTGGGAGCTACTGGTTTTACAGCTTATTTTGGGTTATTAGATATAGGACAGCCAAAAGTTGGAGAAACTGTGGTCGTTTCAGCAGCAGGTGGGGCAGTTGGTTCCATTGTTGGACAAATTGCCAAGATTAAGGGTTGTCGGGTAGTTGGTATAACTGGCAGTGATGAAAAGTGCCGTTGGCTTACAGAAGAACTTGGCTTTGATGCAGCAATTAACTATAAAACTGGAGATTTAGAAAAAGCATTAGCTCAAGCTTGTCCCAATGGAATCGATGTGTATTTTGACAATGTTGGCGGAATAATCCTTGATGCCGTCCTAACCAAAATTAATCTGCGCGCCCGCCTGCCTTTATGCGGTTTAATCTCAACTTATAATGCTTCAAAGCCTGTTCCTGGTCCATATAATTACAGCCAAATTCTCATGAAACGCGCTCTCGTCCAGGGATTTATTATCTTGGATTATATTCCCCGATTTCATGAAGCGATAGCAGAGATTGGAAAGTGGCTAAACCAGGGGCAAATTAAATATGCTCTTGAGATTGTCGAAGGCTTGGAAAATGCACCCAAGGCGATCCTAAAACTTTTCGACGGTAACAAAAAGGGGAAACTGGTTATTAAAGTCTCAAATGAGCCTACCTGAAAAATTTATAAACATCCTCTAAAAGAGTTTAGAAGTGGTTTGAAAAGTGTTTTACTATGACTTTGTAGCAAGGTCAAGTCTGCGACCGGAACGTATGCAAAAACTCACGCTTTGCGGCGAATTCAGCGCATAATCCGGGGTTTGATTTCTTGCAGGAGTGTTGGAATGATGACCCTGCTTTGCAGATTGCGATCGAAAAATTATTGGCGAAGTTTCCGCAGTGGGGGATTGCGATCGTGGATGGGGTGTTAGTCAATTGGGAAGGATAACATCTCAGTTCATTTGGAATAAAACTCAACGATCTGCTTGAGTCGGCTTTTGTTGTTCTTGTGCGCTCGCCTCCGGCGGGCGCTAGTGCCATCGCAGTTTTGGCTAAATGCAGAGATTGGGCGTACAGTCGGGCGGTTCTGGGACAAAGTTGGCAAAAACAATGAGTCCTTAAAATTCTTTTAAGGTTTCCTGTGAGGTTTTTTAACCTATTGTCAGTAGTGTAAGAGTTATAGTATTCCAAGTTACCTTATCAACTCCGAGCTTGTGTATAGGTAATTTTGGCAGTTTTTACGATAAATCTTGTCAACTCTGCTCTTAACAAAGGTATTGAACCCTCAAATAAAATCTCTTGTTACCATGAACAAACAATCGTTTAACTACAAATACCCAATTATTCCTCTATTAGGTGCAATAATAGTCACCAACGGATTTCTATCCAAAGTATCGGCGCAAAATATTTCTGCTCCAGAGACTACTGATTCTGTTGCAGTCAGTGTCAAAAACCAAGAGTTTCCTCAATGGGGATATTACATGGTGCGAAGAGATTTTCGCAAGTGTGCTTCTCCAGTATGCGGTGGGTATTTTATAAAACAAGTCAACTTGAAAGCTACTCCTTGCTTAGATGGTGTTTTTCGCTCCGAATGCTATGTGTCTGCAATTGATTGGAGTTCCCTGAAAGTCTCGCTTGACGAACTAATAAAAATTCAAAATGATGATGGTAGCCGTGTAATTCTCAGAGGTAACATTGTTCCAGTAACATTTCCTGGATTCGGCGAGTTTGGGAATTTGAGAGTAAAAGAAGCCTTCTATGCTACGACAAATACACCAGCAAAAGGTACTTTTGTGGCACTAAAAGACAATGGCATTCGTTGCATCACAACTCCTTGCTTTTCCACAGATAATCTGGTTCTAAATAAACCTAAAACTACTCAAGTTTCATCAATTGATTTGAGTCAAATCGGTGCAACACAAAAACAACTTGACGCAGCAACAAGCGAAATTTTTGGTCAAGGTTTGATTGCTGTAGGTAAAACTGAGGTAGTAGAAAACGTAGATCCAACCAAGAGAGATACTAAGTTTGTGGCTACACAATTTTATCTGAGAGTGGAACCGAACTAAAGAAATGATGAGGAGGATGATTATTCCTCTGCCCCTACAGTAGAAAAATCAATACAGCCAACTCATCACGAAGTTCAAGAGGTGTTGCAGCAGTTGAAAGATTTCTTGTATCCCACAGTTTCGACTCAATGCAGAGATTCAACGTACAGTTAGGCAATGCTGGGAAAATGTGCTGGGTACATAGACACTTTTAGCGGTTTGTCGTAGACATCGCTTACTTGAAGGAAGCACTGCGGACTTGGAAAAGCGTTAAGTCACCGGAAGCTGTGGAAAGTTGCTGCTTGCCTTAAAGGGAGGAAGCCGGAATCCTTTTTCACCCAGACGCAGATATTGGCTACTATGGGGTTGGCTGCTAACAATAGAATTTTCTGATGTTAGGAAATTAAACTAGAGAGTAACCTTTATCTTTTAACCAGTTCCAAAACTTAGTACCATCTAAAACCGATATTTCTTTAACGTATAAAAGTAGGGAGAAAGCTGCAACCAATGGCTTTGCTTTCTCCTTTGCAATCATAATTATTATTTATTACAGGATGTTTTCTTTTTTGGGAATCTTTTGTAGAAGTTCCACATTTGTATTTTCCCAAGGTGTTTTAAAAGAGCTAATCTGCTTTCAAGGCTTTTAGTTTACGCTTCATTAACCATCCAAACCCTAATGCTATTGGACCGCCATAAATATCTGTTGGTTCTGGAACAGTTTCGGCTCGAATTGTGTAAACTCCTTCACCACTTGTACCTAAACCACTGTATCCAATAATTCCTGGCCCACCAAATCCAAATGCAATATTGAAAGGTGAAAAGAAAGCAGCAGTAAAATCCTCTACATTTCCATTATTAATTATCACTTGTCCACCTTGACTTAAATCTGCTTTAGTAAAAGTAGTCCCTAAAAGACTAAAATCTAAAGTTTTTAAAGAGATAAATTCCTGTCCTATCCCTGTTTGCTCTGAATTATCATAGCTGAACGTGCCAGGGAATTTAGTACCTTGCAACGCTCCTGTATTTAATGATGCATCAAAATCATAAGTCACTATAGCTGCTTGAGTAGGTCTGACTCCGGTAACAACATAGCTCAAAGTAATGCTAGCTGTTATAGCTAAGATTTTTTTAATAATGCCCATACAATTGTACCAGATTCCAAGAGTATAAGTTTTTACTTTTATGATTTAAAATTAATTTACCATTGCCTTAAAAGCTAATAGTAAAAGAAAGTTGGAGGCGGGTATATGGAAACCCCCATAATAAATCTAGTATTTCTTCTTATATTCCCATACCTGAAGCAAAATAGCTAAAAGTTTGAGCAAAAAGGTTTTAATCGTTTCAGGTCCTTCGTTCAGTAACCGTTTAGAAAGTGCTAATGCTTGCAAGCAAAACACTTTACATGAGGCAGGGAGAAGACGATGCGGCGATATCTGATACAGGAATGAGTAGCGGGGAGATTGGCAACTATTTGACTTAACATTATCTCAATTACGAGTATATTGCAGTACTCGTCCCCACTGCCAACGCCACGCCGTCTCTACTGCATCAGTTTGAAAAATCAGAATACAAAGTTTTGTAATAATTTTGACTTGTTGCAAAAAATTTGAGTTTTGAGGTGAAAGTATAGTAGGCTGATTGCTAAATTAAAGATAGCTAGTAACTTGATTAAAGGATGTCTTTGTTTACTACATAATCAATCGCACCACTATGAAAACCAATATCTCTCAACTCGTTGCAATTAATGTATCAACTCTATTTGTTGTCATGTTAGGAGTAGGCATCTGTGCGCCTGTTGGAGCAGTTGATTTCAAACCTGCCCAAAAACTAGCAGATGTAACTCGATTTAATCAAGCAAATCAATATACTTTTACTGATCCAATCAGAACTACACAAATTGTTTTCTTTCCTCAAGCGCCAGGCCCGGTGCGAGTAGACGACCCACCAGGAGCTTCACAACTGACTTATCAAGGTCCAGAAGGTGAATTTACTTTTCGAGGCAAGGCAATCAGGAAACAAAATAGCCCTCTAGGTTTACTGATTACTGTCACCTTAAAACCAAATGCAGATCAGGGTGAGTTGCAGTTAACTTTGGTGCTACCAACTGTAAATCTCCAAAATGGTCAAAAACAAGAGTTTGATACCGTGGCGATTAAGACCAGAGGCTTAGGCTTTGTAGTAAACCGAGCGGGAGCAGAACTAACTTATTTGACCCTACCATTTAAGGGAGCCGCAGAAAGCGTTATTCTTCCTCTTTAAATTAAATATTAGAGCAAGTTACTGTTTGACTTGCTCATAATAAATGGTTTCAGCAACTTTAACAAAATTAGCTCTTCTGAGGGCATCTTCTAGCCCATAGATGCACCGCCTTCAAGAGCCTTTTTAACTCCATCTATAAGAAAATTGGCCCTATTGGGGAAAGGGTAAGAGGTAAAGGTAAAGGATGTATTTAAAACTTTAAAAAATATACTGGGAGCGCACTTTTAATTCTATACCACAATTTGGATTACAAAGAGCAAAGTTGTAATACATTTTACCGATCACCATTTTGCACTAAATGAGACACATAATAGGCTTCGTCTCAGGCTATATTAAATTTAACCAAGCAAACTTACCAAGTAATCACAGTATTTTTACGTATTTATTAGAAAAAGCTATTGCTAAATTAATTTCTCATTGTTTTAGCTAAAATTTTGCTTGAGAGCTGAAAGTTTGTTAGCACTTGTACCCATGTCCCCCACTATTTCCATAGTCATACCTGTTTACCTCTCTTATCGATACACTCCTGTTCGCTTGTAAATGCTGATTGATGAGTGGCGATCGCACTCATGGGAGGAATTAAAGTGTGTGGGGTAGTTTACAAAAACGTCTCCAATGTACGTGAGATAGATTGTAGTGCAAGTTAAGAGTCTGTTCTTTAGTCCAACTTCAGGTGTTACAACTAACAGACATAATCTAAAAATAATGAGAATTTAACCTACGTAAATACCACAGTTAGTTATTATCCTGTTGTGTTTTTAGCTCGGAATGCAAACGGACTACTGGACTTACGAGGTTAAATTAGACCTAGTGTTATTTAATTTTTGGCGCAAAGTTTATCGTAATGGGTGGTTGACAGGAGTAGTAATAGTTTTACTAATTACCTTCAACACGTTATTTAGTGCAAAAGGTGCAACGACTGTTGAAGGTTTTGAAACTGGCTCAAAAGGCAGTTATGCTTCCTCTGATGTCACCCTCAGCACAGGTCTTTGGAATTTAGATGATGCCTTGATTGGTAATCTTACCAGTGATGCAAAAAGCGGTACACAATCTGCACGTATCCGCAACAGTGGTAAAGTCTCAATGAAATTTGACCGCAGCACTGGTGCTGGTACAGTTAGCATTAAACACGCAAAGTTTGGTTCTGATGGTAGTACCAATTGGCAGTTGTGGTGTTCAAGTAATAGTGGTATTTCATGGTTACAAGTAGGTTCAACAGTCACAACTAGTTCAACAACTTTACAGACTGCAACTTTTACGCCTAACATCTCTGGCACATCTCGCTGTGAAGTCCGCAAGAGTGATGGTACTACCAACAGAACTAACATTGATGATATTACCATCACCGATTATGGTACTTCAGGTGGCGGCGGTAGTACAAGTGTACACCTAACAATGGGTAATCCCAGTGGTGCTGGAGCTTCAGATATAAACAATTATTTGCTGGATAAAGCGCAGTATGCAGTTGGATACAATTGTTCATTAGGACGAGCCAATTGGGTATCTTGGCAGTTGAATAGTAGTTGGTTAGGAAGCACACCAAGACAAGATGACTTTCGTGCGGATACTACCTTACCAGCAGGATGCTATCAAGTTCAATCTACCGATTTTAGTGGTAGTGGATTTGATAGAGGACACATGACCCCTTCAGGCGACCGGACTAGCACAGTTACGGTTAACTCCAGCACCTTTTTGATGAGTAACATGATTGCACAAGCGCCTGACAACAATCAGGGGATTTGGGCTAATTTAGAAGATTACGCTAGAACTCTGGTTAGCCAGGGGAAAGAACTCTACATTATATCTGGTGGATATGGCGTAGGTGGGACTGGGAGCAATGGAACTTTTAGCACGATTGCTGGTGGTAAGGTGACAGTTCCCAATCGCACTTGGAAAATTCTTGTTGTCTTAGACACTCCTGGGTCTGGAGTCTCTGGTGTCACAACATCTACAAGGGTGATTGCAGTTAACATTCCCAACGCCCAAGGGGTTCGGACTGCTGACTGGAGAAATTACCGAGTCAGTGTTGATTCACTGGAATCTTTAACCGGATTCGATTTTTTATCACTTGTTTCAACATCTATTCAATCTGTAATAGAAGCACAAGTTGATAATTTGTAAGTTTCGCTAATTTCAAAAACGAGAAAGTCTACCCACTTAATTAAGTGGGTAGACTTGCAATTTGCTCGCTAAGTTTCAATAACTTTTGTTGAGATTCCTGCTAAGTCTTCATCTAAAGTTTCCCCAATAATATAGACATCAATATTTCTTGTGCCTATGCGATAAACCTTGATTGACTTTAGATTATCTTTCAAGGATTCAACAAGTGTTTTAAATTTCTTAACATCTGATTTCTGCAATTCATTATGCCACTCTTGTTCAAAGGCACAATTCCTAAAAAAATACTCTAATTCAACTTCTTCTATTGGCGAATCTTGAGGATGCCCTGTTAGTTGGAGAAGTTTTTGAGCGGTTATTGGTTCTTGAGCTTGATTAGTCCATAAAAAAACTTCAAAAGGATACTCTGATTCGCTCATCATTAACAAACCATCGGAGGCTTGTTTAAGTTTTTCCGTAATCTCGTTAGTCATAAAATTTATTTATGGTTATGAGCATTGGTTTTTGAGTTTGCCAATCAGAGAATTAAGATTGATTTGAGTGGGCCAACCTTGAGGAACTACAGCAGAATTATATCCTCTATCTTTCAATCCTTGAATAAATTGGTTGCGGATGTATGCAGTATCAAAAGTCCCAAGCCCATCAAAATAAACATCAGTTAGGTGAGCAGGGTCTAAAGCCATTTCACCTTTATATACTGCACCATCATTTGAATCATCCCAACCCCAAGGGGTATTAGCAGAATTTGTACTGCAAGTAGGTGTACCAGCGCCACACCCACCACTCGAATCTCCCTTGAAAGTTCCCCAACTAGCGAAAGTCAACGCAGAAGAACTTGATAAAGAGGCTTCATTTAATTGATGTTGCCACATTTCATTATTAGCAAACACATCAAGCAATTGATATTGCACATCGCGGTCATTCCCCGAAGCAGGAAGTTCTGCTGTAGTACCATTCGGATAGTAAATAATCCCATCCTCGCTACTTGCACCCTTAAAGTTTCCAGCATAAGGCCAAGCTTTTAATCCATGACCTTTAGCTTCTTGAGTTGTTAATGGGTGCAATGAACCACTGTAACTATTCATTGTCAGTGTGCCATCAATACTTTCTGCACCATTGCGTAAAGGACTACCAGTTGGAGTGTAAGAGTAGAAATCGTTATGAAATACAGTGACAACACCTTCTAATTTACCAAAAGCTGAACCGTCCTTACGGACAATTGTAAGTAAACCCTCTAAATCATTTTCGTGTTCTTGATCGAAAGGAATATCAGTCCAATCTTGAGGATGGTAAAAGGAATATGTAATGAACCAATGAGTACAAGTTTCAGCTACAGAATAGTAAGCATGAGCAGAAAGTGGAAAAAGGATGAGGTTATCCCAGTTATTTGTACCTCGCCAATCGTTATCGTAATCAAATCGTGTAATGTAGTCTCCACTATACTTGGTGCTGTCTGTGTCTTGATAGTGAATAGGAGCATGATATAAAGCTAAAGCTAAATCAGTGGTGGATTGAGCAATTACTTTTGTATCGCTTAAAATACTAATTACTATTGCTACAAGCAGTCCACAAGCCACAAGAAAAAGTTTTTTGAAACTCATTCAGTTTTACCTTTGCTCATCAACAAGATTCAGTATAAAAGCCAATATTTAAGAATTGGTAATGACTCAGGTGATTCGTGCGATTATAAAGTTAAGATTTGTGTTAATACTCAATTATTAGCGAGATGATTATGAATAAGAGACTTTCAATTCAAAAAATCTATTTCATAACAAAAAATTCCCTTAAGTTTTCTTTATTGACAATATTCTCAACAATCCTGATTTGGCAGCACCCAGCTTTTGCTTGGAATAAGTCTGGACACATGGTTTCAGGAGCGATCGCTTACAGTGAACTTAAGCAAAGTAATCAGCAAAACCTTGATAAAGTTGTGGCTATTTTAAAAGAACATCCCGAATATTCCAAGTTTGAACAACAGTGGAACTCTCTTAATCAATCTAATATATCTCCTGAAGATAAAAACTTGTACTTGTTTATGTGGGCAGCAAAATGGGCAGATGAAGCTCGTGATAACCCAGAATTTAATCATCCAACTTGGCATTACATTAACTTTCCTTATCAACCCGGTAGAGCTTCAAACTCGATTCCCCGTGAAATCCCTGATGAAGAAAATATTATATTTGCTTTCCAAAAAAACCTTGATGTTGTTAAAAGCAATGCCAGTAACAGTGACAAAGCAGTTGCAATATGTTGGCTGTTCCATTTAATAGGGGATGTACATCAGCCATTGCATACTACCAAACTAATAACTAACCAGTACCCACAACCAGAAGGCGATCGAGGCGGTACACGTTTTTACATTAGAGTTAAACCAAATAGCCAAACGATTAGTTTGCATAAATTCTGGGATGACCTAATTCTTGGCAGCGAAAGGTTTCAAGCAGTTCGTAACGCTGCTACTAGCCTTAGATCATCTTACCAACGTAATAAATTACCTGAATTAAGAGAAACTAAATTTAATAACTGGGCGAAGTTGGAAAGCTTTAGAATAGCAAAACAAGACGCATATCTAAATGGAAAACTTTCTGGTAGTAGTGATAAGAATGATGGGAAACTCTTACCAGCAAATTATGCTGCTACAGCTAAACAAATTGCCCAACGTCGAATGAGCTTGGCAGGCTATCGCCTAGCCGATGTGCTAAACCAATTGTTGGGACAGAGGTAAAGTAAACTACACAATTAAGTTTTATCAAACAGAATTCAGGAGCCATGAGCCAGAATTCAGTTGGGTATTCTGAACTTCATAGGGAATAGCGCAGCGTTAGCTCATCCTGGAGCGTCTGAATAAATGGGTTTAAGACCCCCACAAAACTAGAATTTTTGGCGATCTACAATGAGTGACGGGTCAGAATCCCTCACGAGAGGGATTCTGACCGGAGCAACGGAAACGTCTCCGGCTCCGCTCCTAAATTCTAGTGCATCTGTTTTCTTCTTTAATTAAGTTTCATCATCTAACTCAGCTAAAATATTGTCGAGTCTGTCGTTAGTGTCCTTGGCAAGCTGAACACAACAGATTATTACCAAATCTCAGCAATTAGTATGCCTAATAAAATTCGGATGGAAAAAATATTTTATTTTTTAAACATACTAATCGCTGCAATACCAGACGCACCAGCATCAAGACATTTTTGATAATTGTTTTCGTTAATTCCCCCAAGAGCAAAGACTTTCATTTGTGTTGATTTGCAAGCTTGAGTGAGCATATCTAGACCAATACCTTTTGCTTCTGGATGAGTTGGGGTTGCAAAAATTGGTGAAAAAAATACATAGTCTAATCCCTCATACTCTGCCTCTTCTATAGATTTTAATGAGTGACATGATTTTCCAAACAGTACATTATTGCTTTTTGCCTCTGGCATTTTAATTTGGTCTTTTTCTCTAAAATGAAAAGCACTAACTAAAGAAGATTTATAATTTAGAGAAAATGGTAAAATAATTTGCAATATTTTGTAGGATAAATTCTCAATAATTGTATCTATATTTTCTTTATTTGCCTCATATAATCTTACATAACACGAATCTGCACCGTTGCTGATAGCTCTGTTTACCCATTTATTAACTTGAGCAGCAATTTTTGATTTGTCAGAACAAATTATTTCGGAATTCTCTCCTGAGAAAATATCAAATATGGCGATTTTTTTAAAAGGTTTTATTGTTTCTTTTTGGTCAGCCATATCTTAAAAACATTTTTAGCGTAGCGATCGCTATATACTCTACCATTTTCCTTATTCTGGCGACACCAAAGGCAAATGCTCTTAATTGTCAGTTCTGGGCGATAATCAGCTAGTAGCAGGCTCCCCGTAATACCCTTGGAACCGAACCAGCTAAACTTATTTCCAGAAGTGAAACCCACGCCAGTACGCAGAACAGAGGGACTGCTGATGAGCGGTGATGCCCTAAAGTTTCTTCAGAGTAGCTCCAACTGAAGCCGATGCGGAATCTGGAATAAAAAACTCCAAACTTTCAATCGACTCACGTAACATTGCCTGCGCTACCCTTTAGACAAAATCAAAGTAGATGATATGCTTTTTATCATTGCCAAGCATAAGTTAGGTAATGACCATCTCTCCAATAGGCGATGTCTATCGACAAGCCGTTGCACGTCTACGCACAAATTATCCGAAAGCACTAAACTTCAAACATCAATACTACCATGCTCAAACTATTGCCTAAATTTGCAATTGGGATTGCATCTGCTGCTATAAGCAGTGGCGTAATTGCAACAAGTCTTGCCCAAAACTCTACTGTTAGCTATGACTTTACAATTAATGTCACTAAAGGCTCCTTAGCAGGCAAATCGTTCAATGGCAGCTTTAGCTACGATAATTCGACCTTAAAAGGCATTGGAGTTGAAGAGTTGGGAGTTGCTCAAGGATTAAAGGCTTGTTTTAACTATCTTGGACGTAACTATAGCGAGAGTGATGATCGTGACTATCCTACCTTCCCGAAACTAGTTTTTGAGAATGGCTTAATCAAACAATTAGACTTTTGGTTAGAGCCAAAAAAGCGTGTTGTCTGGTGGAATTTACCTGGATGGGAAGTTAAGTATACCCAGCGTAAAGCTTCTGCCCCTACCGCTCTAAATTGCCAAAAACGCTAAAGTGATACCCACGGTAAGCTACGCTAACGCACTTTCTTAGTAGTGTCAGCGACACGGATAGCGTAGCGTAAAGCCTGCGGCATAGCTTCACTTAGAGCGACGCAGGAGCGTCACAGCCCCAAAAAGTAGACATCGCTATCTGTAACATCTGCAATTTAATACTCTCGTTGCATTACTACCGTTACCCTGGAGTTGGCTGAATAACAGCGATGCCTACGGCGGTAAGCTACGCACTGCTCTAGTCTTAAGGAGAACCAGTATTGGACTCTGTTTAGATAACTTGAGAAAACAATTGCTAATGATGAATGTTCCGTGCAGTTAGGATTGTGGTTTCCTAAATTCCAACAACAGATGTCGCAACATGAAGCCATTGTGGAAAACTCTCGTAATCTTAACTGCGATCGCTGGAGCTACCATCATCGCTATCTCGATTTTCCAAAGAACTAACCAGCCATCCATCGCACTTACTGAAGAATGGATAGCTACTCAAGTGGCAGATGGGGACAGCATCACAGTCCGCCAAACCGATGGCAGCCAAATGTCAGTTGAGCTTTGTGGAATTGATGCCCCAGAAATGAAACAAGGTGAAGTGCCAGCACAAGCATTGAGCAATAAAGCAAAACAGAAGTTGCTTAAGCTAGCCGCTGCTGCCAATAACCAACTGATGATCATTCCAGTGGCAAAAGATAGCGATGGGCGCACTGTTGCTGAAGTGATGGCTCGTGGAGAGAGCGATACTGAGATTAGCTTTCAAGAAGAACTGCTTAAAAGCGGCTTGGCTAAAACGCGGCTTGGTGGGGTGGAATGCCCAAATCAAATAGCTTTCGAGAATGCCCAGAGATTAGCGATCGCTTCTAAGACTGGAGTGTGGAGTCAAGACAAACGAAAGTAGCTTTGAAGGTAGAATCAGCACTTCGGTTAAAATTTGTTGCAGATTTCAAGCAGGGTGGTTTCGAGTTAACTGCGATCGCTGGACTATCATCAGCGCTATCTTGATTTTCCAAAGAACTAACCAGCCATCCATCGCACTTACTGAAGAATGGATAGCTACTCAAGTGGCAGATGGGGACAGCATCACAGTCCGCCAAACAAATGGCAACCAATACCTGTAAGATTGAAAGTTAATCTCGTCAGTTATGCTTTTTAGCCGATGAAGATAACCAATGAATGTGAGAATATGGTAGACATTCGAGCCGAAATAGTCCAGCTAGACCGTCAAGTTATTGCATTAATTGGTCAGCGTTTATGAGTAACCCCATTTCACATGAGGAAGAGCCAGACTTTCATTTGTCTATTCAAGAGAGCCTAAAACAGCTTTCCGCTCAATTAGGATCTCCTCTGGATGAAGCATCAGCCATGCATATATACCAGAATGCATCCGAGCTACTCAGCCACCTGTCCCCATCACCCCTTACTTTTGCCCGTGTTGCAGGAACATTACTGGTTTACCAAGTCCAAAACACAGAAGCCGAAGAGATAAAGTGGTTCAATACTCAAATCAAACAATGCTTGAATGAAGAAGAAGTTGAGGAGTTGATTGAATCCATATATCGCACTGATGCCTTGTGATTACTCCCCGTCATTGCAGAGGTTAAACTACAGAAAAACCTGGAAATAGTTCTGTTATCTTTGCTTTGGGTGTAACTTTTTTTGTGCAAGGTAAAGATTATAACCAGCCTTGGCGTGAGAGTGTTCTTCAATGGCAGTCTCAGCAAGAATTTCCTATATGCCCAAATCCTAATAATCCAGATGCCTGTAACGTAACGTTTACAAGGACTTACAGTTCCCAGAGGAGGTATACGAACATACCGCCGAATATCATGGACAAAAGGCAGAAAGTTAATATATCCATAAACTTTGCATCTCCTGATGAAATTTTATAGAATCAGGTTCGGTAAGCTTCTGCACACTCGTATTTGAGGAATAACAACAAACCAATCCTCTAAAACTTCTGCTGTTATCTCATCTTTTTTAATGTGATGGTAGATATATTTAACTGTCACCTCATGGCTTTGGAATTCAAACTGACCAGCTTGAATTCCTTTGTTTCTTAAAAATTCTGTTGCATTGTGAGATAAATAACCGATTTTTTGATTATTGGGTGTAAAAATGCTCCAACCATTTCCAGGAAAATTGGCTTTTAGCTCAATTGGACTACCCTCCATTAAGTTTTTAATAATTTGTTGGTTATTTTGAGTAATCTGAGATCCTAAATTAACATCACCTGGAGTGAAATCAAAGTAATAAACTAATTGAGGAAGTCGAATCTGAGGATAAAGAGTTACTTGAGGAATTAAACCAGCATCTTGTACAAAATTGTTCCTTTGAGTAGAACAAACAATTAATTCTTCTTTGGCACGAGTCATAGCAACATAAAATAGCCGACGTTCTGATTTGATTGTGCCAGTATTAACTAGAAATCCATTACCTAATAGTATGATTTTACGGAACTCTAAACCTTTTGAGCCATGAAAACTAGTAACTAGAACTGACTTGTTTTCTAAAAAAGATTCACCATTTTCATTAAATTCAAAGATAGCAGTTAATATTTCATCAACACTAATGGGCAGCGCAAGATTTTCAGACCCATACCCTCGCTCCCGATCTAAATCTATAGCAATATTGATTAAGGTTCTAACAGTAGGCTCTGTTAGGCTACGACCAGTACGTTCAAAAAAATCCTCAAATCTTTGCTGAACTGATTCTTCAGGATTTAAAACTAGGCTATAGTCTTTCTTTAAAGCATTAATCAGCAGATGAGTAGAACGATTTTTGACTAAAGATATAGTATTATTTTTCAAGGCACAAGTAGAAATATTTTCTTTTTCTAATAGCAATCTTATAAGATTAAGTTCATCCCAGTTGCGTGCTAAAATAGCAATCTCATTTGGGGAAGTACCTGAGTCAAGCCATGTTTGGATTTTATCTTTAATCCAGCCTGCCTGTTGGAATGCGTTATTGAATTTCAAAGCTACAACAGGCTGCCCTTTGGTTCCTTGCCTCTCATAGTTAATATGAATTTGTTCTTCTGGAGCTTGTTTACATCTTTCTGGATTTTTTTGAATTAACTCATTAGCAACTTCAATAATATTTTCTGTAGAACGGTAATTCGCGGTCAACAATAATGTTTTTGCGTTGTATTCATCTTTAAATTGAAGAATATACTTCGTATTAGCACCATTAAATTCAAAAATATTTTGGTCATCATCTCCAATAACGCAGAGATTAATTTGTACTGACTTCTTTTTATCCTCAGATTCATTTAAACCAGAAATTAATTTAATCAAACGATATTCCTTTTCACTGACATCTTGATATTCATCAACGAAGATATACTCCAACTTACCTAACAGTTGAATTCGTCGGGCTTGAATATCATCATCAACATCTTCAAATTCTTCGCCTTTTGCAAGTAGTTCGCAAGCTTCAATTAAAAGCCGATCAAAATTTATTGCCTGAGTTCTACTATATTCACCTACGGTTCGTCCCAACAGTGCTAATGCTAAACCGTGGAATGTAAAAACTCGAATTTGAGATGATTGTTCCCCAAGAATATTTCGCAACCGCAGCCGTAATTCTCTAACTGCATTACGGTTGTAAGCTAAAACTAAAATACGCTTTGGCTCAACTCGCTTAACCTTCACAAGATAAGCAATTCGATGAACAATAGTTCTTGTTTTACCAGAACCAGGGCCTGCTATCACTGCCATTGCTGGGTCTGAAGCTATAACAATTTCTTTTTGAGCAGAGTTCAATGGTTCTACAATCTGCTTATAATCTTCTGGAAGAATTGGTCTGGTAATCTCTTGTGCCGAAATTTGATACTTTGAAATAAATTCTTTTTGATTTGTGCCAAAGTAATCACTTACGAATTGCTGACGCTGTTCTGTTAACTTTAGCTTTCCATATTGCACCATGTAATGAGTGCGGCGAGTCTGCTCTTCATAATGAGCTTCGACTCTAGGATAACGGCGCGTTACTGTGGAAATATTTGCATTTTTTATGACACGAACTTTTAGTGACTGTTGGAATAAATTTAGTCCGTCACTCAATCGAATTATTTTTCTTTGGTGCAGCCATAGAAGAATAACCTCCAACTCTTCCTTATCCCAATCAAGTTTAGTCTGTTGGGTAACTTCAGTAGCCAGCCTTCCCAGTTCATACTTCAGGGGTAATCTTGCCCCTGTTGTATCTGCCAATGCTTGATATAAAACTTCTAATACTGTAGCTGTTAAAATTTTATGTTCAGGTAAATGCTCTGCAACTTTTATATCGCGCAATCGAACCACATCATGAGCTATACGGTTTAACTTCACCCATTTTTGAGCAACCCATCCTTCTAAAATATCTATAATATTGGATGCTCTGATTTTTTTACTATTGTCTGGGTCGAGTCGAGAAGCAAGTCCGCGCAGATTTATTTGTATTTCATTTTCATTACCAAATAGCTCATTAAGTGCATTGAGCAATTGGTCTTCTAGCTGACGAATACGTTCGTGGTTTTTACGGGCATCCCCTCTTACGCCCTTGGTAATCACAAGGGTAATTGGTATTTCAAAAGAACAGACTTCAGCCCTTTGTAGTTCTCGAATTCTAGCAGTCAGGTCATGTAAACTAATGCCAGCTTCATCGCTGAGACGATCTAGGGGAAACGGTTCATCATTAGTACTACAATAAGCTTTAGCAACGTGCATTGCCTGAATCAACCGCTCAAAGTTATCTGCCTCAAACCGAGATAAACTCTTAATCTGATTATATTTCTCAAACTGCTCCATAGACTCTGCAAAAGTATTATGGCTCAATTCAAATTGGATAAAGCTGGAAAAGTTCTCGGCTCTTTCTAATAAACCGAAGTTTTCTAAGTAATGCAAACCTACTTTAATTTTAGTATTTTGCTGTTCTGAATCTTCCCCAAGCTCTTCATCAAAGTCGCCCTCTTGAAAGATTTCATTAGTTGTAACCCAAAACCAATCATCTCTGGCACTCCCAAAAGTGCGATCGCGAATATGTCTGGTTGAGATCAAGACATTTTTCAAATCTTGTTCGCTCAATTGGTTCAAGCTTTGCAAACGAAAAACTGTATCAGCATCTTTTGGGTCAAATAGTAAAGTACAAACTGCTGGCTCTCCATCACGCCCTGCCCGTCCAGCTTCTTGAACATAACCTTCTAAATTGGCACTCATGGAATGATGAATAACTGCTCGTACATCCTTGCGGTTAATGCCCATACCAAATGCACAAGTCGCAGTGATTACGTTCAATTTACCTGATTTGAATTCTTGCAAAACTTCCTGTTTCTTTTCTTTTGCAAGTTTGCCATGATAGTATTTAGCTTTAATATGACTTTGGTTGAGAAGTTCTGCCAGTTTTTCGGCATTCTTGCGTGTAGTAGTATAAACTAGTGTACTACCACCAAGTTTAATAGCTTCTTTAACTTGTTCTAGTAAGACTTGCTCTTTATTCCCTGCTACTGGAATGACCTGAAAAGTCAGATTTTCTCTGGTTATTGCCCCATCAATTGTACGATTAATATTTAACTGATATTGAGCAAATAGCTTTTTAATATCTTCAACAACTTTGACTGTTGCTGTTGCTGTCATCAAAGCTAACAAAGGCATTGCAAGCTGCCGCTCTTGATATAACTCCTGAATAAATTTTGGTATGTAGCGATAATCTGGTCGAAAATCGTGACCCCATTGGCTAACACAGTGAGCCTCATCAATTACCCAAAGGACGGGAGGACGCTGTTCTAGCAATGCCCGAATACTCATTGACCGCAGTTGCTCAGGACTGATATATAGCAAACCTTTGGAACCAAAACGCAGTTCTTCGAGCCGTTGGCGGCGTTCTGCTGCTGAAAGATTACCATTAATAAAGGTGGAAAAGAAAAACCCAGCTTGTTCTAAATCTGCTACCTGATCTGCCATTAATGCTTGTAGCGGTGAAATTACAATAGTCAGTGCTTTGTGCCTTTCATGGAACATGAATGCTGGCAATTGATAGCACAAAGATTTACCACCGCCAGTAGGCATCAGAACAAGTGGACGGTCATTATTAATAATTGCTTGGACAGCTTCTGACTGCAAAGGTCGAAAACTGGGAATTTCAAAATATTCCAAGTAAGAACTGATAGCGAATTCATCTGTACTTAAAGGACGCAAATTCTCAAGTACAGCTTGAAAACCATTTAAATGTCTGAGCCAATCACAAAAAACCTGCTTCGATTCATTGGTATTGCACTCATAGTTCCAAGCCAGTAAACCCGCCACGCATAATCTTATCTCAAAATCATAAGTTTGTGGACTAGACCATAGCTGCTGCAAATAGGATTGATTTATTCTTTTCAACATTGTTTCTGGCAGCATTTCTATGGCGGGTTGTTCAATCTTCAAACCAAGGTGATCGCTGAAAAATTGTTGATATGCAAGGTCTGCATCATCGCAACCACAAGTTAGGAGCCAAATATATATCTGTTGTACTTCATCAGGCTTTTTAAATAGTGCTTCTAATTGTTGACCTAGTAATAATCGAGTTGCCTGTGCGTCTTCTAGAGGATTATTACTTGAATATTCACTTTGCTTATAATATTTATTTAGCTTATGCGAATGCTGTAAGGGGAAAGCGAGTATTGATAGTTCTAAAGTGTCAATTATGTGCCAAGAAGATAATTGCTGTTCTTGCTCAATCAGATAAGGGTAATCAAAGCGGCGGAAGTTATGACCGCACACTGCTAAATTACTATTTTTCAACTTCCTTATTTCTTCGTAAGCTTGATTTAGATTTTCTTGATAAAAATCTTTTGTTAAATTCAGAGATACCAATCCTATGCGGTATATATTATTTTCACTATTAATTTCTAAGTCTAAATAAGCATAAAATAAGTCAATATTGGATAAATCTTGCATGAGAATCCCTGATTAGATTGCTTTTTCGCAATTTCATTTCTAAAAAATTACTAACGGGACTTAAACAAAAATTAAGCCCAAATAAAGCCCAAACTGGCTTTGTAAGCAGCAAATACGTCCCGGTTCAGGGTCAACCAATCAAAAAATCGAAAAGACATAGCTGTTCTAAAAGCATCTATTGCTTCAGTAAACGTGTTCAAAGGTTTGTTAGCCCATCGGCGTCTCAAACCACCTGTCATCTGATGCCAAAGAATAAAAGTATAGGCACAAAAAACTAAGATAAAATGTCGAAGTAGACTTCTTTTATCTCGGACTTGATATTCTTTTAGCCCTAACCAACCCTTCGCTTCTCTATAAAAAACTTCCACCCAATTTCTCTGTGAGTAGGTGTCAACTATCCATTGTGGTGTGACAATTGATGAAGAAATATTAGTAATGAAATAGTCAATATCAGTGGCGAGTGAGAAAGTCTCAGCGTTCATGACGATAGCAATATTTCGCTTTCCACTTAGACCTGATATCTCTACTTCTTTAGTTACTACCCATAATGTTTTGGGCTTATCTAAGTTAAGTCTAATTTCTGTAAAAGCCTCTTGGGGTAAAGATTGTGCTAATTCATCTAGCCTAATTTTTGATTGAATATTATCTTTTTCATTAACTGTTACTTTGCGATTTTTAGCTAATCCACCTAAATACTTTAATTGCCGCTTCTCTAACTCTAATAAAAAGGATGTATTATTGCCGTATCCAGCATCTACAATAACTATTGCTGGTTGATACCTACGGCTTAAAGTTAGGTCTACTAATTTAATTGCTAATTCTGGTTTCTTTTCAAATTCTGGGTCTTGTTTCCCTTCGGCTAAAGAATTAGCGTGCTGATATAGCTCTATATCTAATGGTAAGCTTTTTCGTCCATCATATAGATGTGTTGTTACCACTACTATTCCATTATCTGTTTTGCCTATTTCTCCGATATATTGCCTTCCCACTCCATCCGTAAAATTTCCACTTTTCCTATGCCCAGAATCATCAATGATTAGGCTAAAGCCTCTACTAATTCTCGTCTGGCTACACTTGTTCATGATCTCTAACCGACGCTCATTGACCTGAGAACTCGACCAAGGTGCTTCAGTTAAAAAGTGGTGTAATCGGTGGTAAGTCACCCCTACGGCATTCTCTGCCATTTGAAACAGGTTCTTTCTCTCACTTTCACCCAATAATCCCCCTACATAGTGTCTAAATTCTCTTTTTTGAGCTTTATGAGTAAATACATCATCAAACCGTTGACACCATCTTTCAAAGCATGGGGGCATGGCTGCGGGGGTGGTTTCTTTCATGAGCTTTTTTCGACGTGAAAGCTATGCTAGCTAAGTATTATACTCTTTTTCGCTCTTAACTTTTGTTTAAGTCCCGCTAACTCAACTTACCCTGGCTTTGTTAAAAGATTTTAGCAACAAGTACTTATTTGTCAATAAATAGTACAAAAATACTATTTTAAACTCATGTATGCGTTGCCAATTCTGTTGTGTAATTTGTAGCGTTCGGCTGATGAATTACAATCAAAGTCTTCAAAACAGGGTCTTGTTTTAAGTTTTCCCTCAGCAGTAGCTTTTCTAACATGGCTGATGCTGACCTTTAAAATTCGTAATGCCAACTTCAAGATGATTCGTTTTTTGCGTAAAGCACGAAACTTTAGGTGAATAATATTATCAAACGGTATTTACTTAAGATGAATAAATTGTTGACCGTACGGCAGCATTCAAGACTGGGCAAGGAAGTTTTACGAGATTGTAATTTTGCATCTATAACAGACCAACAAGTTGAGGAATTGAAGCAATCTCTCTGGGAACACGGGGTTATTGTTGTCAGAAAGCAAAAACTGACGGCATCCCAGTTGAAAGACTTTGCCATCCAGACGTTTGGTGACTCAACCCTTGGTCGTCGCCCCAAGCCTCTAGATCCCGAAATCGCTCCAGACTTACAAAGTCCTGGAGTCTCCATTTTAGGTAATCCCAAGGGGCTTTCTGGTGAGGTGGTCGGCAAGGTTGCTTGGCAATGGCATCACGATAAAGACCATCTCCCTAAAACACAGGGACTGGATATGAATGCCCTCTATGTTGTGATGCTTTATGGGGTGTCCATCCCGGACGAAGGAACGGATGGACACCCCCACACCACTCTCTTTCTCGATATGGTGGAAGCCTACCACAATCTCGCTCCCCAACATCAGCAGCAATTAAAACTACTGTCGATGTATCACCTCTCACCTATCTCCCCACAGCCAGGGGTAGAGATTCCTCGGAAATTACATCCAATTGTCTCAACTCACAAAGTAACTGGGCGCTATTGTTTATATTTGGGTTCAGACACTTCGATTCTCAAAGGGCTAGAAAACAAACCAGAAGCTGCTAAACAGTATTGGCAGGAATTGTTTCAGGAGATTCTTTCCTGTACACCAGTTTATGCCCATATTTGGCAAGCTGGAGATATTGTGTTTTGGGATAACTCCCAAGTTATGCATACAGGTATGCCCTACAATCCAAACAAATATAAGCGGATTGCTCTCCGTGTTGGTGTTATGGCCAATAGCTGAAGTTGGAGACAATTGCGGGGTTTGGCGGGGTCAACAAAAGAATGACTAGCCCTCAATTAGTTCCGGTATTGTCTCCCCTCGCAGGATAATTAGTTTTGGAAACTTAACATCCTGATTAAAACTTAACACCCTGATTATTAGTGTTAGCCGCACTTGAAAGTTTCAGTCCCCTTGCGGGGTAATTAGTTAGGCATTTCTAGAATTTAATGAATATTGCAGGTAGGAAAACATTTACCAAATGCCTGAAGTAGCTTAAGAGAACCACTAACCCGAATTTTACATCGCAGCAGTGCCCAAATTAAATTTTGTTCCTTGCCAAGAAAACCCAGCCAAGTTTTGCTATCTGCCGTGACAGAAATATTTGCTTTCCCAAGATGTCCTTCTTGAACTCGTACCATTTTATTTTGAATCGTCACTGTTGCACGACGAGACTCAGAGCCAGTGAATGTGAAATGGTAAATTGCACTCAATCCCTCCGACTGATTGCGTTGAAATAACAATGGTAATCCAAAGAGAAATCCTTGAATCGATTGAGGACGAATGCCACTGCTCACAAGCTTCACCGTTTTATTGGGAAAATGTTTGACAACATAGTTTTCGGCATCCGATCCCGGCACCACATAGATGGTTTCGGTTTTGTCCTGCAATGGCTTGACCACATCTTTAATAAATGCTTTGCGATCGCTCAAGAATGGAGCAATTACATCTTCTCCCGCCGGACATGCCGCAATACAGTAAGCTGCTTTGTAGTTCGGCTTGAAAGACAAGCTTTGCCACATTGAGGCTGATTCAGAAGCACTGACTTTTTTTCGATAATCACTAGCACTTTTGCTGTCAGCGATCGTCTCTGTCCAATCTGTGAATCCGCCCATGAACTCACGATAATTATGAGTGTAACAAGCTGAAAAACTAAAACTACCATCAGCCCCGATCGCGCCTACAGGACAAGCCGCAACACACAATTTACACTCAATGCAGGGATTGTAATTGATCGGGTGAGCGTACTCCGTTACTTCTGTATCGATTAAAACTGTGCCGAGGGCAATGAAATTACCAAACTTTGGATGAATCACGTTTCGATGAATTCCTATGTGTCCTAATCCTGCTTCAACAGCCACAGGTTTATGAGATATAATCCAGGCTTTTTTGTCTGGATAACGATCCATTTCCATTGGGAATGCCACTGACGGATTCAAGGCTCGGACACCAATCTGCGCGAATGCTTTGACGAGGTTTCGAGCCACTTCATCTGCATGGTCGTAATTGGCATGAAATTCCAGATTAGCGATTGATCGCGCTGGAGTGCGAACGCTTTCCCGATTCATGCAGCAGACAAAGCTAATCAATGTTTTGGTGGGTGGAAATACTGCCAGAATTTCGGCATGTTGGTCGGCGATCGCGGGTCGGTAAATTTCCACAAATCCTACATCATCAGCACCCGCATCCAAACAAAGTGTTCGGAGTGAATCAGAATTCAAAGCGACTGTGCTTGTTTTTGGGTTGTTTGTAGACTGCTCACGCCACCATCTCACGGTAGGATGGTTATCAAATTTAGCCATAGAAGCCTCTAGCGTTGATAGTTATAAATCGGTATAGATTTTGGTGGAATTTTCAATTGGTTTTAATAGGTACTTTATAAGAGGGAGAAGGGGGAAAGGTAAAAACCTCGCCTGCAAGTGACGCGACAATCATCATCCCTTTCCCCTTTAACATGAATCCCCTTTTCCTTTTATACCCAGCGACGCACCCGTGCCTTGTAGCGTAAGTATTCATCGCCAAATTTACGCTCCAAGTAATTCTCTTCGCGCTGAACAATCCCGATTTGCACAATCACTAAAAGGGGGAATAATAGTAGCAATGCCCAGAGCGCACCCAATAGCAACGCGATGCCGATGTAAAACAGCGTCAGAGACAAATAAATTGGGTTGCGGCTTAACCTAAAAACTCCATCCGAAACAATCGCTGTTGTCGGACGTGAAGGGTTAACCTCTGTCTGTGCGCGATTCATCGTCCGAAAAGCTGAAGTTACTATCAAACCCGCGCAAATAATTGCTAATACTCCCAAAGCTAGTGCTACAGATCGCGATAAAAAGTCGATTGGAAACATGAAACTAAGTACTAATCCGATTAATAATGTTCCAGCATAGAGTGCTGGCGGAAAAGCAATTACTCCGGGATTATCCGATATGCCCTCTTCCATGATCACCTACCTTTTTGTAATGATTTTGCTAATAATGCTATGAGAACTTGATGGTGGATTTGTCCAGGATCTTTGTTCCATCTGCCTTCTTTCCGCAAACTCCTAAGCTTTTGGTATGGCAGCCAGTTGTTCGGCAATCACTTTGGCGTTAATTTCATCGGTCTTGGCTGCCTGCCAATAAGCACTAAGCTTTTGATACTTGCTGATGATATCCGAGTGGTTATAGACCAATACCATGAAACTGACTATATTGAATATCGGGACAAGGGCACAGTCAGCGATTGACGGTCGATTACCCACTGCCCAGACATCTTCGCTCAGGTAATGGTCGATATATGACAAGCCCTGATCGAGAACTTCAAATTGAGTTTTAACCACGTCCTCATTGCGATTAGCTGGATCTCGCATACCTCTTAAAGCAAAGATGGATGGTCGAATATGAAAATCTGGGAGGCGCAAGAACAAACGAACACGGGCTAAATCCTCAACATCAGTCGGTCGCAAAGATGGTGTTGGGAAGACATCTTCTAGATATTCAAGGATCGTTGCTGATTCTGGGAGTGCAAAACCAGAGTCCAATAACAAAGTCGGCACCTGTCCCATAGGGTTCAGAGCTAAATAGGCATCACTTTTAATGCCTCCTTCTGGCGGTGGGACAATTTCAATGTTTAGACCTTTGCGATAGATGGACAACCGCACGCGGGCGGCAAAGGGTGAAATAGGAACACTATAAAGTTTCATGTGCCTCACTTTCAATGATTGGGTTGATGGAGCTGGAAATGCAATCGTTTGAATCGTGAAATTGCGCTTCGAGATCGGCGATTCGTAGTTCGAGACTTTCGATGCGATCACTCAGAATGTCCGTCTCTCTGAAATCCATCGCTTCCTTAAACGCGATGATCCAAGCCCTGAACTTCTGCCACTATGTCATCGGCGCTACGTCCGCAATCGTTTTCATGTTACTGACTCCTTGACACGAGGTGCCGATGATTTCTTTGAATGATCATCAACTGCCAACATAGAGAAATTAAGTGCATATACACTTTTTGGAGAAAAATTTTAGACTTAACGCAAGAGTGCTGTTGCTTCCACTAAATGCGCCAACAAAGTGTTCCATCGTTGCTGTCCAAGTGCTGTCTCAACCATGCTTTGAGCCTGTTTCCACAATGGTAAAGCTTTCGCTAAGACAGCTTCCCCGGCTTCGGTCAAGGCAATGATACGAGTTCGCTGGTCTTGCCCAGGTTCGGATTTTAACCATCCTTCACGTTCAAGGGGCTTGAGATTCCTGGTTAAGGTCGTGCGATCCATCACTAGTATCTCCGCTAACTCGTTGACCGTGGCTGATTTTGCGATCGCTACAGCAGCCAGAATGGTGAACTGAGTCACTAGCAATCCGCTTGGCCTGAGTACTTCGTCAAAGTGTTGTGTCATAACACGAGAAGCCTTTCGGAGATTGAAACAGGCGCATGCTGAACCCACTTGACCTAAAAAATCAGTGTTGATTGGGTTAGTGTGTTTATCCATAGGGTAAGTGTATATGCACTTATTTTTGATGTCAAGTGCCGACTAAAAACATTGTCTTAGCAATACCTTAGCCAAAATAAGAGGATGAAGAGAGAGGGCCGATGTAGTAGAGTTATTGTCTCTCACAACGACAACTCAAAACCACAATCAGCCCATGTCGGACATCCTATCACTGTTACAGTGCCTCTTGCCGCAGATAAACGCTACAACGATGCGGCAATTAAACCAGATAATCCTGGCTATGTTAGCAATGAGCGGCCGAGTCACCATGTTGGGGATTTCTCGTTGGACAGGGACTGGTGGTAGTTATCAGACGATGTTAAGGTTCTTTCATACAGTAATACCTTGGGCGACATTGTTTTGGCTATTTTTTCGTAAGCATTTGTTTCGTGCGAATGAGATATATTTGCTTGCAGGAGATGAAGTTGTAGTCAGCAAATCAGGGAAACAAACTTATGGGTTGGATAGGTTCTTTTCCAGCTTAATAAGTAAACCAATATCAGGACTATCTTTCTTTACATTATCGTTAGTAAGTGTCGAAGAAAGACACTCATTTCCGATTCAAATAGAACAGGTCGTAAAAAGCGATGTGGAAAAAACTAGTGTATCGCCAAATCCAGAAATCAAAACCAAAGAAAAACGTGGACGTGGACGACCAAAAGGGAGTAAAAACAAAAAGAAAACAGAAGTAATTTTCACATCTGAATTACTCAGAATTAAGAAAATGATTAATGAGCAAGTCTTGTTAATAGCTAACTTTATCCCTCTAACTTACTTAGTCTTAGATGTTCACTTTGGCAACAATAATGCCTTGCAGATGGCTCGACAAGTTAATTTGCACATAATTTCCAAGTTGCGCCATGATTCGGCATTATATATACCTTATCAAAACCCTGACCCAAATCGTCGCTCCCGTCGTAATACGGTGAAGCAGCCCTGAAGACGGGTTTCCCGTCGCAGGGGACTGCTGAACCCGAAGGGCGATAAGCTGGATTATTGTAATATACCTGACGCATATTTGTGTAAAATTACTATTGACGAGGATATCAAAACTGATATTTATCAAGCTACTTTACTCCACAAGGAATTTGCCCAAGCACTAAATGTAGTGATTTTAGTCAAAACCAATCTTAAAACTAATACTCGTAGCCATGTGATTCTGTTTTCTAGCGACCTAGAGCTATCATTTGAAAAAATAATTGACTATTATAAGCTGCGCTTTCAAATTGAGTTTAACTTTCGAGATGCCAAGCAGTTTTGGGGATTGGAGGATTTTATGAATCTGAGCCAAACTGCGGTGACTAATGCTGCTAATCTAGCATTTTTTCTGGTTAATTTATCCCATTATCTTCTGGCTGATTTCCGTCAACATAATCCTGGCTCCGGCATTATTGACCTTAAAGCATATTATCGTGGCTTTCGATATGTTCGTGAAATGCTAAAAATGCTTCCCGAGATCCCTGAGCCTATTTTATTAACCCAGATTTTTGCCAAGCTTACTTCTTTAGGACGTATTCATCCCGTTTCTACAGGCGTTGAACACTCTTAATTTGGCAACGGTATTGCTTAGCAATTAGATTATTTGAAGTAGTAATCGCCTTACACTTTCAGGATTAAACTCACGAAAATCTCTAATACTAATTTTGTACAATTGCTCCCAAAGTACCTTTGACTGCACGTAAATAATCAGATGGGCATAGCAGAAGTAGCATTCCTCGCATTCCACCAGAAACAGTAATCTGCTCAAATAGAGTTGCCGTTTCATCAAGGTAAACGGGATAGTCTTTTTTACTGGCTAAAGCTGTCACACCCCCACGGATGTATCCTGTTAGTGGCTGGACTTCCTTCAGGGCAACTGTCTCAACCTTCCGGTTTCCTGAAATTCGAGCTAAAGCTTTTAGGTTTAACTGAGCATTTCCCGGCACAACAGCAAAACAGAGACCTGTTGTGTCACCTCTGACTACTAGAGTTTTAAAAACTTGCTCTGGTGGAAGACCGACTTTGTACGCTGTACTTTCGGCGGCCAAATCATCAGGATCTACTTCATAAGTGAGAATTTGATAGGAGATGCCTAGTTTATCAAGTAGTCGAGCAGCATTAGTTTTCATTGCTCTTACTCCCAATCTTCAATTACCAGTCCACTAACGCAACTAAAGACTGCATCTACTGACATTCGGGAAGTAGATAATTGCAAGACTTTAGGTGTTGTAATTCAATGTTTTACCATGCCTAAGAGATTAAGATAAAACGGTTTTGGTGAGAGTCCATGAGATTGCTTCCTTCGTCACAATCATGGGGTACTATTTTTGAATGCAGTTTATTATTAGACCCAGTTTTTGAGTAAGAATAAATCTATGAATAGAATGTTATATTATCATCAGCAATCAAACTTTTCTCGGAAAATCCGAATATTGTTAATAGAGAAAAATTTAGATTGTGAATTCAAAGAAATTAATTTAGCCAATAAACCCCCTGAGTTCCTTGAAATTTCTCCTATTGGTCAAGTCCCTGTGTTTGTAGATCAAGATGGCACGGTAATTTGGGACTCTACATTGATTGCGGAGTATCTAGACGAAACTTATCCACAGCCTAGCTTTTACCCAAGCGCTCCTCACATACGGCTTGAGTGCCGTAAATGGGAACAACTAGCAGATACTTTAGGCGACAACATTATCGGTTTATGGGTACTAAATTTTATGGGTGATCTAGCTCCTGCTTATTATCGAAAAAAATATGAAACATTAATTAATCGCCTTTTACCAATCTTTGATGGACAACTGCGTTCAACTAAATATTTGTTAGAGGGTGAAACATGGACAGCAGCAGATGTGGCAGCATTATGTTCCCTCGGTTATTACAGCTTTCGCTTAAATGAAGACTGGCTTCTTCAGTATCCTTATTTGAGAGACTGGTTTAATAGATTACAGGAGCGTGAATCAGTCAAGTCAACTATTCCAAAAAAGACCCCTATTTAGAGGTTGCTGAAAAAGTAATAAGAAAGCAAAGATCAGGATTGGTTAGTTATTCAAGCAAGCCCTACTTAGGAGCCTTGCAAAAATAATTTGAATAATTTTGATGGGGAAGTTAAGCTTACAAGTCGTTCCAGATTAACAAAATGAATTATTTGTCCAGAAACTATAAGTGATTGCTCATATTTTTTACAAAATCTAGAATATCGCAATGATTAAAGTTTTAGATGGATTCGGACAACAACCCTGACATATCTAATACTTGTTCTGACCAAGCACTAGCTTGCTCGGACATATTTCTGCGTTCGCTACCATCAGACCAAATACTATCAAAAGTTAATCTCCATCGTGCCAGTTGAACTTGAATGTTAACCAGTTCTTCAGCATATTCAGGTTCAATTTCTGCTGCCGTCCATTCGATAAAACACATAGTTTCATCTGCAACACTTTTGACCGCTTCAGGGTAAGCAGTGTCACAAAATGTTCTCAGCCTAGCTAAATTAGAAGCTATATGACCTAAGCGATGTGATGTATTTTCGCCTTGAAACCGTGCTTGTTTTTCATCTAAATTCTGGTTCATATCCACCAATTAACTCCTGAGTTATTTTTTTAACACGTTCTTTAATCGCTGGGTCTTGAATTACCATTGAGCGATTATTTTGGCTTGGACGTATGTTAATAATCGATTCATAGGCGATTGATTGGTTAAAGGGAGTCCAATCCGCACCCCAGATATCTCGCTGTTTACTACCGTCTTCGAGCAATGCTGCTTCACAGAAAGCGTGTTTCTCTCCTCCTCCAGCTAAAATCCCTCTTTCTATATCTACTGCCACTTTAATGTAAACTCGCAAAGTTTGCAGCATTAACTCCACTTGTTCGAGAGTTGCTCTTTCCCTAATAATCAGTACCAAAATCTCACCCCTACCTGTATAAATGCACAAGTCAAAATTCTACTTTGTAGAATCCTTTGAATCCCAAAATTAATCACTTGCAGCATTATGGTATAATTTCTAACTCCAGAAGACTCAACACTTTCTCTTCTAAATCCGTCAAATAAGCACGATTCAGCTTCCCCAACGACTCCAAAAACTTCTGCACCGATTCTTCCAACCCACTCGAATACACCCGATTAATGCGATCAGCTACGCTGGGCGCTTGCGCCATCGCAAATCACCTGCATCTGCTAACACTCCTGGGGCAGGTAGTTAAAGGACTTCAGGTGCTTCAGCTATTGAGTTACAATATTTTGGCAGCAAGAGACAATAGGTTCTGAAACAATCTCTTTAATCTCTGTTAAGTCCCCTTCTGAGGACAGTAATAAATCTTTCCAATCTTTTGTTACCTGTGCATCCTTGGGTTTTTGACGGCGTTCGTTAGCCAGGATCGTCAGAGCATCATACCAAAGACCATTTTCAGCGAACAGCAAAATGCGCTCTCTCGGTCTACTTGCTTTCTCTAAATCATTTTTCAAATTAGAGTTGATAGAAACTCGCTCAATATATCCTTTAACAAAAGGATCCTTCAGGCGATTTGCTGGATCGCACATATAAGATAAGACCCAATTATATTTTTTACCAATTTCTAATGCTGGTATATTTTGAGGTAAGTTGACACTAATAATCCCTGGTATATTTGTTAACTGAAAAGTAGTTTTATAAACCGGATTATTTTTATCATTTATTAGCAAAAATTCAACTGGATTTGTGTCTGTAGGCTGGTAAGGAATATAAAACCAGAATGTCGGACGTTCGGAAATAGTTAATCCAATGTTTGTATTTGGAACTAAAGCCGTCAGAGGTTTTTCAATAGCTGGACAATCCGCTCTTGCCGCAGCATAGCTTCGCTGACCAGGCGCGCCTTTTGAGGGTAATAAAAAGTGAATAATCTGGGAAATTAGTCCTGAAGTTTTAGGCGTATTTGTAGGTTTTGGGGTTTGAGGCTGTTGTCTTTGTTGCTGCTTTAAAGTAACCCCATCTTCCCAAACATAATTAGAGCGTGGGGCTGCTTTAACAAGAGAATAAACACCTAATGTTAAGGGAAAAATTAAAGCTAAACTCAAATGTCGAAAAAGTAACTTTATCATTTTTTATAGAAGTATGGAATAAATATCTCTACAAAACGACGACAGACATACTCTCTGTCTTCTTAACAGCGTTTATACGGTAATTGGTGGATATAGCTAAACGTAATTACACCTGTAGTAAGGAAAGCTATGGTAGAAGGAAGGAATGGTAGCCAGTGGCCATGAATTAAAAGAAAAAGGCAGATGCTATAGGAGATAACAAAAATAATACCTATGCTTGTAATCACAAGAATTATTTTGCGATCGCGCCAAGCAAGTCTCTGCAACACAACTGTGCCAAACACACCTCCAGCTAAAGACCATAGCCAGATGTAAAAAACATCTCCCCACCAAGGCAGTACTCCCAGCAGAGGACGACCATCTAATGCCGCACTAGTAATTTGACTTACCATTTGGGCTTGAACAAATACACCCCGCATTATTTGGTCTGACTGTTCGTTAAGACTGTATGGGGTATAAAAATTATCTTTTACACTTCTAGCAGTAACGCCAATGATAACTATTCGGTCTTTCACCCAGGAAGGGTCAAAACTATTTTCTAGGATATTTCTTAGGGAAACTTGTCTGGCAATATTTCGAGAGCGATAATTAAGTAGCATTTGGTAGCCATCATTGTCTAAATTTTGGTAGCCTCCTGCTCTTGCCTGTAAACGTTGTAAGCGAGTTTTCCCTAATAATAAATCTATCGAATGCGTGGTTTCAGGTTTAATACCTTTTTTAGCTAAGTAATATAGTGCAAGCTTAAGGCTTAAAGGATCTTCTGTTTCACAAGCAGTTTTACTGTTAAAATTTGCATTCCACAGATACCGACGGAGAATTTTATCATCGTCTATAACCACATCAGCAAAACCTAAACGCTCTGTTGGAACTTCTGGTGGAGGTTCAATACCTTTATCCCCAGTTGTGAGGTCGTTACCTATGCAGATGGCAATAAAATTATCATTATTTTGTAATTTATTTGCTAATTCTGGCTGGTCGTTGCTAACAGGAAAATCACGAATGATATCTAAGCCAATTACTCTTGGTTGATTGGGTTGTAGTTTCTCTAAAAGTTTATGTAGTGCAATGTCGGATAATGATCCACGGCCTTTCATTCCCTTAGAATTTTGATATTTTAAATCTTCATCATCAATAGTAACAACCAAAATTCGAGGGTCTATTCCCTCATCTGGGCGCAGTCGCATCATCTGGTCAAATATCTTTAGCTCTGATGATTGCAGTATTCCTAGCAGTCGTACTCCAAACACCAAAGCTGTTATGACTAAACTTGCAGATGGAACAAAAACAGAGGGTTTTAATTTAATTGGTGTAGGAATAACTGAAGTCGGTGCTGCAAAGAGTTGACCGCCTTCGTTATCTTGCCAGCGCAGATAAAGTACTGGACGATACCACTGCTTGCCTTCTGTACCCATTGCTTCTCGGCTTTGACTCACTGCCATTGCCAAGGGGTCTTTTTGACCAAGTGAACGATAAAATTGCTCACTAAAAGCTGTTGCACCTGGCACACTCACAGAATACTGCATCGCTACCACTGCTGGAGTGCGGTGAGCAATTAAGCTTTGAGCTACACCATTAAACACTGAAGTTCCAGTTAACGCCAAACCAGATTGACAGGCGCTCAATACCACTAAAGCTACACCACGTAGCTGTTTAGAATTATCAGTAAAACTATTTTGCTGTAGCAGTATACCAATTTCCTTAGCACTCACATAATTTGGTTTGCCAGTTTCATCTTCAAAAACTAGATATCCTTGCGGTTCAGGAAGTAAGGCATAGCAACGTTGACAGTTGTTTATTTTTATACCTTTATGTATAGTTCGACATAGCTGACCATTGTCCAATGTATTGTTACAGCATTTACCAAACAAGCCATGTCCATCAAAATGGATAACATGAGGTGCTGTCTCATTCCGATGTTCAGTCAGATAATCCCGCAAAGCTTTTAAAGTCGGGGGTTTCAGTTCAACTAGCCGAATATGACCTTCTTTCTCGGCTATTCCTAAACCTCTGCGTACTGCAAGTTGTTCTTGCTGTGGCAGCTTTTCCAAAGCATTTTCTGGGTCAGAAGCCGCAGAGGATATTAACAAAACGTTAACTTGCTCCATCGATGGTAGCTTCGGCGGTGCAGCATCATAGGTAATGTAACGAGAGAAGGTAACTTGATGTTGAGTCAAAAACCCTCGGTCATCATGCATTAATTCCCAAGGATAATCAGGTAAACGAGTTGAGCCTAAGATATCTGCCGCTATTTCTAGTTGTATATGCAGTTGAGTTCCGTTATTTTGGGCTAAATTAATCGCATTTTGCAGCATTTTTTCGACTTTAGAGCCTGGGGGAAAAAGTGATTGATACAGTGCCTTGCCAATGTTTGTTAAAAAATAGGGATGAAAGGCTTTTCGGTCTTGAACTAGTAGACCAACTTGCACCATCCAATCTTGTTCCCCAGAGCGCTGAAAGTCCTCTGGTCGAAAACGAATAGCTTCTAGAGATTTAATAACGGTAATCAGCAAGTTTATTCCGTCTTGCCAAAAAGGTAATGTTGAGTTGGCTTCCGCTTGACCAACTCGTAACCCATTGACGCTGACTTTGAAATCAGCCTCATTAATGGGAGATAGGTATACCTTTAATAGCTCCATTAGCCATCCTTGCTATTTAGCCTAAGAGGTCGCCAAGAGGTTCGTCATTGCTGCCCTTCAGCAATCCTTCTATACTAGTTTCTTCCAGCAACTTCCACTTTTGGGGATAGCGTGTTTTATAAAGCGCAATTCGCTCTTCTTTACTCAATAAAGGGGTTAAGGTGACAGTAACTTTTTGTACATCATCACGGCTGCCTCCACCACCTAATTCCACAACGTAGACTTTGATTCCAGCTTTCCCCTCTTTACGTGCTGTCACTTGCAATTCCAAACTCACTTGGTCAACACTAAACAAGGGTATGGGTTTTTCTCCTTCTACCTCTGTTGAAAGCAATTCTTGCTTTATCTGCTCAATCAATTCTGCTAATCCGATAGAATTTTCTTCTGGCATTTCACACTCCTTAGCGATTTATTGGTAACTAAACTTGAGTTACTCAGATTCTCCAATCAGAGTAAAAGCTGCCCATTCAACAGGATTGGGATGTTTTTTCTTCGTCGTCAGCATCGCTTGCCGCAAAGCAGTAGCTTTGTCAGGATTTTTGCGGAAATTTTCATAAAATTCTGTCATTAATTCAGCAGTGGGTGCATCTGGTATCGACCACAAGGAAACTATAACACTGGGAACCCCTGCGGCAATTATGGAACGAGATAACCCAATTACCCCATCACCTGTCAGCCTACCCTGTCCCGTATCGCAAGCACTTAATACGACTAATTCGGCACTTAAGGTAGAACCTTGGAGTGCTGTGTACAATTTTAGGATGTCTTCTGCTGTCAACAAACCGTTATCCTGTCCTTCGGGAGCAAAGACAATAGAACTTCCCAATCCTCGAATATCATCCAACAAGCCATGAGTTGCCAAATGAATGATTTTAGCTAGTGGTAGTTTTTGCAACACTGCTTTTTTAGTAGCTTGATTACCAATCAAAGCTTGAGTTTTCCAAAATGAAGCAATTGCAAGAGCTTCTTTTTCTGAACCAGGAAGCGCACCTAATTGCTGAGGTGATTCTCTAGGGTTTTTTGAAACCTTGGGCATTGTGGGATTACCGACTATCAAAATATCTTTGGCTGAACCTGGAACTTTTTGCCGTAGTTTATGAGTAGATTCTAATATTTGAATGGAAGGGGCGGTAAGGATAGTATGTTTATCAATTAAGTATTGCCCCGATGAATCTTGCAATGCTGGGAAAGGAACTAAAAATAAAGCATCTTGGGGGATGAAGATGACACGAGCTGTTTCTTCTTTTGGCAGTATGTCTGCAATTGGTTGGATAAGTAGCTGGTAAAGTTCCTGTAACTGTAAGTTTTTGGCGTTTGCAACAAAACTATTTATACCGATTTTTTTCACTACATCTATTATTGGACGTTCTATTGCTGGTTTTTCTGCCTCCCAAGAGGGCAAGCGAATAGTGATTTTACCGTTTTTAATATCAACTGATACTACTTGCCAAGCTTCCCAGTCTGGCTCATCGTCATTGAGTTTAACGCGATCTCCTGGTGTGAGAGTGATGTTATTACTACGACTAGTAAGGCTCACATCTTTAACAATCGACTGACGGGTTTGGTCAACTTTATTTCTTAGGGAGGTATTTTGTTGCTGCCATAGGGGTTTGAGGTCAATTGGATAAAATTTAATCTCACCTGTAGGTTTGATTACCCAAATATATAGTTCTGAATCTTGAGTTTGCAGTTTACCGCCAACTTTAAATTCATCAGTAATAATCGAATATTGAACCAGGGTTGCATTTTCATTTTTAGCAACTTGTTTCATCTGTTCAGTATTCAATACAGGAACTTTTAATTGCTCTGTTTGATTAGGAGATAATCGTTTACTTAATAATTCAATAAAAGCTCTTGCCCTACCACTTTCAGATACTTCCAAGGCTTCAGTTATTTTATTTTGAGCAATCAACACTTCTTGTAACAGACGATAGGTACGAGTTTGTTTTTCAAAGATGGAAATTTTATTGCCATCGTCTAATACTATGCGGAGATTTTCCCAAATAGCGATCGCTGGACGCAAATATTGTTCTGCTTCAGTGAGTCTATCTGATTTATACAGAGTAAATCCTAAGCTATTGAGTGCATTTCCTTCACCTTCTTTATTTTCTTGTTGCTGTGCTTTAGCTAAACTCTGCTGATATAAGTCAATGGCTTTATTGATTTCACCAAGCGTCCAGTAAACATTTCCCAAACCAGATAGTGCTTCCATCGGCTTGATATCTAATGCTTCTTTATAATATTGAGTTGCTTTATTGGTATCTCCAGAAGCCAGATAAATACTTGCCAAATTGACTTTATTTTCAGCTACGCCAGAGGTATTTTTAATTACTTCATCGATAGCTAATGCTTGCAAGTAATCTTGAATAGCTTCACGATATTTACTTTGAGAATTGTAACTATTTCCTCGTCCTTGAAGAATCTTGGCTTTGCTTGGGGAGTTATCTTTGGGGAGGAGCTTTAAGGCTTCGTTATATTTATTAATTGCAGTTTCATAGTCAGCTAGGGTGTTATAAACATTGCCGAGATTGGAAAGATTGTTGGCTTGGAGTTGTGGGTAATTGAATTTCTGGGCAATGGCAGTTGCTTGAGTATAACTTTGAATCGCGCTGGTATAATAACCAATGCAGTAGTGAGCGTTGCCAAGTTTTTCTAGGATAACAGCTTGGTTTTCCTTATCGGAGATTTGTTGGTAAAGTTTTAGAGCTTTTTGCCAGGGGTCGAATGCTAGAGCGCAGTTAGGGGAGTAGAATTGTAGATCACGGAGACGATCGGCTTCAGCTTTCGGGGAAATAGCAATTTTTTCACCCAGATTTAGTGTAGCTAATTGTTTGGCATTTGCATCCCACAACCGTGACGTACCATCATCAGAAGCGGTAATTACAAGTTGTCCATCAGGGCTAAAACTAGCTTTGCTAACATTTCCCTGATGTCCTTTCAAGGTAAGCAGCATTTTACCATTTGTATCCCATATCCGGGCAGTCCCATCATTAGAAACAGTGACTATGCGCTTTCCATCAGGGCTAAAGTTCGCCCCTGTAACATCCCCTTCATGTCCTTTAAGTTCAGCTATTTCTTTACCTGATGTATCCCACACTTGGGCATTCCTATTAAAAAAGTCACTATTATTTAAAGATGTGGTGACAATCAGCTTACTATCAGGACTAAAATTGGCACTTTGAATCGATAGATGGCGACCTTTGAGTTCTGCTAGCAGCTTACCTAAAATATCCCATACTCTAGAAGTACCAAAAGAAGTAGTGAAAATTAGCTTACCATTTGGACTAAAAACAGCACTTTTGAGAAGATTGCGATCAGCTGTAAATTCAGTTATGAGTTTACCATTTGTATCCCACACACGTACAATACCATTACGTAATGCCGTGATAATTAGTTTACTATCAGGGCTAAAGCTAGCACTCATAACAGGATTATCTTTATCCTCTTTAAATTCCACTAGCAGTTTACCCGATGTATCCCATAGCGTAGCGCCCAAAAAGGTTGTAACAATAAACTTGCAATCAGGACTAATACTTGGATTATACCCTTTTAATTCCACTAGTTTTTTTCCTGAAGTGTCCCATATTTTTGTGCGGTTAGATGAGGTGACAATAAACTTACTGTTAGGACTAAAAAAGGCACTTTTTACTTTATTTTCTCCCGCTTTTAATTCAGTGATTAGATTACCACTTTTATCCCAAATACGGGCAGTTCCATTATCAAATCCAGTGATAATAAACCTTCCATCAGGGCTAAAACTGGCATTTTCAACTGTACTTGCGTAGGGGTTAAGTTCAATAGGTGAATATTTTGAAGCACCTGACGCTTGAGCAATATCTTTAAAAATAGTGGACGCGGTGACAATTAGTTGGCGATTGGGGATAAATAAACAAGCCGATATTAACAACAATATGCACCCACATGCAAACTTAGTGAAAGTCATAATTTTAAAGATGAATCATGTGAAAGGGAAGAGGGAAAGGGCAATGAGGAAAAGAATCAGTCTTATGCTTTTAATTCCGATTTGCTTCAAAATGTTTCTATTGCTTTAACCTTAAGGGTTTCGTTCGTCTCCTTTTCCCTAAATAAGCAAACGCACAGATGTTAAACTATTTTGATGTTTCTGTCATCCAGTCAAGCTTACCAACATCCCATACTTGGATTTTATCGACAGAGGAGAAAGGAATTTCAGATATTGTGACGAAAAACTTACTGTTATGGCTAAAAATGACTCTCTGCACAAGATAAGGCTCTATCTGAAGTATTGCTAGTTTTTTTTCCTCAGGAATCCCCACAGAAGCGCTACCACCTCTACGTACAATGGCAATTAACTTACCATCAGGACTAAAAGTGATATTTCCTAAACTCTCATCTGTGGAAATCACAGTGCCATCTGCACCCCACAAACGAGTGAAACCACCCTCAATTTGAGCAATAATGAACCTACCATCAGGGCTAAAATTCACCCTAGTTGAGCTATAACTACTAATTGGGAAACCTATATTAAACTTGGCAAGCAGCTTACCAAAAGTATCCCAAATAATAGCAGTACCATCGCTCGATGTAGTAATAATTTTTTTACCATCAGGACTAAAACTAGCGCTTTTTACTTTACTGGAATTTCCTTTCAATTCGTTTAGCAGCTTACCAGTCGTATCCCAAATACAGGCAGTTTCGTCATCCGATGCTGTAACAATCAACTTGCCATCTGGACTAAAATTTACACTATTAACAAAGTTTTGATGCCCTTGAAGTTCCATCTGCTGCTTCCCAGAACTATCCCACAAATAAGCATTTTGTTGAAAACTTGAATATCCGGTAACAATCAACTTGCCATCTGGACTCAAGCTTGCACTTGTTAAAGCAGCGTCATGCTTCTGTTTGCCTTTAATTTCTGCTAGCAATTTCCCAGAGTTACTCCAAACTCTTGCAAAATCCAAAGATACAGTAAGAATAGATTTGCCATCAGAGCTAAAGTTTATACCATTTATTTGATATTCATGTCCTCTTAGTTCATTTAGGAGTTTGCCTGAGGTATCCCAAATTTTCACATTACCACTTTTAGAGCCAGTGACAAAGAATTGATTATCAGGACTAAAAGCAAGACTGGTAATACTTTTATCTTCATCTTTGTATTGCAGTTTAGTCTGATTATTCGTAGAAGGTATTTGTGACGAATTTATTTGAGCCAGTGACTTATTGGAAATATCCCACACTCGTACAGTTCTATCATCAGATGCCGTGAGCATCTGCTTACCATCTGGACTTAAACTAAAATTGATGACTTCATCCTGATGTCCTTTGAATTCAGCTATTAGCTTACCGGAGATATCCCAGACTCTACCTCCATCGGAAGTTACCGTTACTAAATATTTACCATCTGGAGTGAAATCAGCGCCGTAAACACGATTTTCGCTATAGTTTTCAGTTATGTTATTCGGAAACTCTATTTTTGTTATTACTTTACCGGAAGAATCCCATATCCAAGCACTGCCATCATGAGATGCAGTGACAATTAACTGGCGATCGCGGCTAAAATTGGCGCTGATAACAGAGTACTGGGGTCCTTTTAATTCTAATTTACTTATCAGCTTGCCTGATGTATTCCATATAAAGGCTGTATTGCCCGATCCAGTGATAATCTGTTTGCCATCATAACTAAAATTAGCACTAACAACCCTACCGTGATCTGCTTTTAGTTCAGTTAGCAGCTTACCAGAAATATCCCATATTCGTGCTGTTGTATCGTCAGATGCGGTGACAATGAACTTACCATCAGGACTAAAAGTTGCACTATTTACACGACTCTCATGTCCTTTAAGTTCCGTTAAAATTTTACCTGAGGTATCCCACACTTGAGCAAATTTCTCTGAAGATGTGGTGACAATTAGCTTCCCATTGGGGCTAAAATTTGCGCTTTGGACAGCAACCTGTGCTTTAATTTCAGTTATCTGCTTGTTTAAAGTGTTCCATATCCTAACTGTGCCATCTTTTGATGTAGTGATAATCTGCTTACCATCTGGGCTAAAACTGGCACTGAAAACCTCACCGAGATGCCCTAATAGTTCGATAAATATCTTCTTAGAAGTGTTCCATATAAGGATGGAACCATCAGATGATGCAGTGACAATCTGGGTTCCATCAAAGCTAAACTTTGCGTTGTTTACACTTCCCTGATGCCCTTCCAGTTTACCTATTACTTTTCCTGTAGCATCCCATACTCGCGCAGTTCTATCAATAGAAGCTGTCACAATCAACTTGCCATCTGGACTAAAGCTAGCACTGTATACGCTATCACCATGTCCCTTTAACTCTGCTAGCACCTTGCCAGATAAATCCCACACTCGCGCCGTTTTATCATCAGATGCTGTAACTATCCTCTGACCATCGGGGCTAAAATTCGCACTCCATACCGTATCTGTATGCCCTTTCAACTGCACCAATAGCTTACCTGATAAATCCCACATACAGGCAGTTTTATCTGCACTTGCCGTAATTATCCGTTTACCATCTGAGCTAAAATTCGCACTGGTAACAATGTTTTCATGCCCTGTAATTTGCGCTATTTGCTGACCAGAAATATCCCAAATACGGGCAGTTTTATCTGCACTTGCCGTGATTATCCATTTACCATCTGAGCTAAAATTCGCACTATAAACATTACCTTGGTGTCCTTTTAGCTCAACTAGCTGTTTGCCCGAAATATCCCAAATACGGGCAGTACCATCAAAAGAGGCAGTGACAATCAGCTTACCATCGGGGCTAAAATTCGCACTATAAACATTGCTTTGATGCCCAATTAACTCCACTAGCTGTTTGCCTGAAAAATCCCAGACACGGGCGGTGTTATCTGCACCAGCTGTCACAATTAACTTATCATCTGGACTAAAGCTAGCGCTGTTGACGCTACCCTCATGCCCTTTTAATTGTCTCTCTTCTGCAAAGTAATCAATAAAACTCCCTGTGACAGCCAACGCAGGGTTTTTATGCGGGTTTGGCTGATTTGGTGTTTGTGCTAACACCTGTGGTGCAAAGAAAATCCCGGAAAAATTCTGCGGGAATGTAGGTGCAATCGTTACCAGAAAAGCACTCAAAGCAATTAAAATGATTCTGCTTGCGCGATCGCCCATAATTTCCAAACCTAATCTGGAACTACAACACACCAATCAAAATTCTTGATTCGATATATCCCATAAAGAACCATAACACTGGAAACTCCAGCCGAAAATAAAGAGCGCGATAAGCTAAGTAATATTATTTACTATCTATTTTAAGATACAAATTTATCGAAGCGGATTCCAGAAAATATTGTCAATTTGAGGGAATTTTTGATAGCTTTTTTATCCTTTGAGCAAAAAAATAAATATTTATAAAATCTGTCTCCAACCAAACCCCTTTAGAGCAAAACTTTATTAGCTTTTTAATCTTCGGAATTGCTTACATTAAATAGTATGGTAAGCAAACTTGAGTTATTCAGACTCTCCAATCAGAGTAAAAGCTGCCCATTCAGCAGGATTGGGATGTTTTTTCTTCGTCATCAGCATCGCTTGCCGCAAAGCAGTAGCTTTGTCAGGATTTTTGCGGAAATTTTCATAAAATTCTGTCATTAATTCAGCAGTGGGTGCATCTGGTATCGACCACAGAGAAACTATCACACTAGGAACCCCTGCGGCAATTATGGAGCGAGATAACCCAATTACCCCATCACCTGTTAGCCTCCCCTGCCCAGTATCGCAAGCACTTAATACGACTAATTCGGCACTTAAGGTAGAACCTTGTGGTTGTGCATACAAATTTAGGATATCTTCTGCTGTCAACAAACCGTTATCCTTTCCTTCAGGAGCAAAGACGATAGAACTTCCCAATCCCTGAATATCATCCAATAAGCCATGAGTTGCTAAATGAATGATTTTAGCTAGTGGTAGTTTTTGCAACACTGCTTTTTTTGTAGCTTGATTACCAATCAAAGCTTGAGTTTTCCAGAAGGAAGCAATTGCAAGAGCTTCTTTCTGTGAACCAGGAAGCGCACTTAACTGCTTAAGTGGTTCTCCAGGTTTTTTTGAAACTTTGGGCATTGTAGGATTACCAACTACCAAGATATCTTTAGCTAAACCTGGAACTTTTTGTCGGAGCTTATGAGTAGAATCTAATACTTGAATTGAGGGAGCGGTGAGGATAGTGTGTTTATCGATTAAATATTCTCCTGATGGGTCTTGTAATGCTGGGAAGGGTACGAGAAATAAAGCGTTTTGGGGAATGAAGATGACGCGGGCTGTTTCTTCTTTTGGCAGTAAGTCTGCAATTGGTTGGATCAGTAGCTGATAAAGTTCTTGTAATTGGGTGTTTTTAGCATTTGCTCTAGGGCTGTTTGTCACCTTTTCGACAACATCTATTATTGGACGTTCTATTGCTGGTTTTTCTGCCTCCCAAGAGGGTAAGCGGATAGTAGTTTTGCCGTTTTTAACATCTACAGAAACTACTTGCCAAGCTTCCCAGTCTGGAGCATCATCATTGAGTTTAACGCGATCGCCAGGGGCAAAGATGATTTTATTACCACGACTGGCAAGATTCATACCTTTAAAAATTGACTGACGAGCCTGGGCGACTTTATCTATTAAGGAGATGTTTTGTTGCTGCAACAGGAGTTTGAGGTCAGCTTTGCGGAAAGTAACTTCACCAGTGGCTTTCACGACCCATATATATAGCTGAGTTTCATTAATTGAATATTCAACAAGTGTGGCATTTTGTTGTTTTGCTACTTGCTTAATTTGCTCAATATTTGGTGATTTTATATTAATTTTATTGTTCAGGTTAGGTGATATTTTCGAGGTTAATAATTCTATAAAGGCTCTTGCCCTACCACCTTCTGCAATTTCCAACGCCAGGTCATTTTTATTTTGAGTAATCAAAACTTGTTGTAATCTTCGATATGTCTTAATTTGCGTTTCAAAAATTGATATTTTCTGCTCATCAGTTAATCCTGTTCGCAGATATTCTAAAAACTTGATGGCATTAAATAGAGCTTTTTCAGCATTAGTATATTGGCCCAAAGCGTTGTAGGTTGTTCCAATATTATAAAGAGTTTGTCCTTCTCCTGCTTTATCGTTGATTTCTTGACGAAGAGTTACTGCTTGCCAAAATAGCTCCAATGCTTTAGAGTATTGTCCTTGGTTGTAATAAACTACCCCTATATAGTTAAGAATTGTTGCTTGCTCTACCTTTTCTTTAGTGCGTGTGTAGGCGGCTAAAGCTTGTTGATAAAACTCCAACGCTTTGGCGTACTGTTTAGAAGCGCTATACATTACCCCCAAATTTGTGTAATCTATTTCTGGATTTTGGAGTGTTATTTTATCCACAAGGCCCGGGTTACCATTTTTTCTTACTTCGACTAGATATCGTTGATCAGACTCTAATCGTTTAGTCAAATAGTCGGCAAATCCCTCAATTTTATTGGAATTTTCTCTTTTACCAGGTTCTTCAACTTCTCTAGCAATTGCTAAAGCATACTGAAACAAAATATTTTCTTTAGAGGAGTTTTTATCTTTGCTAATATTTGCTATCATCTCAGTAAATTCCGAAAGTTTTGAATCTTGACCCAGATTTTGGTAAACTGTAGCAATCTGTCCACGAGTCAATAATTCTGCAACCTTACGCTGTTTTTCATAACTGATGTATTTGACAATCTCTAAAGCTTGTTTATAGTAATCTAAAGCTTTACCATACTGTCCCAATTGGTTGTAAACTTCTCCAATATTGTCAAGAGTTGTCCATTGCCCATACTTATCGTTAGTTTGTTGGCGAATTACTAAGGCTTGTTGATAAAACTTTAAAGCGTTGGTATACTCATACTTGTTTTTATAAAGTTCTGCAATATTGTTGAGAGTTGTTCCCTCGTCTGCCTTGTTAGGAGTTATGTAAAAATAAATTGAACAATTAACTGACTACTTTGGGTTTGATAATATAGTTCCACTCACCATGAAAAGAATTTCGTTCGATTGCGATAGTATCAAGCTCTTGGTCTGTAACCTTGATTCCCGTTTTGTAGAGATTTGGATCTAATCTAGCTTCAACTTCTAATCCTTGTGTGGTGGTAGTATTGCGAATTAGATTAATCACAACTTGCAAGCTAGTTAATGGTCTGCCTCGCCAGTTTTGGGTAATGTGACAAAACAAGCGATGCTCAATCTTATTCCATTTACTTGTGCCTGGAGGAAAATGACACACATGAATAGTTTTACCAGTATCAGTTGCTAATTCTTGTAACTTCAATTTCCACAATCGTGAGCGATAACTATTGCTACCACCGCAATCAGCCGTAATCATTATATGCTCACTGCTGGGATAAACTTGTTTACCCATTGAGTACCACCAATGACGAATAGACTCGACTGCAAACTCTGCGGTATCGTGGTCAATGCCAACATTTACCCATCCTTGATTTGAGGTTAAGTCATAAATTCCGTAGGGAATTGCCTTGCCCAACTTGGGGTCAACAAAATCATGCATTTTCACCTCAATTGGCTGTTCCTTTTCACACCACTCGGTTCCAGAATTTTTAAAATCTCCAATTAATTCTTTTTTTTTGTATCAACTGAAATTACGGGTTCGTTCTGGGATTGAAAGTGCAAGACTTGGTTGGAAATATGTAAAAACTGATCATCTCTATCTGGATGAGATGAGCCATCACGGGTTTTACGATTTGATTGTAAGCTGTAGCCAAGCGATTCAAGTAAGTTATAAACACTTTTAGGACTAGTCCTATGTCCCCCAATGTTTAATGCCGCAGCCAGTTTCACAACACTTTTAGAAGTCCATTTTAGAGGAGATTCTGGGTCTCCCAGTGTCACTGGTTCAATCAGCGATTCTAAATCTGATAGCAGCATTGCGTCTTTTTCTTCAAGTAGTTTACGTCCAGCACCTGACGAACGAATTCGATTACTATCATCATTCGAGGTTTTTTCCCCCGAAGCGTCTAACAATAACCGTATCCCAGCATGGATTGTAGTCCGGGATAGTCCAGTTGCGAGCGCAACCTGACTCACGCCTCCCCAGCCCAGGCTTCGGGCTTCAATTGCTGCCCAAATACGCCGTGTTTTCTCATTCAAATAAGGCGATAACGAATCGTACTTGTCTTGAATGCTTTCTACTACCTGCTTATCAGACATATAAGCCTTTAATTCGGTTACATTCTGATCATCTTACCATTCAGCAAATTGTTCAAGTTATTTTTACATGATGCCTTAGCAACTTCTTTATGAATAGCTAAAGCTTGCTGATAATAATCTAAGGCTTTGGGATATTCTTGTTGGTTGTAGTAAACTAAGCCAATATCATTAAGAGTTATACCTTGTCCGCGACGATCACCTATATCTACGCGAACAGCTAAAGCTTGTTGATAATACTCTAAAGCTTGAGGGTAGTTTTTCATTTTACGGTATACTACCCCGATATTGTTGAGAGTTGTTCCCTCGTCTGCCTTGTTGCTAGCTTCTTTATGAATAGCTAAAGCTTGCTGATAATAATTTAAGGCTTTAGTATAATCTTTTTGTTTATCAGAAACTAAATCAATTTGCTTAACGTAAACTAAACCAATATTATCAAGTGTTGTCCCTTCATCTATCTTGTTGCTAACTTCTTTATGAATAGCTAAAGCTTGCTGATAATAATTTAAGGCTTTGGGATATTCTTGTTGGTTGTAGTAAACTAAGCCAATATCATTAAGAGTTATACCTTGTCCGCGACGATCACCTATATCTATGCGAACAGCTAAAGCTTGTTGATAATACTCTAAAGCTTGAGGGTAGTTTTTCATTTTACGGTATACTACCCCGATATTGTTGAGAGTTGTTCCCTCGTCTGCCTTGTTGCTAACTTCTTTATGAATAGCTAAAGCTTGCTGATAAAACTCCAGTGCTTTGGTATATTGTTTTTGGTTATCGTAGACTAAGCCAATATCATTAAGAGTTATGCCTTGCCCACGGCGATTGCCGACATCTATGCGAACAGCTAAAGCTTGTTGATAATACTCTAAAGCTTGAGGGTAGTTTTTCATTTCACGGTATACTACCCCAATATTGTGGAGAGTTCTCGCTTCGAGTTGGCGTTCTTTTATAAGTCTGACAATAGTTAAAACTGCTTGAAATGTCCCTAAAGCTTCTTGAAACTGATTTTTATTTAACTGGTATTCGCCTAATTGCAATAGATGCACCAGCCCTTCTGTGCCAGGTTGCGTGGTTTGCGTCTCTGCTTTCGGAGGTACTTGCACAATTTCCCCTGTCCTTGATTGAGCAGCACCGACGGTGTATGTCAATGAAAACACTAAAGTTACAACGGTGAAAAATTTGAGACGGTAGAACATTGGCAATTCCTCTAGATGGGTACAAGTAGATTAACGCTTCAATCTGCGTTATCACTAGACATCAGACAATTTAGACAAATAATGCAAGCATTAGTACTTAACAAAAAATTTACTTTAATAGCTATGTCATACATCGAGATTCAAGAAAATTCCTTAAGTATTAATATTGTTAAATATTGTTGATTTTTGATTCCTATTTAAGAACTATTTAGCCAGATGTTGGATATCTTTGTATATTACATGATGAACTGCGAAATGTAGATTTTAACCAAGTTTTTTTATTCTGGCTTAGGCGATCGCTCCACTGTCTGCTACCATTAGCCAACGTATCCCTCTATCCACATCTCTCAAATCAAATTCTTATAGGGACGCAAGCGCAAGTAAACTTACCCCGCCCTCAGCTTGTAGCCCTACATCACGATTAGCACATTCGCCAGTACTACAATCTGTCGTACTAACAGTTGCTCACTAGCCAAGCCATACCGCATCTGGTGAATTGTTTGGCGCAATCCTGTGCGGGCGTTAATCATCCCTGCAATAAATATTTTTTCTCTATGAAATTCAAAAGTTCTCCCTCAAACGCTGTCAAATACGGCCGCTTCACCTCCCCCAGATGCTTCAGAACAGCACGCGCAGCTTCTTCTAAGCTCTCGTTTTTCCGTAGCCTACGAATGCGATCGCAAATCTGTCGCATCTGCTCACACTCGGCAGGCAGGTAATTGAAAGACTTCAGGTGCTGCAACCCAACTGTATACTCGCCATCCCAGGTTTTGACGGTGCAGCTAAATTCTCCAACATGATTGACAATGCCCCAGCAGCCAGCCTTACCCCTGAGTTCAGGGTTGTCTTTTGCAAGGATTTGACAGACTTCGCCGATTTGGTAGGTATTGGGTACTTGGGTTCGCTCCATGATGCGCTGCACCACATCTTTGACAATGCGATGAGATGGTACTTTCCCGTTGGCAGACTCTACAGCTTGCTCCCATGCTTCGGGCTGAATGTCCGGGTCAAGCTTGGACAGTGGTCTAACTTGCCACTCATTCGTCGGCAAAATGTGATCGGAACGATCACATTTTTGCTCTAAGTTATCAAATATTACTGCTGCATCCATTAGAAGATAAGACTGGCGACGACTATGGCCAAAGCGATCGCGGCAGTATTCCTCAAACGTGCGGTGACTTGAACGGTAAAGGCGACGATCGCGCAATTCTGCCAGTGCCTTACCTGCCTCAAAAAACGCTCTTTCCACACGGCGCTCTAGATGCAGGCGATCGCGCTGTTCTTCCTCTGTCAACTCTGGAATTTCGATAGCAGTAACCGTAATAGTTGCTGTAGCTAGATTTTCCTCAACAGAGATATCCTCGTTTGCAGAGTTAACAGGTGGTTTTGAATCACTCTTTGCGGCAGAGGTCGCTTTGTTGGTTCTAGAAGGTGGTTTAGGCATTATTTCACCTCTAGCTGAACAGTGCTGGAACGAATATCGAATTGTGCCATGATAGGGGTGTAACTATATTGATATTTATTCCCCAAACCTTTTACTGAGGTTGGGGTTTTTCGTAAGTTTGTTTAGATATATTTGCATCTGTTGCACCTGTGATCGCTTAGTTGTTTTTCAACTTTGGGACTGCGATGCCTGGAAACTCCCTTGAAGGCGTGGAAATTCCATAGGTGTAATATTAAGCAAATAAAATTGTGGAGGCCGCCCCTTTCAGAGGGCGATTAATTCTCATAGCGCTCAGTAAGGTTGATTATGTATCGGTTAGATGTTTCCCTTCTGATAGCTTGATTTTATGAAAAGTAGGCATTGTTATCTACAACCACTGTCTCATTAGCTTTTACATTTCAGCTTTAATCTAGCCCAGAAACCTAATGATCATGCCTGCATATTAATTGCTTCACCTACAATTGCGTTCACGCGGCATTGTCACCTCCAAACTCTTTCACCTTTGTGCTTTTCCACTCAATCAGGACTTTGCCATCTAAAGCAGCAAGTATATCCATAAAAGTTTCCAGCGTTGGGTTTCCTTGATCAGATATTGCTTTAGCAAGCATATTTCTCCGATTGACAGGGGTTGCAGACTCATCCCCTTTGCGGCGACGAATCTCACAATAGCGACGGGTTAATGTTGCTAAATCTATGCCTAGTTCCTCCATCCGCTCCCTAATCAGGGACATATCCATACTTATACCTCTGCGACTTCTATATAAGTCTACAAAGGCATAAGACAATTTGCTAACGCCAGACATAGTGATAACCTCCTTTCCTAATCACTCTATACTTTTAAAAGAAAAATAGCAAGCTTTTAAAAACAATTTTTATGCTTTTAAAAGCTTGACAAAATGCTTTTAAAAGCATAATATGGGGTTAGTTAGCAAGGAAAACCATGCTTACAACAAAAGGCGATGCCCTTAGCCTGAGAAACTTTGGAGGCAATCACCTTTTGTAAAACACCTACTCTATAGATGTAGTAACACTTATCATGACACACCCAATCTACACTCAACAACAACTGCAACGAAAAACTCTCAATCAACTTAAAACTATTTATGCCCAACTTGATACTAAAACTGAAGTCTCAGACAAACGCTGCAAAGAATCCTGGGTAAACGCAATTATCACCGACCAATCCACTAAGCTTCAAAAGGTTGACAACCAAGCCCTCGCCCAAGCCGAACTCGACAACTACATCGCTGACCAAGCCCAAGCTGTTGCTCCCGAACCCCTCAGAATAGTCGAAATCTCGTTTGACCATCACGAATATTACACTGATGACAAACTGATAGCCAGCATCAGCCATGACGACAACCATTTAACGCAACGCTGGGTAGTCATGGTCAACGATAAAGAATTATTTCGTGCCAACACTCTAATGCGTTGCGATCGCTTCATCTGCACTCATTATAAAGATGGAACACTGCCAGTGCAGGAGCAACAAGCAACACCCCCCACGACCGAAAACCAAATCATGGCGCATATCTTCAACGAGTGCCAAAATTACGGGTTTGAAATTCTCGATGATGGCATTTACAACAACAAAGGCGTGAAACTGGGGCAAGTCGGATGCACTGACGGGAACTGGTGGGTGAAAAGGCGTTATTCAGTCCAGCAGCAGTATTCTAACTCGGTGCTTGATGCTGTGCGCTCATTGTCGATGGTGGATGTGTCTTGTGATAGTAAATCCATCTTTGATGAATATTTTTTAGGGCAACCGTTAGAACAGCTAACTGGCGATAGATTGCAACGGCTGCTGGAGAGTGCAGAGTTAGTCACGGCGTAGTCTTGGGCTTCGCTTGGGAAAAGGTTAAAGGGTAAGGGGGAAAGGTAAATTTCTTCATTCCCTTCCCCTTTGCCCTTTCCCTAATTATTTATTCACCAATCCTCAATTAAATCAATGCAACCAATAATCTCAATCCCCCAACACTGGGGCTACCCTCGTTTTACTTTGGAACAGCGTACAGAACAAGGCACGATTCTCGGACTTTACTACTACCCATCGGGTACAGAGTTGGCTGAACAATTTGATGATGGTTGGCGTTATGCTCTGATGCCTAACAAGAATTCTGATGAAATATCGTACTTGAAAGAGGATCAAATCCAACCGCTCACGCCAGAAGAATTATTCCAGCAAATTACCGCAGAGATTGACTTTTATCAACAGCAAATAGCAATTCTTCAGCAACAGTTAGCTGTAGTAACTGGAGGAGCAGCGAATGTCTAAGACGGCTGACAACAACTTTGACCGTAGAGCCAATCATTTGCTGCGTGTGCTTCAGTTTTGCGGTGGTTGTGTGCCATTACATCAGTTGCAATTCCAATTCTCAGATTCAGTTATTCAAACTCTACTCGATAAGGAACTGGTGCAAGTGCAGAACACGGGACGCGGTTTTTTGTTGGAGATTGCCGAAGATTTTTAGGTTATTGACCTTATTGAAATTAAAATCAACGAGGAAAAAGCATGATTGACTACGTTAGCGCTCTGAAAACCAGTTGGTATATCTCCCCACCTTGGGGCAAAACACTTCCACCCGTTGAGGTCAATTTATTAGAAAGAGTTTACTTAAAAACCACGAGAACATTTGGTTATTGTTCTGGTGTGCAATGGAAACATGAATGCTGGCTTTATACGGTCATCTGTGGTGATGAAATTGTCCACGCTACAGAATATCAAATTATTGGGACTGGGCAATTACAAACCCTCACCGTGGAAAAACCTGCTTTCGTTTTAGGGCAGAGAATAATCCTGTCCTCTTATGGAGATGACACAAAACAACGATTAATTCTAGGGGTTGTACTTGTGGATAAGTTTTGGTTTTACCTTGTCGAATTGGTATCACCAACATTGATCGAAACCCCGACTATACTCAATCGCTTCTCGCTGGTTGGTGAGAAAAGTTTGGTGCAGGTGAATGCCTGAATTAATTAACTATTTTGTTCAATAACCAGGAAATGAATTATGTTGACGCACTCATGGCGTAACTCAGAAATTCAGCAAATGCCCCAAGACGGGGAAATAGGTAAATACAGTATCCCAAAGGGCTACGTGAATGCAACCCAGATGGCTAAAGCTAATAAGAAATTATTGGCTGATTACGTTAGGCTTAAGTCTACAACCGAGTATTTGCAAGCTCTCAGCCACGATATGGGAATCCCCATATCGTCACTTGTAATCGACATATCTGGACGCGCTAACTCCCAAGGTACTTGGGTTCATCCAGAGATTGCCATTGATTTAGCTCGGTGGGTATCTGTAGAGTTCCGCATCTGGGCCAACAGAACCTTAATGAAAGTAATGCTGACAACCCAAGTAGAGCCAATACAACAGCAAGAATCACCACATAAATTGCTCCCATCCCATGAAGCTGCACAGTTAGCCCTGCTGGTGGGTGAATTTGCCGGATTAGAGAAATCCCTTACCGCGCAGTTAGCTGTTAACGCTGCCATTAGAGTCAACCCCGCACTCAAGCCAGCAGCCGATGAACTCAAGACTGCGATCGCAATTACCAATGTCAGCGATGACGCATATCTCAAGCCTACAGATATTGGCGAGAAAGTTGGAATGAGTGCGGTAGCTGTAAACAACTGGTTAGTCCATGCTGGCTTACAGTACAGAACTGATGACAAGAAAATCCCATATCGCCCAACTGACTCAGGTAAACAATGGGGGCGAATGGTTGCAGCGATCGCTAAAGGTTCAAACCAGACTGTGTTTCAACTGCGGTGGTTGCCAAAGGTGACGCAATTGTTTAACGAGTCTAATTAAGGTGAAACAGTGGAAGAACAAATTGACGAAATCGGTAAACAAATCAGTCTTGCCTACAAATTTTACCAAGGATACGGCTACTTTCTCTCATCAACTGTAGCCGAATGGTTAGATGTTGAGTCTCTAAATTGGCAGCACCAAACAATTTTGGATCTGTGTGCAGTCGATTTAATTAGCGATGCTGTCCACAACTTGGGAAATGAGCAAGGGAGACGATACCTTTCATACTTCATGCTGCATGGAACTTACTCAGGCAGACAAACAGTTTTTGATGGTGGCGTGAATACATCTTCGCTTGAAACCATCTTAGTTGTGATTAACCTACACAAAACAATCGCACCCCAATTCATTCCAGATTTTGAGGTAGATAAATGACACGATTCCACGATCCAAGAGCAAGTGCGATCGCTAAACAGATAGACACTATTAACGCAACCGGTTGGCAGTCAGCGTGTGACCTTGCCCGACAAAACCACGCAGTAGAAGGTGGACTCTCACCAGTAGAGACAGTATTGCGTTTCGATATGTTTCTGGCTAAGTCAAAAGACACAGCCGATAAAAGGCAGTCAATTTGGGCAGAACAAGTAAGCCAGGGTATTAGCGGAATCGAATGGTACACCGTCGAATATGGTGGTGTCACTGTAGAGCTTCCAAGGCTGTGCGAGGAACTGACGCTTGTGCCGGGGGATAAGGAAATTTTGATGCAGTCCAAGCCCGTGGCTCTCGACTTCCTGGCGCACTGGAACATCGCCTTCAAGCTGTGGCACTACAACCGCGAAGCTGAATCACGCTGGAATCAAAGTTGGTTCTGTCAGTTTTACGCCGAGTACTTGCATGGGGAATGGCTGGAACTCTGGGCTGAAGATGAGGTTTCTACTGTTCTCCTGCAAGACGGAACTTATAACGAAGTTCCTACATTCGCCATCAACGCTTGCTGCTACTGGGGTAATCCGCTAGCAATCCATCGCACCACTGCATACTCTGATTCTAGCTCAAGCTGGTTTCAGTGGAATAATTTTACACCTTGGAGATAAAAGCGATCGCTATTAAACAAGTAGCAATCGCCACGTTAAACACTTTTTCATATTTGGCATAACCAACATGAGAGTTATTGTTAGAGTCACCGAAAAGATTATTAGTGAAGCTCACATTAATATCCCCGATGGGCTTTCAGAATTAGGCATTAAACAGCATATTGTAGACCGCTATAACACTGGCGAGATGCTGACTGAGATGAACATTTTTCAAGTGGATTTTGAATCAATCAGCGCTCAAGTTGTCAAACAAGTTGGAGAGAATTTATGACTGTTGCACAACTCCTGACACCACAATCACATACAAGTGCATCTATAGAAACTGTTGGTAGACATCCACTGAACTTTTACGAGTCTCCGTCCTGGTTTACTACAGAACTACTGCGTCACGTTAGGTTATCCGGTGCTATTGGTGAGCCGTGTGTGGGGCATGGAGCGATCGCATCTTTACTCCGAGTATGGCCAGACACCCAAAGAATCTGGACTAACGATGTTGACCCCAACAAAGAAGCAGATTATCACTATGACGCAACACTATCCGAGTCCTGGGCTAAATTCCCCGATTGCGATTGGATTTGTACTAATCCACCATATTCGGATTTTGCTGCACCAATTATCAAGAATGCCTTCCAAAAAGCGCGTATTGGTGTAGCTGCATTCCTTCTAACCAGCTTTCTTGAACCCTGTGATGACCGGGCTGATTTCTTACAGCAGCATCCGCCCTCACTTGTACTGATTTTGCCACGCTTCTGCTTTCGTAAGGATAAACGGGGTACTCGCTGGGCTACCGATAACGTTACCATCTCCTGCTTTGTGTGGGACAAACGCGCTACTGGTCAACAAATTATTGTACGTCCCAAGTCTGCGATCGCTGGATTTTACAAGAACCCTGAGCAGGCGAAATCGCCCGAACAGGCTTTTGAGATTGTACAGGCAATAGCCAAAGGAGAATTATGCAACAACTAACTTTATTTCCCGAATTTGCTTCTACTGTACCAGTCAATTACTATCCAAATTTTCTTTTTAAAGAAGAAGCCGATGAACTATATCAACATTGCCAAGAACTGCAATGGCAGCAAAACCAAATCAGGATGTTGGGTAAAACGATGCCTGTTCCCCGCTTGGAATGCATTTATGGGGACGAGGGCTGTGATTACCTCTACTCCAAGAGCGTACTACTTAAACCACTGCCTTGGACTTCATCGCTAGCCCAACTGCGAGATAAGATTACTGCTGCTACTGACTACAGCTTCCGTATTGTCATCGGCAATCAGTACAGAAGTGGCTCTGATAGCATCGGGTGGCACAACGATAGTGAAGCATCAATGGGATTTAACCCAGCAATCGCATCCATCAGTTTGGGTTCGATGCGGAAGTTTCAGATTAAGCCTATCGGGAGTAAGTCTACTGATTTTTGGCTGGAACACGGGAGTTTACTGGTGATGCACCCAGGTTGCCAATCAACACATCTGCATCAAGTTCCCAAAACTAACAAAGTCGTTAGCTCGCGTTTTAATCTGACATTTCGCCCACACATTGGGGGCAAGAGATAACGGCATTAGTAAGTCTATTGTCCAACAGTGCCAGCAATCGCAAACGCCTGTATTTGTTAAACAGTTGGGGGCGAATGCGGGACTTCCAGGGGCAACGATTTAAAACCCGCGATAAAAAGGGTGGCGAAATTGAAGAATTTCCCGAACAACTCAAAGTCAGACAATTTCCGTTGGATGCGTGAATAAAGCAAAACCCCCGCTTGTGGAGTGCGGGGGAAAAAAGATTGCATATCTAGCAGGGTCTATAAATATGAATTTAGCATCAAATCAAAATACCTTACATAACCGTTCAAATTTTGGAGCATTCATCCCCAGTTTTCTTGATGATTATCCACTCGAACCAGAGGAATTCAGGCTTTATTCCCATATACAAAGAAGGGCAGGTGGACAGGGCTGTTTTGAATCGATTCCAAAAATGGCTCAACATTGTTATATGGCTCTCAAAACCGCCAAAAATGCCCTGAAGGTTTTGTTAGCTACAGGAATGCTCACAATACAAGAACGTCCTGGTACTACCAACATTTATACATTAGCTCCGGCAAGTGAGTGGGTAGAGCCTAAACAGGTATTGCTCTTACGAGAACAAATCAAAATTAAAAAAGAAAGCCCGGTTAAAAACGACCCCAGTCAAAAATGCATGGGGGGTGGGGTCAATTTTGCTCCCCCTACTGGGGTCAAAAATGCATTGGGGGTGGGGTCAATTTTGACCCACGAAGGTATTCCCATTAAAGATATCCCTGTTAAGGTACTCCCACTTAAGGACGCGCCACCTGAAAATAGCCCACTCCCAAACCATGAAAGTGTGTGTGAAAATGAGCAAATTGACTTGAACCTTCAAACAGAACTTGAAGAACTTGAAGAACTAACTCCAGAAGAACCAACCCCACAACTTTCCACTTCGTTGTTAAATAAATCCGAGACTTTGCAACAAACCGATAACCCCTCTTGTAGACCTACTATTGCGGCAGGGTCGTTCGAGAAATCCGAACAATCGAATAAGGTGCAACTAACCTGTCCCTACAAGACAGCCCGGAACGTGAAAGAACTGATTGATGCCTGGTTAACAGACCCGACTGCTATGAGTGATGATTGTGTGCCCCTGCTTGTCAGAGACTCAATCAAGTGGAATTGCTGGGTTTTACCTTGGCGCAATGGAGAACGAAAGCTGAATAACTTGTACCAGAACTTCAACCCGATAGTCGTTGATTTCCTGGCAAAAGAATTAGCTACTAAGTCTAAACTCTCGGCACAACAGGAAATTACTCATGCTGTTGCAGTCATGAACACTTGGGAGAAAAACAAGGGTGGGTGGACAAATTTGATGCAGCGTTATCACCAAGCAGTATTGCAAACAGAAAAACAGCCCCTATGTCAACTGCATACTGCTACGACGAAAAGACCAAACACTAGCACCACGCTTGAAGATGCTTTGCTACAAGACCAAATACGCCGTCAGCAAGAGCTTTTCAAACAAGAGCCATCTTTGGAGTATCAAAAAAGCCCACAAATGCTCCAGCTAAAAGCGAAACTTCAAGCTAAAGCAAATGAGCCGAAAGTTTCGAGCAACTCCAAATTATCTTCCATGAATTTGCGAGAAGTTGAAGCGCAATTAAAATTAGCGCTTCGAGCGTAAACCTTTTGAATTGCAAATTGAGGTAGTTATGCACTCTAATCAAAACAACGTACTTTCTTTTGCTCCTGACCGAAACCAAGTCAACTTACCACCTCAAAACATTGAGGCGGAAGAAGCGATTTTAGGCGGGATTATGCTTGACCCAGAAGCAATGACCAGAGTCAGCGATATCCTTGTCAGTGATGCCTTTTACATCAGTGCCCACAAAGATATCTATCAAGCCGCAGCTCGACTTCATGCTACATATCAACCCACAGATTTACTAAGCGTTACCGCTTGGTTAGCTGACCACAATCTTCTCGACCGCATTGGTGGCAGAAACAAGTTAGCAACTTTGGTAGACCGCACTGTGTCCGCCGTCAACATCGATGCTTTAGCTAACTTAGTCATGGAAAAATATCGAAGACGGCAGTTAATCAGAGCCGGTTCAGAAGTTGTCAAACTCGCCTACCAAACCGAAACGGAATTACCACTCGTACTAAACCTTGCTGAGGCGGAAGTTTTCACCGTTACCCAAAATCAAAGCGATGAATGCTGCAAGGTTTTCTCAGCACAAGACATGGGCATTGAACTTTTTCAAAAGCTGGAGATGGGGAATATGGCAGGCGACAAAGTTGGTTGGTACGACCTCGAAAATATCACCGGGGGGATTTACCCCAGCAGCTTAGTTGTAGTAGCTGCTGAATCCCACATGGGGAAAACTCACTTCATGATTTCTTACGCTTATGAAATCATGACCAAACTTGGAAAACCAGTTCTGTACGTAACTCCAGAAATGGATAAGAATCAACTCAATGCCCGAATGCTGGCCCGAATCACTGGCGTAGACGCTTCTATGATTCAAACCAATACTCAATGCTACTGGGAGCAAATAGCACAAGGTATAGGACAGATGGTGGAACTGCCTTGGAAGGTTTACGAGCATTCCTCCCCTACAACCACAATGATTGCTTCTGCTGTGCGTCGTGCCATTGCCGAATTTGATAGTTCTATTGGTGCTGTGTTTATTGACTACTTGCAGCAGATTCCTCTGGAATCAGGGGGGAACATGGCTTTTGAAGTCGGCAAGATTACCCGCCAGATTCGGGATATTGCCAAGTCTCACAAAATCCCTGTTTTCTTGGGCTGTCAAATCAATCGAGGGAATCAAACAACGGCTGATAAACGCCCCAATCGTCATCTGTTACGTAATTCTGGTGAAATCTTTGAGGTTTGTGACCAGTTAATCATGCTTTACCGCGATGCTGTTTATACAAAAGACCCAAGCGATCGCACTATTGAGTTGATTGTTGAGAAAAACCGCCTTTACGGTAAGCTCGGCACTGCGACCATGTTGTGCGATTTATCCACATCGAAATTTTTGAACTTGGCGAGGTAAACGGGATGGAGTTAATTAATTTGGTGTGCTACTACCGCCATTTCGGTCACGTAAATACTCCCAAATTCTGCGGATTTCCTCTTGAAAAACTTGACGGTCGCGCTCTGCTTGGAGTAGAGAAGCCAACAATACTTCACGATCTCGGTCAGCTTGAAGTTCAACTTGCCTTATGGCTTGATGATCGCGTTCAGCATCTCTTTGAGCAGCGCGTAATCCTTCCTGATGGAGGCGTGCAATGTCAGCCAGTTCTCTAATGGTACGCTCTAACCTTGCAATGGTTTGCGAATTTCCCCGTGTTTCCTGCCTGTTAGCATTTTGTACTGTCCTATAGCATTTCCAGTTCGTCACCTATCTCTTCTAGACGAGTATCAATATTATCAAACCTTACACTGCTATCTTCTGGTGGAAAAGCGTTTGTCATAATCCCTCCTTTCTCTTTCTATTCTCGCAGAAACTCACAACTACAGACTTTATGAGTACAACTATCCAACAACTCTTTCATAAATGGGCAATTCTTGCCCCTGATGAATGTTTATCTACTGAGCGCGATTACAAGTTCAAGCTCCGAATTTTACCAGATGTTGAAAAGTGCAATTCTCTTACTGCTAGTCGCCAAATTATTACTGAGAACTTAGAAACACATTTAGCCAATCAACGTGATCTTACAATTCAATTGTTGAATTTTGTGTTACTGACGATTATTCAACACTGCGCGGCTCGACATTCCAGTATCAGCTTCAGCTTTACAGAACTTGGGACTATCGCCACAATCTGCAACGGACTGCGTTCACAGCCACATCCACATCCAGCGATCGCGGCATTAGACGCATACATTCAATTGCTGGAGTTTTAAAACCCATGAAAGCACTTTCAGTCAGGCAGCCTTGGGCATGGGCAATTATTTTTGCTCTAAAGGATATTGAAAACCGAGGCTGACCTATTCATTATCGCGGCGACATTCTGATTCACGCAGCCAAAACTTGCACCAAAAAAGAGTACCAGTCAGCGAGAGAATTTTGCCAAGGGATGGGGATAGTAATCCCAGAATTAATCTCTCTACGTCGCGGGCAAATTATCGGCATAGTCACAATAGTTGATTGCCGATTCTCACAAATTGCATCTGGCTGGGGGATGCCTGAGCAATACCACTGGAAGCTGGAGAATCCACGCGAGATTACACCGATTCCTTACATTGGGCGGTTGGGAATTTTTGAAGTACCTGATGATTTGGTCAGAGAAGCGATCGCTCACAACCAGATATGACCACAAACAGCAACAGTCTTTATGCACTTCTGGTTAATTTGAACCAGTAATGTTTATGTCAACTGCAATACCCGAAAAATTCTTAGAGGACGACCTTAAAGGTCAACAACTCCGTAGCCAAGGATGCCTCTATCAGTACATAGAAAAGAAAAAGCTACTTAATGGGTCAACCGCTTTTTACCCACGTGTGATTGGTGAGCGTGACCCAGAAAATCCTCAAAGTTGGCGATGGGCTTACAACTGGGAAGAGAAAGTGGAAGGGCTATGGAAAGGGCGAAGCATTGGCTCAATTCCTTGTGCTGCTGTTACCATGATTCGCTCTTTGCAACAACAGGGAGCGGCAAGAGAAGATATCATCGCTTTTATCAAAAAAGCGAAAACCAAAAAGTATTCTCCAAAAATTTTACATGTCTGCAAAAATTTTGATAACACAAAATTAAAACCAATACTTCCAAATGATGCACCGATCGCCGTAGTATTATTTGCTGGCGGCGGTGGAATTGAGGCTGGGATGGTCAATAGTGGTATTCGCCCAGTCATTGCGGTGGAATTCGACCCCACAAAACCAGACTTGAGCAGGGCGATCGCTCTCAACCATCACCACAACTTTAGCGAGTATGGCTGTAGAATCGTCCAGCTAACAGTGCAAGAAGTAGCACGGTTAGGATTCATAGGTTTTCCTCGCCGTCCTGACTATCTCCATGCCTCCCCGGTGTGCGCTAATTTCAGTCAAGCCCACACTGCCAAAGCAGGCAAGGGTGTTGAAACGGCTGACGATCTAAGTGCAGCGATCGCTGTAGCAGAAGCCATCCGACAATTGCAGCCACGGGTGTTTACGCTAGAGAATGTCCCGCGCTATCAGAACAGTCAAAGTTTCAGTATTATCCTGTTAGCTTTGGAACTTGAGGGGTACTCGGTCGATTACAGCGTGGTCAATATGGCTGACTTTGGGCTACCCCAGGCGCGGCGGCGGTTAGTCCTGATTGCAAGCAAGGGTTTTCACGTTGCCCTACCTTCAGGAGCTACACCTTGTGGTTGGTATGGGGCGATCGCTCATCTTATCCCCACGATGAACGACTCGCAACTTCTGCCCAAACAGCAGCAAGCCGTAGAACAATTTCTAGCAATCAATGAACCCACACCGCTTTTGATTGAACGGGTTGGGGGGCGCAAATTACTTAAATACAAGGCGGGACATTTGCCTGCCAACACCATTTTGAGATCGCATTTCACCGACCACAAGGGATGCAACCGAAGCAAATTCGCTGATATCTGGTTGCCTGGTGGTACGGTCAAATCCTTGTCTATTGCGGGAGCTGCGAAGTTACAAGGTTTCCCTAGCTGGTACGAATTCCCGCCGGAAGTTGCAACGGCTGGGTCAATCATCGGGTATTCTGTGCCTGCTTTGTTCGCTACTCAATTATTCACATCAGTACAAAGTATTTTAAAAGCTTCAATTGTATGACTAACCTTGTCCAAAACTTAGAACAGTGCTGGTACATCTCCCCACCTTGGGGTCAACGAATTCCGCCTCTACTTGTCAGTCTGTTAGAGCGAGTGTATGTTAAGTCTGCCAAAGCATTCGGTTATTGCTGCGGTATCGAATGGTCAGAACAAGGCTGGAAATATGAAATCGTTACTAGTGGTGACAATATTACTGTTTCGGCTAATGAACTTATCGGAACTGGTAATTTACAATCGGTTACTAAAGAAAAACCTGTTTTCCGGCTGGGTGAGTTGGTCGAGTTCCGCTTTCATGGAGATGGGCCACCGATTCATATTGTCCAGGGCATTCAACTGATTAACGATTGCTGGTTTTACAGTATCGAATGGATGTCACCTGCTATATCGGAAAAAGGTGACGAGGTTTTTGGTTCAAGAGATTCCATTGCACGGGTAACTGATTACGATTTGGATCGTGTGCAGTCATGATTTATACCTCATGTTACCGTGGCGAAATCCGAGGTGAGGGGATCTCCATCTCGCTTTATCCTCCACACAATTGGCTGGGTTTGCACCTGCCTCTCTTTGCCCCAACTCCAGAACTGCTCAAGTGGTGGAAAGCCTCTGCCCAGGATGCTGAAGCTGAAAAGAGAGTACAAGCGCCAGTTTCTGCTGATTCTTGAGTCACAGGCGGCAATTGATTGATCTTTGGGTAAGAAAGCAGCGCAACTCAGACGCAGATATTACGCTGTGCTGCGCGTGAAAAAGCCGAAGACTTTTGCCATCGCCACATCGTCGGGCAGGGGGTGATACTGCGTGATCTGCCAGAGTTATGGAGTGGTGAAGTTGCAGCAGCTAATCAAATGCCCACAAATTGTAGACAAAATAACCCTACACAAACGCAATTAAGTAATGGTATCGGTCAGCAATACGGTTTAGATAAGAAATCTACTCGTGTTTGCGTAACGTCTCCTCTCCTTAAAAGGCAAGCACAAGAGCTTTCTCAACAAAGAGATGTTTTAACCGAAAGGTATTGGTTTCATCCCTATCTTTGCCGTTTTATGAAACAGGCAGATGGGGAAGTAATACAAGTTATATCTTCTAAATGGCTTGACTACTAGCAACCACTAATAATATTAAGCAATATTATATTTAGATAAAGATTTAGTAAAATACTTAATTTCACCTATCTAAAGGGGTAAATTAAAAATAGTCAAAAAACTTTACAACGGATGTTTAAAAGTCCCAATTTCTGGGCATTTTAGCCTAAAACACTATCTCCTCTTTAGGTATCTGTAATAGATGCTAAACATTTATGTTTTGAGAAATCACTGAGTATTTTAAGAAAATACCTACTTTTAACATTAACTAGCAAAATAAAATTATCTGCTTTTTCCTATTTAAAGAGTTTTATGAGCGCTGTGTTACAGCTTATTAAAAATGTCAAATATAGGATTAGGCTAATTTGCCAATTTATAAAAAAAATCGAAAACCTTTATTAACTTTAATGTGTACCAAAATCAGCAGACGCAAAATAATCTCACTGAAAAGTCGATTTTTTTAAATGAGGAATACCTCACTGGGTGCAACTATCCCAACAGAAATTCATTGCCAAAGGTGAAAGAATTAGATAATCAACCAAAAATAGACTGGCAGCAGATACTTTATTCGTTAACAGAACTTAGCCCATTCCCGATTGGGATTGTATGCCTGGAAAGCCAGCAAGTTCTCTTTAAAAACGAATTATTAGCGTCTTTTTTAGAAATTGAGCCAAGTCAAAGATTCGACAAAATCATCCCTAGTTTTTATGACCAGCCAACTTTATGGGCTAAATTAGTTAATAACCTTAAAAGTGGCAACCTCATCAAAAATTGTGCCGTGGAAGTGAAAAAAGCCAATGGTGATATTTTTAAGGCGGAAATTTCAGCTAAGGTTGTTAAGTACGAAGACAAACTAGCAGCACTATTCATATTTATGAATAGTACTGAGCATTTAAATGAGCATTTAAAAACCCAGCATGAGGATTTTTCATTAACAGCTGCTGTACAAGAGATAGCAGATCCCATTGACTTCACATACAGCCGATGCAATTTGGTAGATGTGAACCTTTCTATTGTAAGCACTACAAATAATCCGAACGTTCAATCAGTTGAAAAAATCTCACCCTTACAGGAGCCAGAAGTAGATTTACATCTAATGGAACGTGCGATTGCTGCTAGTAGTAATGGCATTATTTTGACAGATCCCAATCAACCAGATAATCCGATCATTTATGTCAACCCAGCCTTCGAATTGATTACAGGGTACTGTGCCAGTGAAGTCATTGGGCGTAACTGTCGTTTTTTGCAAGGAAACGACTTAGAGCAAGTAGCCCTCCAGGAATTACGTAGTGCCATTCAAGAACAAAGAGAATGCCATGTTATTTTACGGAATTACCGCAAGGATAATTTTCTGTTTTGGAATGAACTTTACTTAGCTCCTGTGTTTGACAATTCCGGTTATTTGACTAACTTTATTGGTATCCAGACTGATATTACTCACCATTTACAAGCCCTTGAAGCATTAGGAAAGCAAGAAGAACAGTATCGCCGCATTGTACAAACAGCAACTGAAGGAATTTGGTTACTCGATAAAGACAACTGCACTACCTTTGTCAACCAACAGATGGCAACAATGTTGGGCTACACCATTGAAGAGATGCTGGGTGCAACACTGTTCTCTTTTATGGATTCTGAAGGGTTGGAGATTGCTAATTCTTGCCTTTCACGACGTTATCAGGGTATTCAAGAAGCGCATGATTTTAAATTTCGCTGTCAGGACGGTTCTGACCTCTGGGCAATCATTTCTTGTGCCCCGTTATTAGACGACCAGGGAAATTATGCTGGGGCCTTGGGGATGGTTACTAACATCACTGACCGCAAACTAGCAGAAGCTGCACTGCAAGAAAGCAAACAACGTTTAGATGGAATTCTATGTTCTCTTGAAGACGTAATTTGGTCAATTTCTGCTGATACTTTTGAAACTCTTTATCTCAATCCTGCGGCTCTGAAAGTTTATGGTTATTCTGTATCAGAATTTTTTGAGAACTCTAATCTTTGGTTCGAAGTCATTCACCCAGAAGATCAGCAACAAGTTCATGCTGCCATTCAACCATTATTCTTAACTGAGAAGCAAGAATTAGAATACCGAATTGTTAGACCTGATGGGCAGGTACGCTGGCTATTAAACCGTAGCCATCTAATTTATAACGCTTCTGGTCTGCCGATTCGTATAGATGGGATTGCAACAGATATTACTGAACGTAAACTTCTTGAAGAAAAGTTAGTTCACAATGCTTTTTATGATGCTCTGACTGGACTACCCAATCGAATTTTATTTATAGACAGGCTAGAACAAGCAATTGCACAGATGAAACATAATCCAGATGATTTGTTTGCTGTGTTGTTCCTTGACCTTGACCGTTTCAAAGTCGTCAATGATAGTTTAGGGCACTTAGTTGGCGACCAATTATTGGTAACGCTTGCTCAACGTTTACAACAATGTTTGCAGCCTGACGATACTGTTGCTCGCTTAGGTGGAGACGAGTTTACCATTTTGCTCTCCCATATTCAAACTATTGAAGATGCCACCGACATCGCAAAACATATACATCAGGCATTAAAGCCGCCTTTTAACTTGTGCGGGTATGAAGTATTTATGACTGCTAGCATTGGCATCGCTTTAGGTACAAACAAATACGTTCAACCCGCAGATTTACTTCGAGATGCTGACACTGCCCTTTACCGCGCTAAAGAACAGAGTCAAGCTGGACATATAGTTTTCGATACCACTATGTACGATCGGGCAGTAGAGCTGTTGCAGTTAGAAACTGACTTGCGCTGGGCTGTTGAACGACAGGAGTTATGCATTTTCTACCAGCCAATTATTTGTATAAAAACAGGAAAAATTACAGGATTTGAAGCATTAGTTCGCTGGCAGCATCCAGAACGCGGACTTATTTCTCCAACCGAGTTTATTCCCGTAGCAGAAGAAACTGGACTGATTATCCCAATTGGTCAATGGGTATTAACTGAATCTTGTAAGCAATTGCGGCAGTGGCAACTACAATTTCCTGCCATCAAGCCCTTAACCCTCAATGTTAATCTTTCTGGTAAACAGTTTTCTCAACCTCATCTAATTGAACAAATCAGTCAAATTCTCCAAGATACTGGACTTAGCTCTAGCAACTTAAAGCTAGAAATCACTGAAACTGCAATTATCGCCTCTCCTCAAAAGGCTACCTCCATCCTTAAACAGCTTAAGGCTTTTGGATTGCAATTATGTATTGATGATTTTGGGACAGGTTATTCATCTCTGGCTTATTTGCATAATTTTCCGATTGATGTTCTCAAGATTGACCGCTCCTTTGTCAATCGCATTGATAGCGATACTGAACAATTCGCTATTGTTCGAGCTATTGTTACTTTAGCTGATAACTTAGGAATGAGTGTCGTTGCAGAAGGGGTAGAAACAATTAACCAATTAGCGCAACTTCAATTGCTGCAATGCCAACAAGCACAAGGATACTTATTTTCAAAGCCTTTGGATCAAGAACAGGCAAGAAATTTATTAGCTTCTGGACAATCCTTTTTGAGAATATAAAGGTATATGATTAACCCAAACGAAAAGCTAGATTATTTCTATTTTTGGTGGAAGTATTTAACCATAAAGTGCCTCAAGGAAGAGATATGTTGACCGAAAGGCATTGCAACCTTTCACAGATAGCTAGTCAAAGAAACTTAAGAGTTATCAGTGTCACTTTCTTTTTTATCAATAAGTACGTTTGCTAGTTCCCTTTCGGATTGTTTAATTGGAATTTCAATCACAAACTGTGCCCCTTCACCAGGTTGGGACAGGCACTGTAATTTCCCTCCGTGCTTTTCTACAATTTGGTAGCTAATTGAGAGTCCCAAACCTGTACCTTGACCAACAGGCTTTGTGGTAAAAAACGGATCAAATAACTTCGCCTGTACTGCCTTTGTCATGCCAACTCCGTTATCTTTGATGTAGATTTGAACCCAATCATTTGCTATAAGTTGTGTTTTGATAGTAATTCGGGGATAGTGTTTGTCTTTATCCGACTTAGCAGGCTGACGACAGGGCTCTTCCACTGCATCGATCGCATTTGCTAACAAGTTCATAAATACTTGGTTAAGTTGTCCAGCAAAACATTCTATCAACGGTAAAGAGGCATACTGTTTGACAATCTCAATCCCTAAATGTAACGAATTAGCTTTCAGACGATGCTGCAATATTAATAAAGTGCTGTCGAGTCCCTCATGAATATCCACAGGTTTTACCTGAGCTTGGTCAAGCCGCGAGAAATTTCGTAAGGAAAGAACAATTTCACCAATTCGTTCGGCCCCTATTTTCAGCGAAGAAAACAGTTTCGGCAAATCTTCGGCAATAAATTCTAAGTCTGATAAAATTGCTTGTTTTTCAATTTCTGGATGAGGTTGAGGATATATCTGCTGATAGATATTTAACATCTTAATTAAGCTTTGCGTATATTCATGAAGATGACTGAGATTGCCAGAGATAAAGTTAACTGGATTATTAATTTCATGGGCAACTCCTGCTACTAATAATCCCAAAGAAGACATTTTTTCAGAATGAAGTAGATGAGCTTGAGTTTGCTGCAAATGCTCTAGTGCCTGAGCAAGTTGTATCGCTTGTTGCTGTGTCTGGTTAAGCAGTACCACATGTTGCAAAGCTACTCCTAACTGAGCCGCAATTTGACGAACAAATTCGATTTCTGAATCTTGCCACTCACGAGATTTTTGACATTGATGAATACCTAATAATCCCCATAGCTGCCCTTGCTTGAGCATCGGAATGACTAAATTCGCTCTAACTTGGAAACGAGATAGCATTGAAACATAACACTCATTTAACTCACTGTTATAAATATCGGTCACGGCATGAACGTAGCCTTGGCAGAACTTTTCTATATGCTCCTGTCCTAAACAGCGATCGTATACTTTCGCTGTTAATGTCGATAAGAAACGCTCTGCAACATCTTCTGCAATCACTTCGCCGCCATCATAATTAGATTCGGAATAAAAACGGAAAATCACAACCCGATCGCAATTGAGTACTCGACGGAGTTCTTGAGTGGTAGTTTCAAAAATCGCATTCAAGTCTAGCGATTCCCGAATTTTGGTAATTACACTGGCTAAAGTTTGCTGCTGCTCTGCTACAAGGGCTAACTTTCTGGTTTGCGCTCGTACTTGCTCTAAGTATTCGGCTTGTTGTAATGCCACTCCCAATTGCGTTGCTATTTGTGTAAAAAACTCAATTTCTGAAGCTTGCCAATGCCGCGTGCTGGAATGTTGATATGCTCCTAATAAGCCCCATAGTTCTTGCCCGACAAAAATTGGTGCAATCATGAAAGCTTGAACATGAAATTGTTCTAGTATCTCAATGTGGCACTGGGTAAATCCTTGGCTGTGTATATCATCAACGACAAAAGTTTCATTATTACGATAGCGTCCACCTTGAGTTTCCTGTAAGTACGTATCATCCCATACCATACCTACGCCAAGCTTGATACTTCGTCCCCATCGCGGATTTGCCGTTTCATAATCACCGACAAATTCACCTCCCCAGTCAGCATTAAAGCGATAGACACTTAAGCGATCGCACTCTAGCAATTGGCAAACTTCTTGAGTGGTGGTGCGGAAAATAGTCGTCACATCGAGTGACTGACGCATATTAGCAATAATCCGCGCCAGGGCTTGCTGACGTTCAACTGAACGCTGTAGCTCAATTGTTGAGTGTTGCAAATCGGTATTAGTCTGTTGCAGTTCTAAAGTCCGATCTCGTACTTGCTGCTCTAGATTGGCATTCAAAGCTTGCACTTGTTCGTAAAGTCGATGCTGCTTGACTGCTGTGGCAAAGCGTTCACCTAAAGCTTGAGCCAATTTGATTTCCGACTCAGACCACTGCTGTGCTTGCCCAGTTCTCAGTTCTCGCCATGCAGCAAAGGACTGACGCGGCATCAGTTGACGAGAATCAGTATCCACACAGCCTGCCCAAATCGTTTCAATATCGACCTCATCTCGAAAGATAGTTAAGCAGCCAACAATTGTACTACCGTGCTGTAGCGGTACAATTAATAAACCCCGAACTTGCGTTGTTTGAAAGCAGGGAGCAACTGAGCGTAATAACGGTTCTTTATAAAGATCCGCAATCGCCCATAAATTCGAGTCATAACTAAGTTCGTTAACTGGAGGAGTTAAAGCGTAAATCGCCCTCATCCAATTCACTGACCATGATTTATGACTGGGGTTTTCTAGATTCTCAGGAGGGCAGATACTTGCAAACAGATATTTCTGCCATAATCGATGCTCCTCAATAGGTCTACCCTTCCTCAAGACATCAGAACCTTCTCTTAAGTTTGCTAAGAGTAAAACTTCGTTATTTCTTTCCATCGGTGAAACCCATGCCCGATCTACCAGCGATAGCTCTTGAGTCAAAGGGCTTGGTGTTTGCTCTTGCCCAATATCTAGTTGATTAGGCTGTAACCCAAAAGTATAGAGTTTTGCTGTTTGTTCGTCGTCTGGTAGTAAATAGAGTCGTCCTCCAGAACCATTAAACGCAGCTACTGTTTCTTCCAAGGCAGTTTGCAACTGAGCAACAGGCGTACTATGTAATTGCTCAGTAACTTTGTTAATAATTGCTTCTTGACGGGCTTGTTCTCGTACTTGAGTCAGTAAAATCGATTGCGATATGGCGATTGCTACTTGATCTACCACCGACTGAATTAACAATAATTCCTGCTGTGTCACGACTCGCGCTTGGGAATGGTGCGATACTAATAATCCCCACAATTGAGATGATTCCATCACATTAGGTGATGAGTCTTTCCCTGTTTCTTGATTTTTTAAAACAATCGGGACTACAACTGAAGACTTGACTCCCATCGCTGTCAGATATTCCAGATGGCAAGGATCTACCGGACGATAGCGAATATCTTGCTGCTCTAATGGTTTACCTGTTTCTGGGCAATCCAGAGGACTAATCCCAATTTCTTGTGTTGTTAGATCAACAATACATCGCTGACGCGCTCGCACAAACAGTTCGCGCGCATAAGGTGGTATGTCATCTGCGGGAAAGTTTAATCCTAAAAGCGGTGGTAAACGATCTTCTTGAATCGATTCAGCAATTACTAACCCATGACCATCCGCTTGAAACTGATAAATTTTGATGCGATCTGTGCCTAAAAATGAGCGCACTTCTGCAACCGTCGCTGATAAAATTTCTTGTAGTTCTAAAGACTGTCGAATACGGCTGGCAATCCGATGCAATAATATTTCTTGAGTTTGGCTTACTTGGTTTGTGAGGAATTCCATACTTGAGTACAATTAAATATTTGAGTATTTTTAGAGATTTATGTATTTATTATTTTGCTAATTAATTACTGTTGAGAGTAATAGTAAAAATACGGTTATCTCCCCTGCCAAAAATTCAGTCCTTCTCAGGATATTTTCACAGCGAACATTACTCCACTCAAGCCAGAAGCTGGGCTTTGAATTGCTAATTCCTCCAAAAAATCACTTAATATCTAGCTTTTTGCCAGATTTAATAAGAAATGCCTATTTTGATGTAATCAAAATATGATCTGACTTTTAGTTTTCCCTTAACAGGGACTTTTTTAACGGTTTGCTGATCAAGTAAATCTGACAAAGAGCAGAATGCTCATTGCAATCAAGCGAAGTTTAAAAACCATTTGTACTAGAAATTATTTTCACCCGGCCTTAGAATTCCCAATTCAAGCCAAGCAATTGCTAATTAACCCAAAAATCAGTTTAATATTTCTTCGACAAGATCGTTTTTCGCAAGGTGCTGTCTGCTCAGGGGCAGTAAGCTTCCGAAGTAATCTGTTTACTTTCTACCCAATTCCTTATCCCTGGCAAGGCAATACAATTCAGTTACAAGAAGAAAGGTTTTGAATATATTTTTTACACTTTACCCGAAACCCCATTCCCCAGACTACAAGGAAAGTGAAAAATGCTTATCCGAACCGTGTTACCATCAGTAAGCAATGTCTATGACTTGCCCTCCGGGTGAAGCAGTTTCAACTCGACTTTTCCCGCTATCTCCTTGAACTGCTTCACCACAAAGCGTCTACGCTCAATCAACGAGATAGCGGGAAAAGTCAGTAAGACAATCCGCGATCGCCTTATCTTCTCCTTCTCCCACTCGTAAGAGGCTATGCCAATGGAAATGCTAACGCTAACGCTTGCTTCCACGTTCATGCAGCGTCTCGTAGAGAAGTGGTACTAGAGGGAATGGCACGCTTGTAAAGGTAAATGGTCGAGGCAGCAGTTCTTGAGCAGGGGGAGAATTGCAGGAAAGAGTTTTTGATTAATAGTTTCTTGCTTTAAGAGCCTCAAGAGCTCCTCTACTTCCCCATCCCCTCCACCTCAAGAACCTCAATAGCCCCTCTGCAACCCGTGCACTACCTACTTTTAGGCTTAACAAGCCGGAGATTCGGTACTAGAGGCTTGTCTGCGACACCAAAACGAACGCCAATGGCACTGCGTTTGTTTACGTAGTGGAGGACGCTAATTGTCTCTATAGGTTTGTGATTAGTGTAGTGTATTGAAGATTTCCTGTCCTTTGCCAGATCAAAAGATGCCAAATAATATCCAAATAATTTAAGAACATTTATGAAATTAGGCAGAATTCAGTAAATTTACAGTTGAGATTAATAGTTTTTATCAACTCCTTGAAAATTTCGGTATTTCTGTGATTATATTAGCTCACTAAAACAATACCTTTACCAAAATAATAGCCTACAAAAATTTTGGCAAAAACGGCAAAACAACTCATAGATAAGGGTTTAGCTGACAGGGTGGCTTGTCAGATCAAACCCTTGATACTGCTGGGAATACCTTAAAGGAATTTTTAGGGCTTATTGTTTTTGCCAAACCTTTGAGAACAGGACGTTAATATATCAACTCAGCTTCGTAAATTGGCGAAGGTATTGTAAAAGTATTATTTTTCAATATAATTTATGTAGCAGTTTTACCTTTTTTATACCTATACTTATTAGAATAACTGATTAAGCAACTAGTAGTGTGACAAACCTTAACACGTATTAATGCTGAAAAACTGTTAGGAACTTTTACAAGAGTTACTATCCATTAATCTTAAGGAGCCAAAGCTACATCAAGGTATAAGGAAATATCAACCAAATTCTTCATAATTATGAATGATTTCATAACACTGCCTCATCGTTTGCTTGCGAAAGTAACTCACAATCTTAGTATTGGTCAGAAAATTTCTTATGGATATGCACTTAGCCTCAGTATTGCTATTGTGGGTACAGTTACTGGACTAATCATTGGAGATTTTTACCAAACTCCAGCACAACAGGAAAAAGGTAATGCTCAATATGAAATTAGCCTGCTCTACCGCTTGCAAGCTACTGTACTACAGGCAAGGACATCCCAACAACAATTTATCTATTTAGTTAATCAACCTGAACTTTTGAAGAAGGAGTATTCTAACTTTTCTAGTTATGCTATTGAAATCAAAAAAGCCTGGTCTGATCTTGAGTCTTATATAAATACTAAAAATTATCAGCAGGAAAACCATGCTGAAGGTATACCCAGCTTTTTGAAAACTTACTCTACTATCCCAAATGTATATATTCAACAAGTAAATACGCTAGTAGAAAAAATTCTCTCTGAAGATGTGAAATTAAAAGATATACAAGCAACGCAAAAACTTTTATCAAACTTTTCTACTAGCCGTATAGCACTTAAATACGATATGATAGATGATGATCTAACTCAAGTTATCTCTGCTTCTTATCAAGATAATAAAAATGCAGAAATTCATTTACAAAATGTCTTAAAAGCTAGATTCTGGCTGATTAGTATTAGTATTATTTTATCAATAATAATTGCTACAACTTTGGCAATTTACACAAGTCGTCTACTTACTGCCCCAATCAAAGCTGTAACTAATGTTGCCCAGCGAACAACTGAAGAATTAAAGTTTGATATCTTAGCTCCAGTAATGACCGCAGATGAAATAGGAGTTTTAGCTAACTCTTTCAATAAGCTCATTCAACGCATAGCAGAATACACCCATGAACTCAACTTAGCTCGTGAAACCTTAGAAAGCCGGGTTGAGGAAAGAACTCAAGACCTCAGTAAAGCTTTACAGTCGTTGCAGCATACCCAATCTCAATTAGTTCAAGCGGAAAAAATGTCTTCTCTTGGTAAATTAGTGGCAGGTGTTGCTCACGAAATTAATAACCCTGTCAATTTTATCTTTGGGAACCTCACCCATGTTGATGAATATGTGACCAATTTACTTTCATTAATCAATCTTTATCGGCAAGACTACAGAGGTACAGATATAGAAATCTCTGAGTGGATAGAAGAAATTGACCTAGATTATATTTATGATGATTTACCCAAAACGCTAATGTCAATGAAAGTAGGTGCTAACCGCATCCGTGAAATAGTGCTAGCTTTAAGAAATTTTTCCCGGCTTGATGAAGCCGAGATGAAATTGGTTAATATTCACGAGGGAATCGATAGCACTCTTCTGTTTTCACAGAGTTGTTTCAAAGCTAAATATAAGCAATTAGCCATTGAAATTGTCAAACAATATGGTGAATTACCCCCAGTTGAATGTTATGCCGGACAATTAAATCAAGTATTTATGAACATTTTAGATAATTCTATGTATGCCTTGAATCAAAAATATAATAATATTTTAAAAGAGCAGTTAGAAACTAATTTTAGTACAATCACTATTTGCACTGAATTAATAGAAAATAACTGTGTGAGAATTTGCTTTAAAGATAATGGCCCAGGAATAACAGAAAGTATCAGAACACGAGTTTTTGACCCCTTTTTCACGACTAAACCAGTAGGGGATGGTACAGGACTAGGATTATCAATTAGCTACCAAATTGTAGTGGATCAGCATCAAGGAAAATTTAAATGTTTATCAGTTCTGGGAGAAGGCTCCGAGTTTCAAATTGAAATTCCTATCAGTCAAAAGGTCAAGTCGGCTTAGAGCTTAACATTCAGAATAGTTGGCGTATCAGCCACAGCCTCGCAATCAAGGTGCAAGACATTAAGTATTGAAAATCTTATAAAAGTTTCGCTTCAGCATAAATATATTCGAATAAAGTTAAATAGGTAGTGGTAAATATGTATTGATAATAAATTTAGGCGCAACAGCAAGAATTATAATGATGAATAAAATACCAAATAGCGCCAATATGATTATCTAACTTTTTAGAGAAGGATAAAGTCTTTCTAACCAAACGAGAAATTCTTTGACGCATTGTATTATTAAAGCGTTCAATATGGTTAGTCTTGCCACAATATTCCCTACTGCCTGATGACGTTTGCTAGGAATAACTTGTGCGTAAGCCGCCCAAAAATCTGTATAGCAAACAGCACATTGACCGGAGGCGGAGCGTCTCCGGCTCCGCGATAAACTGGTGGTAGAGAATTCCATAATCCCCTGGCTCCATCTTCACTGCGTAGCTTGCCGCCGTAGGCATCGCCTATGTAAACTCCAACTATTTCTCTAGTGTTTTTATCCAAAGCTAACCAAATCCATTGCTTGTTATTCTTATGACCTACAAATGACCAAGCCTCATCACATTCAATAATCAATTTACCTCTTGGTTTGGCTGAAACATCTACATGAGTAGGAATCTGGGTATATTTATTATTCACATATTTTTGCAACCAAGTCTCTGAAACACGAGCAGCACGAGCAATACCTACTAGAGGTATTTTCTCAAGTAAAAGTCTATCAATCAGTTCTATAGTATCTTTGTTAATAACTTTATTGGTGGGATTTTCTATAAACTGTCTTTTACAGTTTTGACACTGATATTTTGGTTTTTGATTATGAATCTTCCCATTTTTGACAGTGTGTTGAGAACCACAATTGGGGCAAGTAGGTGTGGAGACTGACATCAACGCTGAAATAGTTGAATTTAAAAACACTGGGACTTTATTACATATAATATGTAACACGTTCTAGCTAAATTATATATTTAAAAACTCTATATTTAGAGAATTTTCAATTAGTTAGTTAAATATAATTAAAATTTTAATAGCTACAAACGAATAATTGAGTTAGAAAATATCAGATTTCACTACATATTTATCACTACCCCTTTACGGACAACTCATCACTAAATTACTCAATGCACCCATCTATATGACCTATCTTCATGCAGAAATGGTCTCAGCTTGCTTTTTACAGCAGAAGCTTTAACTGGTTTCGAGAATAAATATCCCTGACCATATTTGCATTGCAATTTCTGAAGTAGCTCCAATTGCTCTAGTGTTTCTATTCCTTCGGCTGTTACGTCTATGCCAAGATTATGGGCTAGGGTGATAATTGTGGACACAATTTCTGCATTTTTGCTATTAGTATCTATCCGATTGATAAACGAGCGATCAATTTTCAACACACTTATGGGGAAATGATGCAGGTAGCTTAACGAGGAATAGCCTGTTCCAAAATCATCTACATGCAATTGCACTCCCATTTCTTTTAATTGCCAAAGCTTTTCTATTGTAGATTGACTATTTTCGACGATCGTGGTTTCAGTAAGCTCCAGCTTCAAGTTGCGTGCGTCTAAGTTCGTTTCCTCTAAAATCTGGCGAATTTCTTGATTGAGATTTGATTGCGAAAGTTGTTTGCTAGAAATATTAACACTAATTGCCAACTGGTCATTCAAAAACTTCTGTTGCCATACATATAATTGGCGGCAAGCCTCTCGAAGTACCCAGTAGCTGATGTCTACAATCATTCCTGTTTCTTCTGCTACTGAAATAAACTCCCCTGGAAATACAAGACCTCTTCGTGGATGTTGCCATCGGATTAATGCCTCGAAGCCAATAAGATTATTGGTTGAGAGTGAAACAATGGGTTGGTAAGCAAGTCGGAATTCTTGGTTCTCAACAGCACGTTCCAAGTCGGACTCTAACTGCAATAGCTTGTTAGTTTCCATGAACATGGGTGTGTCAAACACCTTGTAACTCGCTTTACCTAAACTCTTGGCACGATGCATTGCAATATTAGCATTGCCCACAAGGATCTGTGCCTGTTCATACCCTACCGTAGTTGAGGCAATGCCAATACTTGCACTTATAAATACCTCTTGGGAACCTAAATAAAAAGGCATCTTTAACTTTTCTTGCAGCAGTTGAGCAAAACCAATCACATCACTAAGAGCCTGAATATCTTCTAGTAAAATACCAAACTCATCTGCTTCTAAACGCGCAAATATATCTTGAGACCTAACACAGATTTCAAGCCGCCGAGCAAAAGCAATTAGTAATTGATCTCCACTCGTGTATCCTAAACTATTGTTAACCACCCCAAAACGATCTAAATCTAGATATAGTAGGGCAAGTCCTACGCTTGGCTGCTTTTTGACTCGCTCGATACCCTGCTCTAGTCTTTGTATAAATAAGGTTCGGTTCGGTAAACCTGTTAATGAGTCATGAAAAACTACATGAAGTAATTGTGCTTCTGCCTGCTGACGCTTATCAATTTCTTGTTTTAATAACATATTAAAATCTGATAACTCGGCAGTTGGCTGCTTAACTTTTTCTTCTAATTCACCATTGACTTGTTGCAATGCTTCTTGAATACGCTGGTACTTGGCTTTTTGAGCTACTTGTTCTGCTCTCTTCTCACGTTCATGCCTAACTTTATTGATGTAGTTGCTAAAAAAATCACTTAAACCTGGCTCTCCTTGTACTAGTTTCTCCAAATGCTCAATAGCTCGTTTGTCTGTTTGGTAATTCACTTCCGGGTGACTTTCTACCCACACATGACACATTTTTACATAGCCAGCAAACGTCACTAGATGCTGATAATTTACGCTCCCAAGCAGAAGCCGCAGTTCACTCCGGCAGTATTGAGACTGCTCTGGTTCAAGGAACATATAAATTGAACAATAGAGTAGACTTTCTTCAACTATTGGACTTAAAGAAGATAAGTCCATTAACTCATTAATTGAATTCCTTAGTAGACAAAGGTGTATTTCAATATCTGTTTCTGCCGGAGGCGGTGAGCCAATCATCTCTAAAACCTTTGATGCTTCTACCCCAAGAGAATATAACGAACAACTATGGCAAATCATGCAGTAAGGCATAGCACAGTAACGTGATAGATACGCAGAGAGTTTCTCTTTGAATACTAACGACAACGGATTGTTTACATAGGCGCAAACAGTTTGTTGCCAAAGGTTTTCCAATACCTGTATGTTCTCTTCTGCCGATTCAAAGAAGGGTGGTACAAAACCAAATTTTTCTTTGATTTCTGCCTTGATTTGTTCGCTCGTTCGCATAAGATTTCACTAGTTCAAGACCAAACCCGTATCTCTGCATGAATTTCAGCAGCAACTATCAAGTTATTAAAATGGTTTACGCTTCTAAAACTTAATATACCACATTTTTAGATCCGAAGTTTCTTTAAGAACTTAGTACATAAGTATTTCTAGCGCAATTTTGGACAATGTACTGCTTGAATTACGCAAAAGCCACGAAATACATCAACGAAATTTTCAAGAACACCAACGCACCACGAACCATGCACCACAAAGTCTTGAGGCTATCTTGTTACAGTTGACTCGAAATCATTTTTAAAATCCAATCGCTGCCCTGGACTAAATTTCGAGCAATTCACCTTCACATGAAGCTGATACTGCGATTTTCTAGGTCAATCGACTCAAACAGTGCTTTGGCTAATTCAAAAATCGTATCCAACCCACTGATGGGAGCAAGCATTGTCTTACCACGGGTTAACTGCTGATAATCAGAGAACTTGACTTTTAACGTTAATGTGCGGCCTCGTGTTTCATGCTTCTCTAACCTTTGCTCGACAATTTGGGCAATCTGTTCGAGTTCCTGTAACATCTGACCAACATCGCTTAAATTATGTGCAAACGAATTTTCTGCACCAATCGACTTCCGAACTCGATTCGCCTCTACTGGACGGTCATCCTCTGCCCTAGCAATTCTGTAGTAATAATTACCTGCTTTACCAAAGTGGTGTGTTAACTCAGTCAGCGATCGCCCCTTTAAATCCATCCCAGCATTAATGCCGAGCGAGTGCATCTTCGCCGCCCTAACTTCCCCAATGCCGTGGAACTTTTCAATCACTAACTGCTCTACAAAAGCGTAGACGTGAAATTTCTGGACAGATGTTTGATGATGAATTAGACCTAGCTTATGCAGTGATTGATGGGATAGATACTAGAGGAGAACAAAATAATTACCGTACAGAACGTTTCAAGTTTAACAATTACTCTCATTGTTAACATTGCTTTACACATTTGGGTTTTCCTCCGCCCACCTACTTAATCCTTACGTCATCAGATTGTAGAAATTCCCCCCATCAGCCCAATAATCGTAGAAAATCGCCTGCACCAACAAGTAAAAAATTGCTTTGAAATAGCACAATCTCTCGGGTTTAAAGATGTTAATGTGAATATTATTCAACGGGTAGAAAAAGGGCATCACCGAATCGAAAATCGTCAGGTTTACACCATGCCAGTGTCAAAACTTCCTGGATTTCATGAACAAGATTTGTGGGCTGGTCTGACAACAGTAGTTATGGTAGTACGTTCGATTCGGCATTGGAATCAGACTACCCAAGAGGTGCAATTTTACATTACTAGTCTCGCCAGCGATGCTCACAAGATTGGTAGTGCCATTCGACAGCACTGGGGTATTGAAAATTCTGTTCATTGGACATTAGATGTCACTTTCAATGAGGATGAATGTCGGATTCGTTCTCTGCACAGCCCACAGAATAATGCTAAAGCTACGTCGCATTGCCCTCAATGCCTTAGAGCGAGAATCATCTTTCCGTCGCAGTATTCGCCAAAAGTCTCGGCGAGCCGTGATGAATGATCAGTATATGGATTTTTGTATTGGCAGCTGCTCTCCCAAATTCAACACTCTCCTAGAATCCCACTGTCAATAAGGTTTGAGACGCGCTAACCCTGATACAACTAACTACACATTAAATAAATTTAAGCTCTAGTGAGCGTATTTATAACGAAACTAAAAAGTCTAAACCTGTTTGGTAAAAGTAATTTAGCTCCGTTTTTCTTAATGAGAGAGCTTTTTATTTGTCTATTTTAATAGGAGATCATGTTTCAGGATTTAATTAGTTGGGAATACTGAAGTTACAGACGAATATTACAAATGGGGTTGTTAGTAACATCACAACAGAAAACAGGAGCAAAAATAGTATACAAGTACTATGAAAATTTTTGGAAGCTGAAATATTAATCAGATATCAGATTATGCCATGAGCCAAAATTATTTTTTTAATAGTGATCTCCAGCGAGATGATCTCTACTGTTCGTTTTTAGAAAACCTGCCAATTGCGGCTGCAATTTTAGACTGCGAAATGAAGTATTTGCTGACCAGCCAAGGATGGTTGAGTGAGCTAGGACTGGAGGGGCAAGATATTATTGGGCGATCGCATCTAGAGGTCTTTCGGCAGTTTTGTGAACCATTGACACAGGCATACCAGTACTGTTTGATGGCAGCAGTTGAATTGTGTGTAGAGGAGCAATTTCAGCAGGTTGATGGTTTAACAGGCTGGCGTCAGTGGACGCTTCGCCCGTGGTGTAGTAGCACTAGAGTTGTGAACGGGGTGATGCTTGTGGCTGAAGATGTCACAGATCGCAAACAGGCAGAACTGGCATTACGCCACAGTGAGGAACGCTACCGCTTCTTGATTACAGCCATATCTCAAATTATTTGGGACACCAAAGCTGAAGGTGAATTTATCAATGAGCAGCCAGGTTGGAGTGCCTTTACCGGACAAACCTTCGAGGAACTAAAGGGCTGGGGCTGGCTGAATGCGGTTCACCCAGATGATCGGTTGCACACAGCAAAAGTTTGGTCACAAGCAGTTGCAAGCCGAACCTTGTACAAATTAGAACATCGTTTGCGCCGCCATGACGGTGAGTATTGCCACATGAGCGTTCGGGCTTTCCCGATATTGAACCCTGATGGCGGTATTCGCGAATGGATTGGAGTTCATACAGATATTACAGAATACAAACAAGCCCAAGAAGCTATGTTATGCCTAGCGGCAATTGTCGAGTCTTCAGATGATGCCATTATCAGTAAAACTTTGGATGGAGTGATTGTCAGCTGGAATCGTGGGGCAGAAGCACTGTTTGGTTATCAAGCACAAGAAGTCATTGGTCAACCTATGGCAATGCTTGTTCCTGGCGATCGCATCAATGAGGAACCCCAAATACTAAAAAAACTCAGGCAAGGAGAACGAGTCGATCACTTTGAGACTGTGCGTCAACGCAAGGATGGGACATTGATTGATCTTTCGCTGACGATTTCTCCAGTTAAAGATTCCACAGGCAAAATCATCGGTGCCTCCAAAATTGCTCGTGATATAAGTGCTCGTAAAGATGCCCAAGAAGCTTTGCGGCAGAAAGCAGCTGATTTAGAAACTACGTTGCTTGAACTGAAGCGAACGCAGACTCAGCTAGTACAGAATGAGAAAATGTCTAGTTTGGGGCAATTAGTTGCTGGGGTAGCCCATGAAATAAATAACCCAGTCAACTTCATCTATGCCAACTTCAAGCCTGCCAATGAGTACATTCAACATCTGCTAGGACTGCTGCAATTGTATCAACAGCATTATCCCAGCCCAGCGCCAGAAATCCAGGGAAAAAGCGAGGAGATCGACCTAGAATTCCTACTAGAAGATTTGCCCAAGTTGCTCTGTTCAATGGAAGTTGGGGCAGACCGGATTAAAAAAATTGTGCTCTCTTTACGGAACTTCTCGCGTATGGACGAAGCCGAGATGAAAGCGGTAAATATCCATGAAGGCATTGATAGTACGCTGATGATCTTACAGAATCGGCTGAAAGCCAAGCACGATCATCCAGGAATTGAAATTATTAAAGAGTATGGCAACCTGCCGTTAGTTGAGTGCTACGCTGGGCAACTGAACCAGGTGTTTATGAACATCATTAGCAATGCAATTGATGCTCTCGAAGAACCACACCAATCATGCACGCTTCAGGAAATTGAGCAAAAGACCAGTGAGATTCGGATTTTTACAGCGATGGTAGGTTCAGACCATGTACAGATCCGAATTGTGGATAACGGTCCCGGTATCCCAGAATTTGTTCAAAAGCGATTGTGTGACCCATTCTTTACAACTAAGCCAGTTGGTAAGGGAACAGGATTGGGAATGTCGATCAGCTACCAGATTGTAACCGAGAAGCATGGTGGCTCATTGCGATATCATTCCATACCCGGTCAGGGAGCTGAGTTTGTGATTGAGATTCCGATTCGACAGTCTAAGTGTACCCTGCCAATGTTAGGAGATAAAACCGCAAACAAGACAATAAGCGAGACTACATTAATGGTCTTGTCAGATTTTGGCGATCAATGACGGACACTTTAAAGCAGCTATGCTAAGGGCAGAAAAAATGCTAGAAATTCTGGTAACGCAAAAATTACAAAACATCTGTATAAAATCTAGCCCCGCAGCATGAGTTGAGTTTTTATCATAAGTCCCACTCAGCAGAGACAAAATGTTTAAAAACCTTCTGTAATTTGCCTTCAAGAACATCCGTGAACATCATTACCAAAAGTTACCAAGACTCTTAATCCTGGCTCAGAATGATCCTTATTACAGGTTGGAACGTTTTTTATTGCACCCTACGAAATTTAGTGAGTCTATTTGGGAAAACTAGTGTCAGAAGAAATTCCACACCCCTTATGAAACGCTTCGGCTGGATGGCTTTGTGTCTGATTACCTTAATTGTTGCTCTCTGGTTGGGAAGTTGTTCTCCGCCTCCAACCCAGGTGATTGCCTTAAATTTCTGCTCGGCGGGCATGGTACGCAGTGCTTTGGAAGAGCTTGATGCAACCTATCAACAAGAACACCCCAATGTTGTGCTCAACTACACCTTTGCCGGAAGCAAAACGACCAAAGCAGCAATTGAGCAGGGAGAACCCTTTGATGGCGTTTTATTTGCAGAGATCCCGCCGCTAGATGATTTACAAGCTAAAGGGTTAATCCTGCCCACAAGCCGCAAAGAACTGGTGACTACCGATATCGTCGTCATTGCCCCTGTGGATTCTCCCTTGCAACTTTCTGACTTGCGGGAGTTGGCAAGCGATCGCATCAAAACTGTGGCAATAGGCGGCAAGGGACCGGCTATTGGGAGGTATACCCATGCTCTTCTTACCCGACTAGGTATTGCTCAGATCGTCGAGTCAAAAGCAATCCAGACAAAGGTGGATGTAAGAGAAGTATTGAGAACTGTCGAGCTAGGTGAAGCTGAGGTAGGCATCACCTTTCTTTCAGAAGCTAAAAGCTCTGACAAGGTGAAAGTATTAACCACCGCAGCAGCAGAACTCTATGAGCCAATCCGATCCGGTGTTGCCGTAGTCAAAACCTCGACCCATGCCCAAGAAATGCAGACTTACCTGGACTTTTTAACTAGTGAGCGGGCAAAGGCAGTGTTTCAAAGGTTTGGACTTCACCCCCTGGTGTCATAGGTAGAAGAAATGAGACAGGAGAACACAGCCATGACACAATCAGCCAGCTTTCTCAAAACTGTTGCTACAAGCCTGGGTACAGCCACCTTCTTTGCCCTGGCAATAAGTGGGGTAGCATTTTGGAGTGCGAACCAGACATTAGAAACCAACCGCCAGATTGCTCAACACTTGGAAACCCTCAACAGGCTGGAATCATTACGCAGCGCCTTGAAAGACACAGAAAAGATGCAGCGGCAATATCTGCTAACTGGTAAAGAAGATGCCTTAATAGTCTTTGGACTCAAAATGATCGATGTCGATCAACAAATGCGACGGTTACAACCCTTGTTGCGAAACAAAGATAGCGAGCAAGCCTATGCCCAAAAGCTGGAAGAACTCACGATTTTTCGCTTGAAACAACTGCGGCAAGGCATTGAACTGCGGCAAAGTCGGGGAATAGATGCGGCGATTGACCATGCACCAATGCGACTGCTCGACGAAACAACGCTACTGATGCAGCAGATAGAAGCTATAGAAACCGTCGGGTTACAGCAGAAACAACTTGCCACCATCAGCACTACCAGTCAGGCAATGGTGACGTTTTTGGTGGGCATTGGCCTCAACCTGGCAATTATTCTATGGACTTACTACCTAATTTGCAAAGAAACCATGAAACGAAATCAAGCAGAAACAGACCTCCAGCAAAATAACCTGACGCTTCAGGAGCAAACTAATTTGATGCAACTGATCCTCAACAGCATGAGCGATGGCGTAATTGTTTCAGATGACAAGGGTAAATTTCTAATCGTTAACCCCGCTGCCGAACAGATGTTTGGCGGAATCACTGAAAGCCAGCAGTCAGAATGGTCAGAGCAGTATGGGCTGTTTCAAGCAGATCGGGTAACTCTGTTTCCAACTCAGGAGATTCCCCTAGTACGGACTCTTCGGGGTGAGCAGGTACAGAATGTAGAGATGTTTACCCGTCATAGTAAAGCCCCAGAGGGCATCTGGATAACAGTCAGTGGCACACCTCTAAAAGATGCTAGTGGTACCTTGAAGGGAGGAGTTGTTGTGTGCCGCGATATTACCGAGCGCAAGTCCGCAGAATTAAAGATATTGCAGGCAAAAGAAGCAGCAGAAGTTGCTAACCATGCCAAGAGCGAATTCCTCGCCAACATGAATCACGAATTGCGAACCCCCCTGAATGGTATTCTGGGCTATGCTCAGATTCTCCAGCGCGACCCCGCCACCACCTCTAAGCAGCAGAAGGGATTGAGCGTAATTCACCAGTGTGGTTCTCACCTGCTGACCTTGATCAACGACATTCTGGATCTCTCGAAGTTGGAAGTGCAGAAGATGGATCTCTATCCCCAGGATTTCCACTTCGCCAACTTCCTCACCACCACGGTAGAGATTTGCCGCATCAAAGCCGAACAAAAGGGTATTGCCTTCCGCTACCATCCCGCTAATTTGCCAACTGCCGTTCATGCTGATGACAAACGCCTGCGGCAGGTGTTACTAAACTTACTCAGCAATGCAATTAAGTTTACTGATTTTGGCAGTGTAAAATTTACAGTTGAGGCAATCAGCAATGAAGAAACAGCCGACACTCGATCAACTAGAATTCGCTTCCTAGTTGAAGATACGGGTATTGGCATCCCAACGGAAAAGTGGCAAACTATTTTTTTACCCTTTGAACAGGCTGGAAAACGCGATCGCAACAGTGAAGGCACGGGGTTGGGGTTAGCAATCAGCCAGCAAATTGTGCAAATGATGGGTAGTTCGATTCAGGTCAATAGCACACCCGGCAAGGGCAGCAAATTCTGGTTTGAAGTGGACATACTCGCTGCTGCCGATTGGCTTGCCCAGCCAGCCAGTAGTAATCTAAAGGTGATTGGCTACCAGGGCGAACGGCGCAAAATCTTAGTAATTGACGATCGCCTTGAGAACCGCGCTGTTGTCATGGGAATGCTAGCACCTTTAGGCTTCAAACTGGCTCAAGCCGATGATGGACAGACTGGACTAGATTTAGCACTCCAGATGCGCCCAGATTTAATCATTACCGATGTAATGATGTCAAAGATGAATGGGCTGGAAATGACTCGCCGTCTGCGTCAACTGTCTGATTTTGCAGTCACACCCATTATTGCTTCTCCTGCCAGCTTGTCTCAAGTGGATATTCAAGAAGCTCTTGACGCGGGTTGCAGTAGCTTTTTTCCGAAGCCGCTCGAGTTCATCGGCTTGCTGGGGGAATTGCAACGCCACCTAGAGTTGCAATGGATTTACGAAACGGCACCCCAAACGGAGGAAGTATCTGCGGAGGATTTTAGTTCGCCCCAATTGGTAGTGCCATCACCACAGGAACTAACCACTCTTTACCGAGCAGCCCAAGATGGTTTCATGAGTGATATCCACCAAGAAGCCAACCGCCTTAAGCAACTCAATCCCCAATACGCACCCTTTGCCAATAAGTTGCTGGAACTGAGCCAGAAATTTGATGACGAAGCGATTCTCAATTTATTAGCACCGCATATTTAATATCTTTCATTCATCTATTTTCAGGAGTTCAAGTATGTCTGTTGAGATTACAGCCCCAAAAGGAACCATTTTGGTAGTTGATGATAACCCTACTAATATTCAAGTGTTGTTCGATGTATTGAGTGAGATTGGTTATCGGGTAGCGATCGCCAAAAGTGGAGAAGCCGCCCTGCAACGCGTCCAGTCCTACCATCCCGATATTATTCTGCTGGATGTGATGATGCCGGGAATCGATGGCTTTGAAACCTGTCAGCGTCTCAAAGCTGACTGTGCCACTTGCGATATTCCTGTAATTTTCATGACCGCCCTCTCCGACACAGTAGATAAAGTCAAAGGGCTGAGTCTGGGTGCAGTAGATTATATTACCAAGCCTATTCAGCACGAAGAAGCCCTAGCCCGGATTCGCGTCCACTTGCAACTACGTGAATCACAAAAATCCTCACAACAAAAGACCACCGAACTCTCCCAGGCACTAGACATCCTAAAGCAGGCACAAGTGCATCTAGTGCAAAGCGAAAAAATGTCTTCACTTGGTCAAATGATGGCGGGTGTAGCCCACGAAATTAATAATCCTATGACTTTTATCCACGCCAATCTTGCCCCTGCCAAAGAACACATCCAGGATTTACTGAATTTTATCGAGCTGTATCGCCAATGCCATCCTCAACCCCATCCCAAAATTCAAGACTGGATGGACGAGGTAGATATCGACTATTTAGAAGCAGATTTGCCCAAGCTGATGAATTCTTTGAAACTGGGGAGCGATCGCATCCGGCAAATCGTTCTCTCACTACGGAACTTTTCTCGCTTGGATGAATCGGGAACTCAGACTGTCGATTTGCACGAAAACATCGAAAGCACCCTGTTGCTCTTGCAACATCGTCTCAAAGCCCGACCAGAACATCCTGGCATTCAGGTTGTACGAGATTATGGACACCTCCCCCATGTGGAATGCTATCCTAGCCAACTCAATCAGGTATTCATGAATATTTTTGGCAATGCCATTGATGCCTTGGAACAACGGGATCAACAACGTAGCTCTGACGAGATCCGAGCCAATCCCAGCAACATTGCTATTCGTACTGAACACTTAGCAAACGAGTCCATTGCCATCTGCATTGCTGATAACGGTTGTGGCGTTAAAGAAAATGTGTGTTCTCAAATGTTTGAGCCATTTTTTACTACTAAACCCATTAACAAAGGTACTGGATTGGGACTTTCCATCAGCTATCAGATTGTTACCCAAAAACACGGTGGCAAAATTTACTGCCAGTCCACACTGGGGAAGGGAACTGAGTTCACAATCGAAATTCCGGTTCGGCAAGCTGGCTTTGTCAAATTAACGCAGATGGCAACAAGTAAGCCAGTACGGTTCAGTTAAGGCTCAAAGTTGTGTAAATTAAGGATTGTAATCAACACTGAAAGTGAACTGTCGTGCATCTCAAAGATTTCTCTTTGCTGTCTCCAATGATACAAAGCAAGGACTTGCTGAAAGCAATAGAGACAGCTATACCTGCAACCGCCATTGAGCAAGCAATCGCAACAAGCGAAGCCAACGAAGCAAGGAATCGTTCTTTACCAGCACATTTGGTAGTGTGTCTTGTGGTAGCAATGAGCTTGTGGTCAAGAGATTCGATGCGAGATGTACTAAAAAACTTAGTCGATGGTCTTTCTGTGGGATGGGTAAAAGTTGGTAAATATTGGCGAGTACCTGTACGAGTGTTAATGTTTCAAGCTGCAACTACTGCTAGGATTGCTACCATTACGCTTGAGTTTTACAGGTACATTAAGGGTCATTAGTCGCGCTATCCCTAAGTTCCAAGACTTACAGCCAGAAGAATTTCCCTTTTTTTCGATTGGTTAATTGTCGAGATTTTAGATACGTTGTTACCTGAACGTATTCACCGTATTAATCCCAGAGTTGTGAAAAAACCTGTATCAAAGTTTCGTTCTAAAAAACCGCAACACAGAGGGGATGGACAACAAGTAGAAGTTCCGAAATTTCACATCACTCATCAGCTTTTTAGCTTTAACTGAACCGTATTGAAATATAATCGAGAACTCAATCGATTAAGAATTACTGTTGAACACGTTAATCGTCGTCTAAAGATATTTAAAATTTTATCTGATAGATATCGAAATCGTCACCGACGTTTTGGGTTAAGGTCAAATTTAATTGTAGGAATTTATAATCACGAATTAGCTCTATAAATCGTATAAAAAATCAAATTTATCCAATATTTTCAGTATTCAGTATTAATTAATAACTAAAGTGATGTTTGCTGATATATTTTTAATTAACCATCTCCAGAGAATACTTGCTATAAAAAGATGATAGCCTCTTACTATTTTAATGTCCCAATATTTAAATTAAAATAACTCTTGATTACACCACAAAATATTTATGCAAGAGTTCTTGTCAATTCTCCAGCCCCTGTGGTTGAGGTTGAGGAGAAACCAGTAGCAATTTCAGAGCCTAGAGTTCCTGACTATATTCCGTTCCTTGACAATCCTCCAGTACAATCGGTGGGCAATTCCGGCTGGCAAGTGTCTGATGTCTGGCGGGATATCCGCGTTGATGATTTTTGTAATTAAAGCAGGCAATTTGTATTCCCAGACGGTTCTGCATCAAGGCGGTTGCAATTATCCACGATCCGAATCTTAGAAATTGAGGGACAGGCACCTGATCAGGGAGAAAAGTTTTCCCGAAGGCATACTTGTGCAGCAATACCTCAATACTTCGTTAAAACGATAATATGCAACCGCCTGAGCAATTTTTGTAAACTATCTTTGCACTCAGTCAAAGATATAGTTAATTGTGCCTATAATAAGTTACGGCTAACTATAACTGGAAGTTAGCACCCTGTAAATGGTTATCGCTTGGATTACGCATCAAAAGCGATACCAAAGACAAACAAAATTTATCGGCAGCGCAATAGTTCCTATTCCGTTGCCAACATGCACTTAGAGCGATCGCATTGTGCGTTTGCAGACTAAATGAAATTTTTTCAACGTAATAATAAGGGTTTGAGGAACCTTTGTTGCAGACTAAATGAAATTTTTTCGCGGACTAAGTGAAATTTTCCCCCTAAATTCGCAGACTAAATGAAATTTTCCACAAAATGGACATAAAACGTCCCAATTTATTACCGCACAAGGCTTTGAAGCAAAACTTTGTAAGTAGCGATGCCTACGGCGGGCTACGCCTACGCTCTGGGATTACGAAAGAATGAGGGTTACACAAGCAGATTTTCAATTAGTCTGCAACAAAATTTCACTTAGTCCGCACAAATTTCATTTAGTCTGCAAACCGACAGCATGTTGGTTGTGACTTACACCATAAGCTGTCCGTTTTTGAAACCATAAGTTGTCCGCAATAGTGTCACTTAAAGGATATTGTGGCCGTTTTTAAAGCATAAAGTGGCCGCAGTAGTAAAACCTTAGAGAAAGGCGAATAAATAAGATTTACTGTGAAAGATCCAGTCTTATCTGCCTTAAAACATCAATTACCTCAGCCTGCCACAGCAAAGAGGGATGAGGCATAAATTTTCTGAGATTTTTAGCAGTAGGGGTAATGCCTTGTGCATGAAGTACTGAAGCGAGTTGGCGTACTTCTCGACAGCCTTGCTCAATAGCTAGTTTATGGACGAATTTGCGGTAATCTTTATAGCGTAAAGAAATAGCATGGCACACAATAGGGCAATAGTGGTAGAAAGTAGCCAAACCAATACCAGTTCTCTTAGCTATTTTTCTTAGAGAAGGTGGTGGATACTCGTCGCTAAACAAAGCTAATTCAAGTATGTCTCTGATGTGTAAAAATCTTAGCTGCTGTTGATATTCACTATATCTAGTAGCCAAAGATGCTGATAAAGATTTTGAGCAAGCAGTTAAACTACTAGGAGTTTTGAATCCTAAACGAACAGCTAATTGAGTTAAAGAAGGAGGTGGTTCTTCTTCTTGAGCTAGTTGCATCGCCTGAATAACTCGTTCGCACTTAGGACTACTATTTGAAGTAACTAAAGCAGACTGTGATGATAATTTTTTCTGTTTAGGAGCAGGTAGAGAAACTAGCTGCTTAAGAGTAAGAGGTAGTATTTTAAGTTGAAGAAAATCGACAAGATTAGTTGATAAGGCGTAGCAGATTTTCAAAAGTTTATCTAAATTTGGGATGGCTACACCTGAATACCAATGTAGAATTTCATATCTCGATAACCCAAGCCAACGACCAAAAGCGGAAACATTACCTTGAGTATATTGATAGACGTAAGCTTCTAGGATTGTTTTAATAGTCTCTCTTGGAGGTGGACAAGGAAATTCAGGAGCTTGAGCAATTAAATCTCCTAAAGTCTTAACTATCCAAATCTCTTGCTGTAAATTGGGTATCTCCTCGAACAATCTCTTATCTGGCAAAGATACTTCATAGTTCATCCCCAACCAACCACCACATTTCAGACAAAATCCAGGTCGTGAGTTATGCCACAGGTGTAAAAATTCAAGGTCACAGTGAGGACATTTTGATTCTAAAAATCGATAATGGATGGGACAAATGTTAGCTGGTTTCAAAGCCCACAGCAGAGGTGAATAAATGACTTGTTGATTATTTAACCAGTCTTGATAGCAATAAGGACACCAAGCATGAGAATGCTTGAGCAATCCCAAAACTGGGAAGACTTTTGCCCAAGGTAGCATTGTCAAAAACTGTAAGTCAGTACGTTTTGTCAATATTTCTAGAGCAAAAACCAGTTGTTTAGCTCCAATTTGTGTTCCGTTTAAAGCTTTTACAGAAGCTTGTCCATACAAACTTACGATACTTTTAGAATTCAAGGGATTGGTAGTATGGTTATGCCCAACTATTGGTTTTATCTCTCTAGCCAATAAAGTTCCAGGCAATACGCTATGAGCTGCGGCTAGACGAGCAACATAGCTAGTCAGACTTTCAACATAACAAGTACCAAGTCCAATCGGTTCCAGATGAAACAACCGGCTAGGACTGGGAGTAAATTCTGGGTCTTTGAGCCACAATTCATCGTTAACCGCCATGTTAGTCATCATCTGAATTTACCCCTACATCATCTCTTTTAGGTTTTCTTTGTCCAACACGACCTTTTTTGAGTAGGGAATTTTTGGCTGGCATTTTTATTCCATGTTCTGTTGAATATTGCCGCTCAAAAAAACTGGATTCTTCTTGAAAGCGTTTAAATCCCTGTTGTGCTTCTTCCTTAATTTTGTTGATACGAGATGCAGAAAAAGCACCTAATTTAAGATGTTTGCTATTAAGAGTCCGAGCTTCTTCAGAATAGGCAACTCTCAAAGAACGAGTTAACCAATTCTTCAATAGCCCCACACAACCAACTGAGCCAGAAAAAAGATACTCATAGTGTTGTTCTAATTTTGGTTCTTGTACAAGCGGAATGTGGCGTTGAAAAGTTCTAATTACTCTAATAAATTCAGCAATATCTTCTGGGTTATCAGCTTGGTAAGGTAACAGGTGAATATCTTCGCTACGCCGCCCTATTTGCCCATTCAAGGTAGGACAGTTAAGCAGTTCATAAGTTCCAAATAAAATATGTACTGTACCAGTAAGATTAGCAATAGACTTAATCCAGTTCATTTGCTGTAACATCTGGTGTCCGCCTGCCATCATAAATAAATGCTGTGCCTCGTCTACAGTAAAAGCTTTTACCTGACGATAACGAAATGCTTTTTCCATTGCTCGGCGTAATGCGGGCGAATCTTGGCGGTAAGCCCGATTTAGCAACCCCAAATCCTTTACCTCACCGTGAGGAATTTCATAATCAATTTTGTATTCAATCAAAACTTCCTGAAGGGATTCTAGGGCGCGAGTGTAATAATCTTTATAGCTAAACTTTCCTTGTTCTGTTGGAATAGCTTCAATACCAGCAACAGCAATTTGACCAGGATTTTGGCGTAATGAGGGGAGAAATTCGTAATTTAGCAGATTTTCCAGACGCAAGCGTAAGGTTGTTTTTCCTACACCAGTCACACCAAAAACTAAAAATACTAAAGTGTCAGCTGGCTCCAGAATATTAATTAATAAAGTATCTAAGGCTTGTTTGAGCCTTTGATGTGGAATAGTGATACTTTTGAAATAATCAGTTTTAATTTCGTTCGGCTGTAAGAGAAGTTCTTCTGGAAAAGAGTGCGACTGAATTTTTACCATAGCTCCTCTGTATTGTAAGCTTCTATTTTGGTTAAATCTATTAATTTTTTTGCTGATGATTTTGGCTTTTTAATGCTTTCTGAACCTGCCAAAATATTTTTATCTACATCTTGAACATTAGCTGAATAATTGTGTTTACTTAATTTACTTTCAATAACTGAGCTTTTTTCAATTAAAACCCAAATATCTTGTTGTGCTAAATCATGTAAGCGTTGTAATAACAAAGTTTCTTGGGCTTCAGTTCCTTCTAAATATGTAGCTTTTTCTTGGGCAGATAGAGTAATTCTTTGAGCGTGTTTCTGCCTTTTTCGACGTAATTGTGTGCTGGCTATGTTCACTTCTTTTTCGGAACGATTTTGGAAGGATTTGTAATGTTCAGAAATACAGCGTATCCAACGTCCCTTAACGTAAGCATAAGCAGTCCCCATATCAAAAGGGTCGTAACGAATAGGTACATTAGTTCCTTCAATTTCTGGTCTTATGAACGAATCATCAATTGACCAATAGTAGAGATAATTAATTTTCACGCCTCTACTTGGTTGAACTTTTGCAGTTCCTTTAGGTGTAGAAGGTAAGGTAAAAATCTTAAAATTATCATCATAAATAATCTGTTTCTGAGGGCGATAACCACTTGAATTTAGCCCTGACATAAAAGTTTGACGTGGGCTTTGTCCTAATGTTGGATGTTCTCTGCAATCATAGAATTCGTAACAATATGAACAAAAGTTTTCGTAGAGTTGATCTAGTGTCCAAACAGCTTGATTTTTGGGATTATTTGATTTCGTGACTTGGCGGACATTCTTAGTAATTTGAGTGTTGCCTCTAAGATTATAAAAAAACTCTGTATTTGTAGTTCCAAAAATACGTTCAATAATTGAACCAAATCTGGCTTTCGCAGCTGGTCGCTGCTTTTTGGTACATTCAAAAGCCGCTAACAAGGTCTCAAAGTATGTACTACTAAATTCTGTCCCACCGTCAACAACTATTGTCTCTGGTAATTTCTCAAATCGCTGTACGCAGATTCTTAATACCATCATGCAACTACGGTAGCTTGGCTCGTCAAAAGTTAGGTAAACTGCGAGAATACGTCGGCTGTAAGCATCGATTAACAGAGTTGCCCAAGGTCTACCAAGAAGATAACCTGTTCGGGAGCATACTAACTCAATATCCAGTTGCGTATGGTCAATGTGTGCTATCTCAAATGGACGGTCGCCATGACATGGTGTGGTTAATTTCAACTCCCAATACAATAAAGATTGTTGATAAGCTGCTCTGTTTCCCTTACGTTTTTTTGTTTGCCTATAACCAGAACGATGTTGAATTCTAGAACAAAATGTAGCGTAGCTAGGCAGCTTATCTGTTAGACCTGCTTTCTCCCATTCTCTTGCTAGAATTCCATAAACAGCTAGTTTGCTTCTTTGTTGAAAAGTTTCATAATATTCTTCAATTATTTTGTCAATGAAATCTTGAGACGATTGAGAAATTCTGGGTAAGCGATTGCCTCTAGCATTAGAGTTATTTAGCAGCCCAATATAACCACATTTGTACGCCTTTTGTGCTGCTATAAACTTAGCCTTCCATCTGCGAATAGTACGTTGTGGAACAGTTTCTTTATCTCTATAACTGTCATTAAGATAAGGTTCAATTACTTCATATCTTCGGTTAGCTTCTGCCAAGTCTTCAGGACTAGCTCTCAAAAAACGCTCCATTGCTTTTGGAGACATTTTTACTTGATTATGAGTTTTACGTTCCAGTTGATTGGGTTTAACATCTAAAATATTCAGAATCGTTCCATTATTCGGTTGCGATTTTATCATTTGTACATAAGCTACCGCGATTTCTTGGTCACGGAAAAGCTGTACTTTTTCTGGCTCTGCTAAGGGTGCGGCACTCAAATTAATGTAAATTTTTTTTGTAGCTATTAAAGCATTTATGTCATCAGGATTGCTCTGTTGAGTATGAATCATTTCCCAATAACTTATGCCCGGATTTAAGCTAATTAACTTCACCAAATTTTCAGCTATTTCTGGGTCAATTTGGTAATCTTCAGTAGTATAGGCTTTGAGAAATAGTCGATTTCTGTATTTAATCCAATCAATTTCTGTATCTAACCGAATTCGGTAATACAGTCCTAATTTTTCTGCATAAGCAACTGCTGGCAGGTTTAACCACTGCCCATCTTCTGAACGCATATAACGTTGTGATTGTTTAGCTGCTAATTTTTCTAATCTTGATTCTGGTTTCCACTCTTCAAAACCTGCACTCCGCTTCCGAATTACGAAAAAGTCTGGTATATGCGAAGCTTTGATTATTTCCCCACTGCTTGAGGGGAATTCTAGAGTAATTTGATATGCTTGGTCGTAGTATTCGAGTACATCTGCGTCTTCTTCGTACTCCTCTACACCTGGCAATTCAATTTTATGGGACTCAAATTGAATAGTTTTTCCCATTTTGCGACTGGCGTAGTCGCCCCGGACATTTATACCACTGCTTTTGACTCGCCGAATTGGTTCAGAGGCACGGATTTGGGAAATTAATTGCCTAGCCTCTTGTGGTAAATTTACGCCGCGACACCAATCATTAAACTCTTGGTCGCTCAACATATTGGCCCCCAAGCTTTTAAAGCCGCAACAAGCTCTTACCACAAATCTAGGCTTTCGCCAGTTAAACAGTCTTTTATTGATATAAATATTTATACTTACCAGTTCAGATGACTGCGGCCACTTTATGGTTTAAAAACGGCCACAATATCCTTTAAGTGACAAATAGAAGTCCAAAAGCGGATTATTACGTTTAGTAGCCGAACAGTAAAAGTAGTGTTTTGAAATGATAAAGTGACCGAAAGTTCATTATTCAAGCATAAACAGTCCGAAAGTTACAGATTTCTGTATGCTCAGTGACCAAGAATTTGAACAATGGTGTCATCGGCTCGGTTTACCAGAGACGACAAAAGAATTTGTACAGCAAATCCGTTGTTCGGAGCCTGTAAGGAAAGTAGGTGGCGGGACGAAAAATGTTTGTGGTAGCTACCCAAGCCACAAAATGGGAAAAACGATTCAGTTTGAGTCCCACAAAGTAGAATTGCCTGCGATCGTAAAGTACGAAAACGACGAAGATGTTCTGGAGTACTATGACCAACCAGTTCGTCTAAGCATATCATTTGAGTCGAAAAGCGGGCGTAGGGTGGTGACGAGTCATATTCCTGATTTCTTAGTGATTCGGCATAACTGTGCAGGGTTTGAAGAATGGAAAACTAGCGAACGTCTCAAAACACTCACTCACAAACAACCCACAAGGTATCAACAAAACGAAAATGGTAAATGGCAGGCTCCACCGGTAGAAACTAAAGTTCAATCATTGGGGCTTTACTATCACCTTCGTACAGATCAGGAAATAAACTGGATTGCTTACCGCAACCATCAGTTTCTCAGAGTTTACTTGAGCCAAGAGAATATAGTTAATCCAGAAGCAAGGACAAAAATTATTGAATCTGTTACAGCTAATCCGGGGATGACCCTGAAACAATTACTCTCATCAACAAGTACCAGTTGGGTAGATGATATTTATGCCTTGATTGCAACAAAGCAGTTATATGTAGATTTGAAAGGCATAGGGTTGAGTGAACCAGAAAAAGTTCATCTGTTTAGTAGCCAGCAGGTAGCAGAAGCTTATAACTTAATCATGTCTAAAAAGGCTGCTGCCACCCTCGATAAGGGGCAACAGATTGATGTGGTGGTTGGTGCAACGGTGTTCTGGGATGGAAAAAGTTTATCTGTAATTCAGATTGGAGAGAAAAAAATTGTTTTGCAAGGTGAAAATCATCTAATTGGGTTAAGCCATGCAGACTTTGAAACACTAATTTCACAAAAAGAAATTACTGGCATTGAAGCTCAAGGAGTAAAATCAACTCAAATTTGGGAACAGCTAAAATGCGCTAGCCCAGAAGACTTAGCCGTAGCTAACTACCGTCAGAAAATCATTGAACCATATCTGCATAAAGATCCGCCAACCAATAGTCCTGTGTCTGAGCGAACAATTCGCAGATGGAAAGCCAAATATCATTCCGCAGAGGAAACCTATGGTTGGGGTTACATTGGTTTGTTGCCAAATCGTAAAGACAAAGGAAACCGTGTTGAGCGATTTTCAGATCAAACTTGGGAGTTCATCGATAAAATTATTGAGCAGCATTACGAGAATTTTAAACAGAGAAATAAACTGACAACTTACGGTATTCTGGCAAGAGAATGGGAAAAAGCGGGAAAAACAGACCCTTGCCCCAGCCGTACTACGTTTTACAAGCGGATCAACAGTAGAGCAGATCATAGACAAACTCGTAAGAGGCAAGGAAATCGAGCAGCTTACCAAAAAAGCTCGTTTTATCATGAATTAACGTTCTCGACACCTTGCCACGGAAGTCGTCCCTTTGAAATTTGTCACATTGACCATACCGAGTTAGATATTGAGTTAGTTTGCCAAAGGACAGGATGTTGTTTGGGTAGACCTTGGGCAACCGTTTTGATTGATGCTTTTTCCCGGCGTATTTTAGCTATCTATTTGACTTTTGACCCGCCGTCCTATCGCTCCTGCATGATGGTGTACGAATTTGCGTACAGAGACTAGGGCGGTTACCAGAAACTTTGGTAGTAGATAACGGTGTAGAATTTGGCAGTATTTACTTTGAAACTCTTTTAGCAGCATTTGGTTGTATAAAGAAACAACGCCCTGTTGCTAGTCCTAGATTTGGTTCAATAATTGAACGTTTTTTTGGCACCAGTCATACTGAATTCTTCTACAACCTGAAAGGAAACACCCAAATTACAAAGCAAATTCGCTTAGTGAATAAGACGAATAATCCAAAGGCACAAGCTGTATGGACGTTACCGGAAATATATGAGTATTTTTGTGAATATATTTATGTAATTTATGACCAGAGAGAACATCCTGCACTAGGACAATCACCATGTGTTGCATTTGAAAAGGGCTTAACTCAAAGTGGAATGCGCTTTGGTCAAAGAATTATTAATGATGAAAATTTTCAGATTTTTACTTTGCCATCAACTCCAAAAGGAAGCGCCAAAGTTATACCAAAGCTTGGGGTAAAAGTTAACCATATTTACTACTGGTCAATAGATGATTCTTTTCTCCATCCTGAAGTTGAAGGAACCCAAGTACCTATTAGATATGATCCCTGGGATGTGGGTACGGCTTATGCCTATGTCAAAAATGCTTGGGTGCGTTGTATTTCACAACATTATTCATCGTTACAAGGACATTCTGAACGAGAAATTCGGCTTGCTAGCATCGAAATACGTCAGCAGAAAAAGCAGTACAACCAGAAAGTCACAATTAAGGCTAAGGACTTAGCACAGTATCTAGAATCAGCCGAAGCTCAAGAGACTTTACAAATACAACGATTACGAGATTTGGCAGCAACTGGAGTTCGTCAAATTGTGTCTTCTAAAATAGTGAAACAAGCACAATCTGTTGTTAAAGAAGATTTAGCCGATATTAAAAATAATATTACAGAAGAACTAAGACTGCCAAATAAATTAGAGGCTCAAGAAATTAATCCCAGGCGAATCCAACCGTACTCTCAACAGGAGCTGTGGTAATGAATTTCCAACGTCCATTTCCACAAGAATTACTAACAAAATCCTCAACAGAGCGGTTGGACTATTTTCATAACATTACAGTTGGACATTTACGTTTAAGGCAAGCTTTAGATGCTTTATTAATCAATCTTCAACAACAAACAGATATTTGTGTTCTGTTTGTTGTTGGACCGGCAGGTGTGGGCAAAACGACTTTAAGGCTGCGAGCCGAAAAACTGTTATTGGAAGAGGCATTAACATCCATGAGTTACAATACCTGCCAAATTCCAGTTGCAGGAATAGAAGCAATTCCAGCAGAAGCCTATTGGTATTGGTACAATCTACGTAGAAAGCTTGAGCGGGTATGTAGCTCGTCTTGCTGAACATCATTCTACTACTACCGAACAATTAATTTTGTCTCAGATTCTTCCCTTGATGGGGCAAAAAATGTCTCAAACAAGTCCCATAGACATCATTAATAATTTTTTTGGAATTCACCACTCTTTAGCATCTGCAAATGAAATCAGAGGTATTTTTGCTACAACTCTAATTCAGGTTCTTGAGGAGTTAACTTTACGTCGAGATTTAGCTAATTTGTCACCCCTAAAGTGGGCAAGTTTGACCTTTGAGTTTAGTTTTCTGCGCTTGTACCAAGCTTGGTGTCCATTGTGTTACGCCAGTTGGCGTACCCAGAATCGAATAATCTACAATCCACTGCTGTGGTTAGTCAACACAATCAAATTTTGCCCCCACCACGAACATCAAACTCTGATTGAGCAGTGTCCTCACTGTGACAAGCAGTTTCCACCGTTGACTAGATGTTCTCGTCCAGGATATTGCTCAAGCTGTCATCTATGGTTAGGTGGTTTTAGAATCAACCAAAACCTTGATGAACAGGTAGTGGCTGAAAACTCAGAAAATTCATGGCAGCATCTGTTGATAGGAGATGTTTCCTCTCATCGCAGAGACAGACTGACTTGGCAGTTTATGTGGTTCGATGATGTCGAGGATCTGGTTGCTAAAGAACCCTCGCAATTTTTGCCGCCTACAAACTTTGGATAATTTTTAACCATAAGCTGTCCGTTACGGACAACTTATGGTGTAAGTCACAGTTACAGTCACATGTATATCAAGTGTAGAGGAATAATAAAGTTCAACAATTTCAAGAGCTACAACCCTTAATTTTTGGTTATCCATCACAGATGCCAGAAAAATAAAGTTGAACAATAACTGTCCTCAGTTGAGTTCAGTTTACCAATGTAGAAGAGCGCAGGTCGAGAAAGTTGAATAAAAAAGTTCAACAATATAGAGTCTGATTAACCGGCGTCTTTTTCTACACTATCATTCAAAGACTTCCACAAAGCTTCTAGCTTACGCAACATAGTCATTGGACTCTTGCTATAATTAAAACTAAGGTTGTACGCAGCTTGCTGAAAATTTAGTCTATCAACAACATTTAATTCCAAATACTTTTGTTCCCATAATTGACCAAACGTCACGATTCTTTCAAATCGAAACTTATCAACTTTAGTCAAATTCACGCCAATCTTACTATATTGAAAACCGCAATCACACTCAAAAGTCCCTATAGGATTTTTTATATAAGAATAGGTCGAATCTAGATCATTGCTTAAAAGCATCACTAACTTCGTAACCACAGAATGGAGATAGTGTTCGCAAGCAGGATTTAGACAAAGCCAAGGCCCCTTACCAAAAGGTTTATATTTAGATTTCCGAGCAAAAAACGTTGAAGGCGAATGCCTCAAAAATCTAATCATTAGCAGATGCATTACCGGGTCAAAAACCTCCAAATGCAATCGAAAAATGTTAAATAAATTTATGTTATTGTTACTGACATTTATACCAAGAGCCTCAAGAAATTCACTTCCATAAAAAGACAAAAATTTCTGTCGTAAACCTTGCTCATATACCTGACGGTCTAGAGTCGCTAAATTCCTCTTAATCAATAAAACTATATATTGGATATGAAACCAATCTAATTCCTTAGAAGGAAGCGATTTGAAGTCACAGGTCATTAACCACTCAATATCAGATGCAATTAGGCGTAATAACTCCTTAGTGGACTCACTGTAATTTTTCGTTACATTCGATATAGGACAGTTTTCCAAACTAGCAATACCAACTTGATACCACTGATTATTCCAGATAGGTACAATACTATCGTTTAAGACAACATCATGAATTGTGCAGACAAGAACACCAGGTGTTTGGTGAAGTCGATGCCAATATGCCTCGCCAAATGTATGCAAGTTTTCAAAAAGGCATTTTGGACAAAACCTAAAATATTTTGGCAGATAAACTGAGCTTGCTATTCCTCTATAAATATATGTCCCCAACTCTCCTTTCATGTAACCCAGAATAGCTGATTTGCTGTCAGGCATAAAGACTGCATACATGGGGTACAGTGTATGTTTTTGGATTAGACTTTCTAACGTATGTTGAGAGAGCAGTGGAAGATTTTTAATTAAATAACTTAAGTTATAGGGTAAGTCCGGCCTAACTATAATATTCCGGGAATTGAACAATTCTTGCAACGTTTCATCAGGCTTTATATTACCACTTCTGGCATGATAACGTGCAAACACGCTATATAAAATCTCATCTGGGTAAGGCGTAGGGAAAAAACTGAGCATATACTACTCACCAATAAAAAAGTCTTTGAGTGGGTCTTTAATAATCCCCAAAGCTTTCAAATCCTCACAAGCTGGAGTTTGATTTTTCTTCGCATTTTCAACAATAACTCGGATATCATTCTCCTGATACTTCGGTTGGAGTTTTATTTTTCGTTCTTGATGCTGAACTGGCTCTGTTGAAATATTACCGCATTGCAAAGCTAGTTTATAAGCCTCTTTAATTAGCACTTTTTTATCTGCATTTTCTCCATGAGGAGTAACAACTTTTTCGGCACAACTCTTGGCAGTAGCAGGTGGAACATCTAAATTAATCAGTTCAATAATTACATGACGTAGCGTTGCTGATATGTGACCCATCCTCTGTGATGAGCGTGCTAATCTCCTCACTTCTTCTAAATCTGTTTCTTCAAGAGAATCTAAGCACTTATTGCGGTATAGATTTGTGTCCAATGGAGCAATATCTTTGTATTTCATCATCCATTTCTCATCCCCAGACCTAATAGCATCTAACATTGGTTTAACTAGATGCAGACCGTCAGCAGCACAAGCATGAATCAAGTCAACAGTGATTACTTCGCTCCCTAAAGCAATAGCTCTCCATTGCACCATTTTATAGAGTTTAATGACGATATCAATAATTCCTTGGCTTTCATAATATAGAGCCGAGGTAATATTTGCAGTTAACGGTATATATTGTTTTGTCCACTGAAACTCCCACATTCCTTCGATAAAAAAGTTCCATTCCCGATTATTTTCCATCCTGTCCCAAATTACTCCCCCTTCTCCCACACCTCTTCTCGCATTTCTAAAATTACCTTGAAGAATTGGGAAAGCCTCATTTGTACCAACGCGAATTACTGGGACTCCAATAATATTGTCCATTTTCACCAAAAAATTCAACATTTCGGAGCTATTTCTTCTGGCTGCTACTAAATTTTGCATTTCATCGATAACTAAAACTCCTAAATGTTGGGTGTGGGCAATTTGGGCAACTTGAGCCAGCATATAATCCTCAGAGTTGCGTTTTACCCCAAATTTTTGGAAGTTATTAGTGCCGAGTAATTTGTCAACAGCTCTGAAGAAGTCGATACACAAACCCTTCAAAGAACCGGCATGGGGACAGTCAACTTTCAACCAAACAATTTGGTAAACACTATGAGCTGGATGGACAATCACCTGGGGATATAAAGAGAGGATATTTAGGAGATTGGTTGTCTTGCCTATTCCTGACGGCCCAATGATTGTCAACCCAGATGCCGAGGTGGGAACATCTACATACTCCTCTAAGTTAAAACCTCCTCCAGAAAGCACCGCCTGATAAATTTGACCGCTACGCAGTGCATATTCTGGTTGCAAGGGATTTCGCCTCAGATAACCTTGCATAATTAATACGCAAACTACCTGTTGTAAATCAACGGTTTTATTCAATGGGTCAAAATATCTCGATAGTCGCTCAATACAGTGAAATCTGTACTGAGGCTCTAGTTCTCTTTCTGAAGATTTGCACGTCGGAAGTCGTGTCACATACTCAACAAATTTCTCTCTAGAAAAGATAGGAGGAAGAGAGCGAATTATTGGATTTGTATTATATTCAGACAACTTGTGGTCTCTGTATTTAGCAACAGCAGCCCATTCCCCGTTGGGAATTTTAACCCATTCCCACTCATTCTCTATGTTCATTAAAATGCTCCTGGCGCTTCTTTCTCAGAAGCTCCAAATGGTCAGGCTGTAATGATTTATTTTCTTTAGAGTCAGAATTTTTGCTCGGCATAACTGTCTCAGGAATAGGAGTTTCTCTCTTAGCTAACTCGAACCCCTCATAGTCGCGTCGTTTAGCCTTCTCTGAAGCTCTATTTCTCCTAATCCCAGCAACTTTTTGGTTATCACTTACCCTATTATCAACAGTTACAGAGGCTAAATCATTAGCTCTGTTGACAACACTTTCAATGTCAGCTATTAAGTCAACACAAGCTTGAAGTTCATTGCCTTGACTTTTCTGATAAAGCCACTCTTCATAAGCGAGTAAATATTCAATATCATGTATATTTTTCTGAGAATAACGCTCTTCTGGATCTAAAAGGAAGCACTTCTCAAAATCTCTACCATCAGGAGAGCGGACATAGATAAAATTGGGTTTGCGATAGTCGTAAGAAATATCTAATAATTTATCTGATTTGGAGAGCAAATTACTTCTAGCTTTTTCAAACCAGAATTCTTTCAATGCCTTCTCACAACTGTAATACATTCCCTTAAATTTGATGCCACGAGCGGTGATGGTCGCTTTATTATTTGGCATCAAATTTAGCTTGATTATATCTTCAGGAAAAGTCCTGAGTCTACCAGAACGATTTTCTATCCCCCACTTCCATAATTCTATGGGTATGGGATTTACATTATCAGTAATCATCATTTCTTCCCTATCATAACTGGCCAGGTAATGATGATTATTGTGATAGCGAATTAAGTGGATAATAATTTCAGTAAACTGCTCTATGTTAACTCTGCTATCAAGACGATAGTCTCGCCCCCCTCTTTGTCTAAAATCTGTGTCTATATAACCGGGTAAAAATGGTTTGACATGACCATGAATTGTACGGAAGTACCTCTCTACTAAACCCTTCCAATCAGCACGGTAAGGTGCAGCATTTTCAATTCGGACATTGAGATTTGGGATTAATGTCTCTACTGCCATCCCTGCAAGTTCGCCTCGGTCGCCCAAAATTGCATCTGGCAGATGGTGGCAAGGCCATTCTGTAGAGGAAATATTAATGCCATATTCCTGACAAAACTGTATTTTATCTGTGGCTGCATTAGCTAGAGCCATCATTGCTCCTGTCCAAGAAGGCCCCTCTAAACCAACATAAACCCCCACAATCATTCGGCTGAAAACATCAATGATTACATAAATTACTGGTCTGCCAATAATCCAGTTAGAGTTGTATTTAGAAACCAAATATACATCTGCAATTGTGGCATCAATTTGGTATCTAGAACCGGGCCCAATGGTTTCCATCTTAGATGTTTCTAAAATTGCTCTATGCTCCAAAGCAAATCTTTTCGCTCCCTTTCGTTCTGTAATACTTTTTTTGATATCTGATAGTTCGACTTCATACCAATATTTCAATTGAGTGAATGTCGGCCTAAGTTCGGGGGGAATTAATAGGGATTTTTTTACCCCATTTTCGTCATAACGAATATCTGATGAATAATATTCCCTAATCATTAATTTATAAGTAGTCCTCAAAGAATTCTGTTTGTCATTGTTGTAAAATTTGGCTATGGAAATTCTAAAAATTTTCAGATCATCGTCTGTTACATTAATCCCTACACCAATTTCTGGTTCATGGGCATATTTTCTTGGTCTTCCTCGTTTCTTTTCTCCACATTTTTTGGGCTTTCCGAGACCTCCACAATTTGAATAGTCAGGTAAAAGCGCATTTTGATTTTTCCCTCTCTGCCAGAATCTTCTCAAATATTCATAAACTGTTTTTTCGACTAATTTATTTTCACTTCTCCCCTGGTTATATTGTTCAACAACCTGCTTGATAAGCGAACCCCGTGACGAACGATAGTATATGTCCGGTTCTTTTTCAACCAGGGATGAAATTAGTGACCAAGCATTTTCTCTATAATCTTTTTGTATCTTGGTTAAATCTTCATCACTCAAATGCCTTGCCCAAGGGTCTTGTTTAAGCTTCAGTGCTTGTTCTGTATGAATTGCAACTCTTATTTCTGAAACTTTTTTCGCTTCGGGAAACCCTTTCTTGGCATTTATATCAAAAACAAAGGCAATGTTATAACCAGAATCAATCCACAGAACTCTCTCAATCAAGTTGGGAGGGTCTGAGTCTATCCATTCTATGAGGTCGTTGACAAATAAATTATTATTCATTCAATTTTTCCTGATTCCCTATTACTTAATAATAATTTTTTGAATTGTTTGAACTGAAGGACAGCTAGATATTTTGGTTGATTCCATATCCATCAATATTTCTTTGGTGGCAATCAGATGCTTAAAAAGCATTAGTGATGTCCCAGATTCTATATTCATTTCTCTGTCTAAAGCTGTTGTCACTTTGTTGATAGTGGCACTACTTTTTTGGAGCCGAGACTTTAAAATACTTGAGAGTCCTCGTAGTTCCTCAACTGCCATTTCGGTAGTCGCTTCTAATGAGTAGGAAGAATGAATCCACTCAATATTCAGAGCTAAAAGCCTGGGAATTTCTTTTTCTGTTACAATTCCCCAGTCAATATTTTGGTCAGCATAATAGCGTCTTTCTAACTCAAATTTCTCAGCTACTGATTTTTTTTCCAAATCTGAAGATGGTTTGACTGTTCGAGCAATTTGAACTGACTTACCCGATTTATTGGCTGTTAGCATGAAGTCAGTAGTTAAAACGTAAGGTATACCACTAACTGGGTCAGTGGGGTATTTCACTCCCATGTCACTAGCGATACTCGTACATAAGTCTAGGTTGAGCAGGGGGAATTGCTCCCTGATATCTACGACAATATCTGACCACTCGAACAGATAAAACAGCCGCCGCTCATGGTCTGATAAGAAATGATGCACCCGATTGGTCTTCCAACCAGGGCTTCTTGCTGATCTGCCCATTGAGGAGAAATCGGAGACAGTGATCCAAGGCTTATACTTCTCTCCACTACCTTGACCGCGACCTTCTTTGATGTAGCGTTCAAACTTGGCTTGAGTCCACTCCTGCCTACCTCTGGCCATAAAGCTTACCTTTCTGGATCTGCCCAGACCATGCACATCCAGAAATTGTAGAACTTTTTTATTTATTGTTGGACTTTATTATTTATTGTTGAACTGTGCGTTTGCAGACTAAATGAAATTTTTTCAACGTAATAATAAGGGTTTGAGGAACCTTTGTTGCAGACTAAATGAAATTTTTTCGCGGACTAAGTGAAATTTTCCCCCTAAATTCGCAGACTAAATGAAATTTTCCACAAAATGGACATAAAACGTCCCAATTTATTACCGCACAAGGCTTTGAAGCAAAACTTTGTAAGTAGCGATGCCTACGGCGGGCTACGCCTACGCTCTGGGATTACGAAAGAATGAGGGTTACACAAGCAGATTTTCAATTAGTCTGCAACAAAATTTCACTTAGTCCGCACAAATTTCATTTAGTCTGCAAACCGACAGAACTTTTTTATTCCTCTACACTGGGGTTCGTGTATTTTAATCGTAGTTTATATCGGATAAAAGATAAGGGTTACTTATTTTGTGTTTAACGTGCTATATTATTTTCAAGTCGGAGGTCGGAGGTCGGAAGTCGGAAGTTAAAATATGGAAGTGGAGTAGGTGCAGTTGTGGATAAAAATGTTGGGATTGCTGACAGGAGTAAGGCGTTTGCAATTAGAATCATCAAAGCTTGCAGCTTTCTGGACGAAAAACCAGGTATTTGCCGCACTCTATCAAAGCAACTGTTGCGTTCTGGAACAAGTGTTGGTGCAAATATACGGGAGTCACGTTCGGCTCAGTCTGATAAAGACTTTTTGCATAAGATGGAAATCGCTTTAAAGGAAGCGCGCGAAACTGAATATTGGCTAGAAATTTTAATTGAGTCTGAAGTTGTAGAAAAAGCTAAATTTTCTTCTTTACTTCAGGAAGCTGATGAGATGGTAAAGATACTCGTAGCCTCTACACGCAAAATTAAAGAGAGATTAAATGGCAATAAACTTCGCAGTAGGAAGATAGTGGTTGCAAGAGATAAGCACTCAGAATTGACAACTACTGTGAACTCGAAAGCAATACCCCCCATCTGAGTTACACATTTTTACTTTCGACCTCCGACTTCCGACCTCCGACTTCCGACTTCATTAAAACTATGGCTCGTGATTTATTCCACAATATAGTGAGGTCTGCATTAGAAAAAGAGGGTTGGGTAATTACAGATGATCCGCTCAATATTAGATGTGGCGGGGTTGATGTTCAAATTGATTTAGGTGCAGAGCGACTTCTAGCTGCCGAAAAAGCAGGAGAAAAAATAGCAGTTGAAATCAAAAATTTTGTGAGTGCCTCAAAAATTTCTGAATTTCACATGGCGCTAGGACAATTTATTAATTATCGAACAGCGTTGCGTGTTGAAGAGCCAAATAGAAACTTATATTTAGCTGTACCATTGGTAACTTATAACGACTTCTTTAACTTGTCTTTTATCCAAACTGTAGTCAATGAAAACAAATTGAAGTTAATTATTTATAATGTGGAAACGGAGGCAATAGAACAATGGATAAATTAAATGAATATCGGACAAAAGTTAGGCAACTCTTAACTAAACATCTCCAGTACAAGCCTAGTTACGGAGATGTAGAAGTAGAACAAATTTTTGATGAAGAACATGACCATTATCAAATTATTAGCGTTGGATGGAATAATCAGCATCGGATTTACGGGCCAATAATGCACTTAGATATCAAGAATAATAAAATTTGGATTCAACAAAATACAACGGAAGCGGATATTGCTTTAGAATTAATGGAAATGGGTATAGATAAACAAGATATTGTTATCGGCTTTCATACTCCTAAAATGCGCCAACTATCGGGATTTGCTGTGGAATAAACATGATGCAAAATGCAGAATATTTGCCACTATTCCGATTGAGCATATATTAGTCAATAGAGAGCTATGAGGTAGCAAAAGGATTACTTTACTTTGTATAAAATCGTGTAAAATTTTGTTGTGATAGCCACAAGTTGTCAATCATGCTTTATTACAAACTAGTAGGACATACCCCTGTTGCTGTTAATTCGTTGTCAGAGTGGCAAAATTATTTACACTCAGTACAAGATTCACTAAAACATCTAGTTGCCGAAACTATAGTTGGGGATGCCAAAGTATCAACTAGTTCTTCGGGATTCGATCTCACTTTTGGAGATCCCCCGTTGCTTTTTGAAACGATGGTTTTAGGCGGGCCTCATCACGGGAGAATGCAGCGTTATTCTACATGGGAGCAGGCACTAACCGGTCATGATCGTACCGTCGTAGAAGTCATGACTACCTCACCACCAGATGAATAATCTCAAATCAATACAGGATTATATTTAATACTTAATACTTAATAATTTACACAAAACTGGATGAACTACAGCGCAGATTCTTTACCTAAGATCAAACTCATTCCCCTTGATCGTGAAGCTCTACATTTCACACAGCTAGGAGAAACTAGAAGACCACCAACCGATATTCGGTGGGTAAAAGTTCTGGAATTTTTACGCAGCAACAATCTCGCACCCAACAGCCGCAAGCTTTACGAACGCGAACTCAAAAGGTTTTTGGCTTGGAGTGAGCTACACTATCATGAACTGCGCCCACGTCACCTTGCGCTATATAAAGAATACCTACGAGATGAAATACGGACTGATGCAGGTAAACCGCTTTCAAAAAGCAGCATCAACGCAGGAATTGCGGCTCTCAAAAGCTTTTTCAAATGGATGTGTTACACGTATCCTGAAATTATTTCTACTAATCCGACACTGGGGATAAAACTGGAAAAAGTGCCACTGCCACCAGCCCAAAGTTTGACCCCTGAAGAAATGGAACAGGTTTGGTCAGCGTTGGAGTTATTGGGAGAAACAAAGCAACGAGATACAGCACTCGTCCACATTCTCAGTCATGGACTCCGGGCAGGGGAAGTTGTACAGCTAAATGTTGGCTCATTTGATGGCAAGCTGCTGTTTTTACCAGACACCAAAACCAACGAACCACGCTTAGTTCCACTAAAAAAGGAAAGCCGAGAAGTTTTGGCACAGTATTTGCTTACGCGCCAACAAAGCGGTGAGGTGTTAACTAGTCTCAGCCCACTGATGATTTCACACCATGCTTCATACAAAGGTGAACGCTTGAGTTATCACGGCATTTACTTCGCTGTGGAAAAAATCGGTGAAATAGCTCTTATCGAAGACTTGCATCCTCACTCCTTTCGGCATACTTACGCTACTGACTTATTGCTATTGGGAGTTGACCCCAGCCATGCACGAAAATTAACAGGGCATCAAAGCGAGAAAGCGTTTCGGCGCTATACCCTTCGCAGTGAACAAGAAGCTGCGATCGCTGCTTATTATCGAGCAATCGGTGAAGAAGAATAAAAGGGTGTGGGGTGTGGGGTGTAGGGTGTAGTTGATATTATTGAGCGAATGCAAAATTTAATATAGTCTTCTTATTAAATAAATTATGAATGATAAACCGTCAATACAGTCGTATCAAGACTTAAAAGTTTGGCAAGAAGCTATGAATTTAGCAGAAGAATGTTATAGAGTCACAAAACAATTTCCGAAAGAGGAAACATACGGCATGATATCACAAATTAGGAGAGCCTCTGTTTCTATTCCAGCTAATATTGCAGAAGGTTATGGTAGAAGAACAAGAGGTGAATATATTCAATTTTTATACATAGCTCAAGGTTCCCTGAAAGAACTTGAAACTCATCTTTTACTTTCAATTCGTGTAGCATTAGCTGTTGCTGAAGTCATGAAGAAGGGTGTGGGGGGTAGGGTGTTGGGTGTAGGGAAGACAGCATTGGTCGGGGCTTGGAACCCCCACCAATGCAATCGTCCTGAAAGACGGGGCTTGTGTCCTACTGGTTGTTGGGGCTAATTATCTCCCACACCCTACACCCTACACCCTATACCCTATACCCCGCCCCAACGGGGCTTGTGATAAATCCAGTTATTAATCAGTGTAAATTAGTTGGCAAAATTCTACTGGGTTTAATTCGATCTCTTGAAAGTAGAGCGTAGCAGGGTGTGATTCTTTCTCATTGCCTACACCCTACACCCTACACCCCACACCCTCACTCTATGCCCAAACCATTAGATCCTAAGTGCCAGTTATGTGCCAAGTTGCCAACGGCTAAAGCCAAGGTGCTGCATGGGACAAATGGGGATGGATGCTGGAATCCTAAAGTTTGCCATAATCGCCGCTCCTTCTACCGTCGTCGAACCGATGATAATTCCGCGCAACTAGATGCCATCACCGTCGAACCGCCAGCAAAATATGTTGCTGTGTTGTATCTATATAAAGAACCTGGGGATAAGCCATTGCACGCCTTGGGCGCAGAACTGTGGCTTGGACAACAGCCTATTTGTCGCTTAGAACCAATTCATTGCTTTGGGTTAACGGCTGGTAAAATACGCACTTATACAGATCAGGTGTTGCAGGCTTTTGCATCCCAATATGCCATCTCACTATATCAATACAAGGATATGTTCGAGATTAGCCCAACCCACTGCCCTGTGCGACCCTGCCCCTTAAATCCAGATTTATAGCTATGGCTACCTATCGCCAATTAACAATCTGGGATGTGCTAGATGAAATGTCGGTTGCTCCGCCAACATCAACACTAGCTCCGGTGTGGAAATGTTTGGATACTGAGCTTGAGAATTTATCAACAGAAGCACAGTTATCTACCGCAGCAGAAGCCTTTTATCAAATCGCAGATATTCTCAAATCCCGTGCTGAGTCAATCTTAGAAGATGTACGCGCTCAAAACGATACTGATGGGCCAATTATCAGTACTGATATCTTTGCCGGATTAGTGCGGACAATAATGCACCTTGATTTAGATGATTTGATTGAACCGGAAATACCACAAACCTTTAGATCACATGGCCCACACCAATTTTCATATCCTACTGAGTTGGGTGATTCTGTAGCAGCACCTGTTGAAAAAGCGAATGTTTTGGCAATGCTCGATGAGGTGACAACTTTAGAAGATGTCCGCAATTTGGCATCAGATGAAGATGTGGAAAAATGGCAGAGTGCAATCGCTAATTACCTGATCAATGTCAAAGATGAGATTTCTTTGGTTAAACTGCAACGTGTGTTGCAAATGCCGATGGTAGAAGTATGGTTAGGACTATTGCTGGGTGGGTTTACACTAGAACAGCGTGGTGATTTTTATCACAACCATAATGTCTGGGTGAAAAGCTCCCCTTCCTACCACCAATAATAATACATTCGCCATATAGGAGAGTCCTGCGATATCTGTCACTGAAAGCATAATGTGAGCAACTTGCTTGCTTTATGGTTTCAAACTGTGTCACTTAAAGGATAACATGGCCGTTTGTAAAGGATAAAGTGGCCGCACTGATCAAGCTGGAATGCTTATTTTTCCGTTACACACAATCTGCGGCGATAACTTCGTTAAGCTTCCCTAACGCATTCAAATCTCTTAAACACTCTTCCCTACCTTACTGGGTCAGGAGGCAACTCTAAGCCATACAGGACAAGACTTTGAGAAACACCCCTTGAACTAAACTCCAGTCAGAATCTTCATAATCTCACCTCACATCATCGCCACTCACCTTGTAAAGTAAAAGCCGCCCAGACATTAGTCTGAGAATAGTTGGGATTGGGACTTTGCCACATTTCTAATTGTGCAGCCCTCAGCGCGGCTACAGATGGTAAATTATCTTTAAGCATGTTTGTGTAAAATTTCGTCATTAATTCTGCTGTTCCTTGATCGTCTACACTCCACAAACTAACAGCAACTCTTGGACTACCTGCATACATAAACCCTCTTGTTAACCCCACCAAACCTTCACCTTTTACTTGTTCTCCAAGTCCGGTTTCACAAGCACTTAGCACCACTAATTCTGCTGGTAAGTTGAGGTTGAAAATATCCTGAAGTTGAAGAAAACCATCTTCAGCATTTCCTTTTGAATCTACCAAAGACAGCACTACACTAGAACACTTAGGATTGTTAGTATCGAAAAATCCGTGAGTTGCAAAGTGTACAATTTGGTATTGACTCATTTCTGGATTCGTTACGGTAGTACGATTAACATCAAAATCAAAAGCTGATTTGCTTAATGATTTAGGAACTAAACTCAAAATATTTGTGGCTTCTGTGTGCGTCCCTTCAAGGCGAGGAAAGCTAAAATTTGAATCACAGCTAGAACGCCTCATTGCTAAAGTATTTAATTCAGTAAAGTTGGGATTTTTACCTCTATTTTGAACACTTTGAGTTACATCTGGCTTTAACCGATCGTCATCTTTACTAAATACCGGATCTGCCAACACAGCTAATTTTTTCACAGCTACATTGCGGTTTTTAGTTTCATTCCTTACTACCGAAATTGTAGAAGCCGAAGGCGCATTCACAATTTCATGTTCTACTAACAATGGTTGTAATTTTGTTTGTGTTGGATTTGGCAACGCCGCAAAGGGGATATATTGTAAAATTCCATCACCCACAATCAACAATCGCTTATTTCCTAATTCCTGCGCTACAGGCTGTAACAACATTTGACTTAATTTAGTGGCAACTTTTTCAGGATTTCCAGCGTTTATTCCAGGTTGAACTGTAATTCCACCTCGTGAATATAATTCCCTGCCACCTTTGATATTTTGATAAAATTTCTTAGCTGCCGTTTCAATATCTTCACCTTTGGGTAGTTCATAACTTTTCATTCCCGTCTTTGTCACTAACCAAAGATAACTGTGATCCTTACCAAGAGAATATTGTAAAAGAATAGTGTTGTCATCAAGAACTGAGGATTGAATTTCTGCGAGTGTCAGGGGATGAGGTTGGGTAATTGCTGCATAAACCGGGCTTTTAGCGCGGATAGAAGCTAGAATTTGCTGATATTTCTCTGAAAGCTCTTCAATTTCTTTATTTAATTCATCTACTTGTTCTGAGTTTTTTTTACTTGATAAGAGTTCAATCCGGATTTTCCTTCTGGCATCAATTTGTTGCTGTACACTAAGTTCCTCTTCTAAGAGTTTTGGATCTACCCCCTTACGGATATCTGCATGGGCTTCAGTCAGGAGTTCTAGCAGACTGCGGGCGCGGGAGCGTTCGCTGGTGTCGAGGGCAAGAGCGTTGTATCCTTTTGATGGGTCTTTTTTGTGCAGTTCCATCAAAATGTTGATTTTCAGTTGATAATAATCCTGTACTGTGGCAAAAAAGGAAGTTTTTAAATCTTCACTAACGACTTCTTTGCGGATGTTTTCGATGATTTCGATTGCTTTATCTATTTCACTGAGGGATTCTGGTAATTGGTTGTTTTGGCGTTGCAGTTTGGCGATATTGTAGTAACTTTGGGCTTGTTCAGTACTTAAGCCCATTTGAGCATAAAGAGCAAGTTGTTCTTGATAAGCTTGTATAGCTTTCTCTGGTTGTTTCAGGGCTTCGTAAGCTTCAGCAGTTGCGGCGATCGCTCTTGCCTCTATTTCCCTGAAACCTGATTCTCGCCCCAGTTTTCTAGCTTTTTGAGAGGATTCTAGAGACTTGGAATAATTTCCTTGTTTAATTTCAACTTTAGCAAATATATCAAGTGTCCTTGCTTCTAAGGCTAATTTATACTCATCAATCTCTAAATTACGAGATAAAGCTAAAGCCTGATTGCCAAAATTAATTGCTTGTTGATAATCTCCCGCAGCAAAGTGATTTTGAGTAATACTCGATAGTAAAGTGCTTTCTTGGTTACAGTTTCCTGTATTTTTGGATATAGACAAGGCTTGTTGATAATAACTCAGAGCTTGTGGGTATGTTTGCGACTTGCGATAAACATCACCAATCCTCCTGAGAGCATCAATTTCACGGCTGCGATTGCCAATAATTTTTGAGGTGGATAATGCTTGATTATAAACATTTAAACTCTCAGGATATGCCCCTAAAGACAAGTAAACATCACCGAGAGTCAACAAAGTATCTGCTTGTGCTGGACGAGCTTTAATCTGACGTTGAATGTCTAACGCTTGATTGAGGACATTAATCGCTTCTTGTTTTTTCCCTTGTCGGTTGAGAATATCAGCAATATTGGTAAGTGTCTCGGCTTCCCTGGGCTTACCGCCCATTATTTGTCTCAGTTCGAGTGCTTGTTGATAAACTTCAAGGGCTTTTTTATATTCTCCAATTCTTTTGTATTCCAGACCGCCAAGGAGTTCTAGAAAACCCGCTTCACCTCTAAGAAGTTCTTGTGTGCGATATTGTTGAACTTTTTGTTTCCAACTTTCGATATTATTCTTGGTAGCTGCGGCAGAATTAGTGCTTGCTGATTGGTTAGAAGAATTATCTAATTTCTCAATTTTAGGAGGCTTTTTTATTGATGCTAATTTATCAGAACAACTTGTGCTACGTAACGAAACGTAAAACGCATTGTAGTTGCTTTCATTTCTCTTAAATTCTGGATCTAGATTATTAGCTTGCTTGATAATTTCAATACTTTTTTCTATTTCACCTAAGAACACGTGAAAAAAAGCAATATTTTGGAGTCTTTCAGCTTGTTTGACGACATCACCTTTTTCTTTCCAGAAATCCAAAGCTTTGTTGTAATAATCAAGTGCTTTCTGTTTTTCCCCTAAATTATCATAAATCTGTCCAACTGAACTAAAAACGGCAGGTGGCAAATCGGCAGTTTTGGGAAAAAAGAATGGCAGTTGCAGCTGCATATCGATCGCCTTTTCATATTCACCCATGTTCTGGTAGCTCAGGCTAAGTGAACCAGTGACTGCTCCCTCACAGTCGCGATCGCCTAAAGCTTGACAAATAGGTAGCGCTTTCTGAGCATATTCTAAAGCTTTGGGGAATTCTCCCCGAGCCAAGTATAATTTAGAGATTCTGTCGAGAGTTTGGGTTTCTTTTTGGCGATCGCCTGCTAAACGCCAATATTTTAGGGCTTCTTCCCATTTAGGAATGATTTTGGTTAATAAGGGTGCTTTCTGTTTACCTAATTGTCCGGCTTCTTGTTCTGCTTTTTCAGCCGCAGCGCGGTTGGTGTCTGAGGTGTTGGTTTGAGTTCTCAGTTGCAGGGGTGGGGTTAAGAGGCCGGGTATCGGTTTGGGATTGGCGCTGACTGTTTCTGAAGACAATGATAAACACAGCAATAGGATTAATTTCAGACGGTGCAGGTGCAGTTGGATCATATTAGTGTTATTTAATAGATAATTTATTTCTTGGAAATCCCTAACTTTTAAAAACCTACTCAGCTTCCCCAATGAGTGTAAAAGCTGCCCAATCAACAGGATTCGGATTATTTTTCATCGTCGTCAGCATCGCCTGCCGCAATGCTTGCGCCTTGTCTTGGCTCTTTTGAAGGTTTTGATAAAATTCCGTCATTAATAGTGATGTGGGCGCATCAGGAACCGACCACAGCGACACTAAGACACTGGGTACACCAGCACTAATTAACGAACGAGATAAACCAATTACTCCATCCCCAGTTAGGCGTCCGCGTCCGGTGTCGCAAGCGCTTAAAATGACTAATTCGGCATTTAGCTTCAGGTCGAGGATTTCAGAGGCTGTTAATAAACCATCATCTTTACCGGATGGAGTCAGAGCAATACCGCTATTTAAACCTTGGATATCATCAAATATACCGTGGGTTGCTAAATGAATAAATCGCGCTTGGGGTAAACGCTTCACTACCGTTGCTTCTGTGGCTTTCTTGCCGATGAGAGGTTCGGTTTTGAGTAATTTGCTAATTGCGATCGCTTCCCGTTCTGCACCAGGTAAAGGAATTAATTGTTGCGGAGTTTCGCCGATTTTTGGTGCGACAAAAGGCATGGTCGGATTACCAACAATCAGCGTATCTTTTCCCTGGATGGGTTGTGTGCCGATCCGTTGTCTCTGTTTGTGGGTTAAGTCTAAAACTTGAATTGATGGGGATGTGAGAATAGTGTGTTTTTCAATCAGGTATTTACCGTCTGCGTCTTGTAATGCGGCGAAGGGAACGAGGAATAGGCTACTTTGGGGAATGAAGATAATTCTGTCGCTAGAATTTTTAGATAATAAGCTAGCGATGGGGTTGATTAATAATTCGTGTAGACGCTTTAAATTATTTTTGCCTTTGGGTGCATTGGGGTTGTAAGTTACCTTGATGCCGCGAAAAGCTGTACTTCTTGCACCAATGGAGTTGCGGCTGGTGGTAACGAGTTTTGCAAGAGTTGTATTTTCTTTTTGCCACAGGGGTTTCAAGTCAGCTTTGCGAAAGGTAACTTCACCCGTTGGTTTGATTACCCAAATATAGAGTTCTGATTCATGAGTTTCTTGCTTACCCTGAATTTTTACATCATTATAAATAATTGAATATTCAATGAGAGTCGCATTTTCCTGTTTGGCGATTTGTTGCAGCAGCAATAGTGTCGGTTTTTCTGGGATTTGACCTATATTTTTGCTAGACAAGCGCGAAGTCAATAACTCTACAAACGCTCTGGAACGTCCCCGTTCAGAAATTTCTAGAGCATCATTGGTTTTATTCTGAGCAATTAGGACTTCTTGCAGTATGCGGTAAGTGCGAGCTTGTTCTTCAAAAATTGAAACTTTGTAGCTATCATTCTTACCCAATGTTCCCCTGAGAGATTCCCAAACTTCAATTCCAGGGCGGAGGGTTTTTTCTGCTTCTGTAAGATTGCCAGATTTTTGGTAAGCTAATCCTAGATTGTTCAGAGATTGACCCTCGCCGAAACGGTCTTTGATTTCACGGGCGATCGCCAAACTCTGCTGATGGTAATCAATGGCTTTGGGGTAATCTCCCAGGTTCTCGTAAGTAAGTGCTAGACTACCCAGAGCATTACCCTCACCTCGACGGTCTTTAATTTCACGGGCGATCGCCAAACTTTGCTGGCAGTAATTAATAGCTTTTTTGTAATCTCCGAGGCGACTGTAAGCAAATCCCAGATTATCCAGAGCCTTACCCTCACCTTGACGGTCTTTGATTTCACGGGCGATCACTAAATGTTGCTGATGGTAATCAATGGCTTGGCGGTAATCTTTGAGGTACGAGTAAATACCTCCCAGATTACCCAGAGCATTACCTTCACCTTGACGGTCTTTGATTTCACGGGCGATCGCCAATATCTCCTGGTGGTAAACAATAGCTTTGGGGTAATCTCCGAGGAAGTGGTAAGCATTTCCCAAATTACCCAGAGCATTACCCTCACCTCGACGGTCTTTGATTTCACGGGCGATCACTAAATGTTGCTGATGGTAATCAATGGCCTTGCTGTAGTCTCCCAGGGCTTGGTAAGCAATTCCCAGATTACCCAGAGCATTACCTTCACCTTGACGGTCTTTGATTTCACGGGCGATCGCCAATATCTCCTGGTGGTAAACAATAGCTTTGGAGTAATCTCCGAGGAAGTGGTAAGCAAGTCCCAGATTACCCAGAGCATTACCCTCACCTTGACGGTCTTTAATTTGACGATAGATAATCAACGATTGTTGCAAAGACTGTAACGCGGCTTCAAATTGACCGGTCGTACCTTGCTTAATACCTTGTTCTAATAGTCGGTCTGCTTCTGTTTTGCGGGGGTTATTTTGATCTTGAGCTAATTGTAGAATTACTTGAGCATTTTTCTCCAAATCCTGATTATTGATTTGCTTGGCGATGGCTAAACCTTGTTCTAGATAAGTGATCGCACGAGCTTTGTCTCCCAGACTAAGATGAGCAGCACCTTGAAAAATTAAAGTACGCCCCTCACCTTGACGGTCTTTGATTTCTCGATAGATAATTAGTGCCTGTTGCCCAGACTCTAATGCTGCTGTAAATTGACTCGTTTGAAGCTGCTCGAAACCTTGATTTAAAAGTCGGTCAGCTTCAGCTTTGCGGTCTGCTGGTGTTTGCGCTAATACTTGCGACGCTTGGAATAGTGGAGGCAAATTTGTAATCGGCAGTGAAACAGTCAAGATGAGAGTGATCAATGCGGTTAAACTAAGTTTGCGATCGCGCATAGATTTGAGAGCCACGAGTAAAGTAGGGAGTTTAAAAAGATATAAAGCGCTTTTGGGTTGAGTAGATAACTTTAAAAACTTACTCAGCTTCGCCAATGAGAGTAAAAGCTGCCCAATATTTGGGTTGAGGATATTTCTGAATGGTTTTCAGCATTGCCTGTCGCAGTGCTTGCGCTTTGTCGGAGCCTTTTTGCAGATTTTGATAAAATTCCGTCATTAATAGGGCTGTGGGCGCATCTGGAATCGACCACAGCGATACTAAGACACTGGGTACACCAGCACTAATTAACGAACGAGATAAACCAATTACCCCATCCCCAGAAATGCGTCCGCGTCCGGTGTCGCAAGCGCTTAAAACGACTAATTCGGCATTTAGCTTCAGATCGAGGATTTCCGAGGCTGTTAATAAACCATCATCTTTACCCGATGGAGTCAAAGCAATGCCACTATTTAATCCTTGGATATCATCAAATAAACCATGTGTTGCTAAATGAACAAATCGCGCTTCGGGTAAACGCTTGACTATAGTTTCTTCTGTGGCTTTCTTGCCGATGAGAGGTTCGGTTTTGAGTAACTTGCTAATTGCAACTGCTTCAAGTTCTGCGCCAAGTAAAGGTTTTAATTGTTGCGGAGTATCGCCGATTTTTGGGGCGAGAAAAGGCATTGTGGGATTACCTACAATCAGCGTATCTTTTCCTTCTATGGGTTTTGTTCCAAGCCGTTGTTTCTGTTTGTGGGTTAAATCTAAAACCTGAATTGATGGAGATGTGAGGATGGTGTGTTTTTCAATCAGGTATTTGCCGTCTGCGTCTTGTAATGCGGCGAAGGGAACGAGGAATAGGCTGCTTTGGGGAATGAAGATAACTTTTTCAGTTTCTTGTTTTGGAAGCAAGTCAGCGATAGGTTCAATCAGCAGTTTATGGAGTTGCTGAAATTTTTGTTTGGCTTTGGGTTTATTAGGATTTTCCCTGGGGATAATACCACCGCGAAAAGGTGTACTTGTTGCACCAATGAAGTTACGACTGGTAGTAACAAGCTTGTCAAGAGTTGTATTTTCTTTTTGCCACAGGGGTTTGAGGTCAGAAGAGCGGAAGGTAACTTCACCTGTGGGTTTGATTACCCAAATGTAGAGTTCTGATTCTTTTTGTTCTTGTTTACCTTGAATCTTGAATTCATCACCAATAGTTGAATATTCAACGAGGGTGGCATTTTGTTGTTTGGCGATTTGTTGCAACAGCGATATTGTCGGTTTATCAACAGGACGTTCTACAGTTTGACCTGCACTTTCGCTAGACAACCGTGAAGTTAATAACTCCACAAATGCCCTAGAACGTCCCCGTTCAGAAATTTCTAACGCTTCTTTGGTTTTATTCTGAGCAATTAGGACTCTTTGTAGTATGCGGTAAGTGCGAGATTGTCGTTCAAAAATTGAGACTTTGTAGCTATCATTTTTACCCAACTGTCTCCTGACAGATTCCCAGACCTCTATCCCAGCCCGGAGGTTTTTTTCTGCTTCTGCAAGATTGCCAGATTTGTTTAAAGTAAATCCTAGATTCCCCAGAACATTCCCCTCACCTAAACGGTCTTTGATTTCTCGTGCGATCGCTAAACTTTGCTGCTGGTACTCAATCGCTTTGGCGTAGTCTCCCAGCGAACCGTAAGCATTTCCTAGATTGCTCAGACCATTCCCCTCGCCTAAACGGTTTTTGATTTGGCGGGCGAGCGCCAATCTTTGCTGGTAGTACTCAATCGCTTTGGCGTAGTCTCCCAGCGAATAGTAAACATTTCCTAGATTGCCCAGAGATTGTCCCTCGCCTAAACGGTTTTTGATTTCACGAGCGATCGCTAAACTTTGCTGGTAGTACTCAATCGCTTTGGCGTAGTCTCCCAGATCATCGTAAGCAAGTCCTAGATTGCCCAGAGATTGACTCTCACCATTACGGTCTTTGATTTCTCGTGCAATTGCCAAACTCTGCTCCTGGTACTCAATCGCCTTCAGGTCGTCTCCCAACAAAAAGTAAGCAAGTCCCAGATTCCCCAGAACAGTACCCTCGCCATTACGGTCTTTGATTTCTCGTGCAATTGCCAAACTTGAGGAGTAGTATTCAATGGCTTTGGCGTAGTCTCCCAGCGAATAGTAAGCAAGTCCCAGATTGTCCAGAGCATTACCCTCGCCATTACGATCTTTGATTTCACGAGCGATCGCCAAACTCTGCTCCTGGTACTTAATCGCTTTGGCGTAGTCTCCCAGAGCATTGTAAGCAACTCCTAGATTGCCCAGAGATTGTTTCTGTGCTCGGCGGTCTTTAATTTCACGAGCGATCGCCAATCTCTGCTGCTGGTACTTAATCGCTTTGGCGTAGTCTCCCAGCGAATAGTAAGCACTTCCCAGATTTCCCAGAGATTCTCCCTCCCCTTTACGGTCTTTGATTTCACGAGCGATCGCCAATCTCTGCTGCTGGTACTCAATGGCTTTAGCGTAATCTCCCAGGGCATCGTAAGCAATTCCCAAATTGCCCAGAGATTCTCCCTCTCCTTTACGGTCTTTGATTTCACGAGCGATCGCCAAACTTAAAGAGTGGTACTCAATGGCTTTGGCGTAGTCTCCTTTTGCATCGTAAGCAAGTCCCAGATTGCCCAGAGCAGCACCCTCAATTGAACGGTCATTGATTTCACGAGCGATCGTAAAACTTGAGGAGTGATACTCAATGGCTTTAGCGTAGTCTCCCAGGGAATGGTAAACATTTCCCAGATTGACCAGAGCTTTTCCTTCCCCTAAACGGTCTTTAGTTTCCTTGGCGATCGCCAAACTCTGCTGCTGGTACTGAATGGCTTTGGTATAGTCTCCCCGGTAGTCGTAAATAACTCCCAGACGGCCTAGAGTTTTTCCCTCTCCTTTACGGTCTTTGATTTCTCGATAAATAATAAGTGCTTGTTGCCAAGACTGTAACGCGGCTTCAAATTGGCTAATTTTAAACTGCTCAAGACCTTGCTGCGACAATCGGTCTGCTTCTACTTTCCGTTCTGCTGGCGTTTGCGCCAATACCTGCGGCGCTTGGAATAGTGGAGGCAAATTGGCGATGGGTTGTGAAACAGTCAAGATGAGAGTGATCAATACGGTTAAACTAAGTTTGCGATCGCCCATAGATTTTAGAGTCAGCAGTAATGCAGCGAGTTTAAGGAGATATAATATATCTCTCACCTGCTGAAGGATATGCAAATTCGAGCCGCTGTGCAAGAGTGAACAAAAGCGATAAGCCTGACGGCATGGCTACGCTTACCGCCAACAGCTTGGTTTGTGATCAAGGGCGGTTTATTATTGTGAGTGTATTCTAAATCAAGATGTCTCACATGTTTTATAAGAAAATTTAGCGATCACAATATCTGACTTTTCACGGTATGTGGAAAAGGTCATTTTTCGCTTTCTTCCAGCCTCTATTTTCCCGTTGATTATTGTCATTAGTTTAAGACTATTGCGAATAATCCTGTAGAAAAAACTACGTATTTTGGTTAGTTGAGAACTTACCGTGAAAAGTCAGATCGCAAGATGGGCAAAAGCCAATAAATACAGATGGTAAGCTAGAAAGTACATACCACAGTTAAATCGGTGATGTCTCATGAACGTTGTCACACCAAAGCGATTTACTATTGATGAATATCATCGACTGATTGAACTGGAATTTCTAAAGGAGAATGATCGCATTGAATTGATTCGCGGAGAACTCATTCAGATGGTAGCCAAAGGCACACCTCATACATTTTGCACAACTCGGCTTTGTAGACAACTGGATCGATTGCTGGGCGATGGCGCTGTTGTGCGTTGTCAAGAGCCAATCATACTACCATCAGATAGTGAACCTGAACCAGATGTGGCGATCGCACGAGGAAATGAGACTGACTATCTTCCCCATCATCCCTATCCTGAAGATATTTTTTTAGTGATTGAAATTTCCGATTCAACCCTCGATTACGACCAAACAACAAAGTTAGAAGTCTACGCAGAAGCCGGAATTTCTAATTATTGGATTGTCAACTTAAATTTTCGCCAACTTGAGCGTTACAGCCAACCTTATCAAACTGCTCAAGGTGAATATAATTATCTCAGCAAGCAGATATCTTTGCCCCATCAGTCAGTGGCAATTCCTGGATTTGAAGATGTCTTATTAGACTTGAGCCGGATTTTTCCTACGGTTGTTAGTGCTTAGAAACAGCAATGTCTACGACAGGCTGCGCCTACGATGTTTGGTTTGGGGAATGAGGCGATCGCTCACTTCTAAGGCAGAATTAATTTTATTCTGGGCAATCAGACTCCTTTGCAGAAAACGGTAGGTTTCGGCTTGTATTTCAAAGAGTGAAATTTTTTGAGCATCAGTTAATTCGTTCTTTCGCAAAGACTCCCAAATCTCAATTGCAGTAAATAGCGTTTTTTCAGCATTTTCATATTGTCCTAATTTATCGTAAGCAGAACCAATATTATTGAGAAATGTTCCTTCCGACGCTTTATCACCGACTTGTTTGACAATAACTAAAGCTTCCTGATAAAATTCCAAAGCTTTGGCATACTCTTTCTGATTATAATAAACCCCACCAATATTATTAAGAGTTTTGCCTTCACCTGCTGTATCACCAATTTGTTTGAAAATGGCTAAAGCTTGCTGATGAAATCCGAATGCTTTGGCATAATCTCTCTGGTTGTCATAAACCACACCGATATTATCGAGAGTTTTACCTCCACCTGCTTTGTCACCAATTTTTTGAAGAATAGTTAAAGCTTGTACATAGTAATTTAAAGCTTTGGCATACTGTCCTTGATTATTGTAAACAAAGCCAATATTGTTCAGAGTTTTTCCTTCACCTACCTTGCTGCCAATTTGTTGGAGAATAGTTAAAGCTTGCTGATAAAACTTCAATGCTTGATCGTACTGTCCCAAATTTTCGTAAACAGAGCCAATGTTATTGAGGCTTTCTCCTACCAATGCTTTTTGATTGATTTGTTTGCGAATAGCTAAAGCTTGCTGATAAGCTACCAAAGCTTTGGCATACTGTCCTTGATTATTGTAAACAAAGCCAATATTGTTGAGGGTTGTTCCTTCTCCCTGTTTGTTTCTTCAGGACTAGGCTGTTGTGTCGTTTGCGCCTGCACCACCAAGGGAGACAAAGAGACGGGAGAAAGAGGAGACAAGGGGGCAAAGGAAAGCCCTACAGTAGCAAGGATGAGGTACTTCAGACGGTAGCCCATTAGCAAAAACTCCAGCAGACTGACTCAGTGGTGTATATTTCTCAGCTTTTAAAGGATATGCGAAAATTGGGCAGATATTTCCATAAAAACCGGATTTTACAGACAAAAAATTGCAAAATCCGGTTGCTGGATATGTCATCAGAATTATGCAATGGAATTTAACTCTCTTGTATCTTCTGAAGTGCGTCGGTGGCTTTTTGGGCGAATTCCTGATTCCCTTCTTGTTTAAACAGCGTGAATGATTTCTGTAAATCAGCGATCGCTGCTGGTTTGTCTTTTAAAGCAAAGTTTGTCAAACCTCGGAAATAATAGGCATAGGGAATATCGGGAGTAATTTCTATAGCTTTGTCAAAATCTGTCTTTGCTGCTTGATATTCATCCAGACAAAAATTACCTAATCCTCTACCAACGTAGGCATAAGCATTGTTAGGTTCAATCTTCAGGATTTGGTTAAAATCTTCAATTGCTCCTCGATAATCTTTCGATTCTATCCGCTTAAAACCCCGTTTAAAGTATGTTTCGGTATCCTTCGGATTTTCAGTTTGCGAGTCAGGAACTTGTGCTATGACTTGTTGAGTGTTGAACAAGCTTTTCGCTTCAGCTTTGGGTGTAAAAGTCAATGTTCCAAATACTAAAATAGCTGCTACTAGTTTCAAACCTTTCATTGTTGTATCTCCTAAAATATTAAATATTGCAGAGGTTTTCTTGCTCTTCACAGGTATATATCTCTAAGTGTTGAGAGGTTATGCAAAATCAGAGCTATATGCCAAGGAACTTCCAAATAAAAAAACAATACGGTTCAGTTAAGGCTCAAAGTCATGTAAATTAAAGACTGTTCCCAAGAAAGAAAGTTCAGTATTGTGCATCTGAGGGATTTCTCGTTGATGTCTCCTGAGATACGAAGTGGTGATGTGCTTAAAGCAATCGAGATGGCGATTCCAGCAACTGCAATCGAAGAAGCGATCACTAATACCCAAACTGAAGAGGAGCGCAAGCGATAAGCCTGCGGCATAGCTTCGCTTCCCGCTACCAGCGCAATTAGTGGTAAGTCTGGTAATTGCAATGAGTCTATGGTCAAAAGACTCAATGTGGGATATACTTAAAAACTTGATTGATGGTCTTTCTGAGGGATGGGTGAAGGTAGGTAAATACTGGCGAGTACCTTGTAAGTCAGCAATTACTCAAGCTCGGCAAGATTGGGAGCAGGAGTGATGAGCCAATTATTTCACCAGTTAGTACAACCAATGGCGACTGGTGAAACGATAGGAGCATTTCTAAATGGGCTGAGAATTGTGGTGATTGACGGTACTTGTTTTGATGTTCCAGATAGTCATGAAAATGCGAGAGTTTTTGGTCGTCCTGGTAGTCGTCCAGGCACACAAGCAGCTTTTCCCAAAGTCAGATTAGTCATATTGGTAGAAGCAGGAACACACATCATATTTGATGCAATAAGAGTGTCCATACCGCATCGGAGAACGAGTGCGGGCATTAAAATTATTACGCTCGGTAACATCAGGAATGTTGTTGATGTGGGATAGGGGATTGCATTCGTATGCAATGGTACACGCAACAGTATCTAAGGGTTGTGACTATTTAGGGAGAATTCCTGCCAATGTTAAATTTTTTACAGAAAAATCGTTGCCAGATGGTTCTTATCTGTCATCGATTTACCCATCTGGAAAGTTACGAAAAAAGGATTGTCAGCCAATATCAGTAAGAGTTATCGAGTACATAATTGAGCATCCTGATAACCCAGAAAAACAAGTGATATATCGCTTGATTACTAGCCTGTTAGACATTGAAAAATTCCCGGCAGAGTTGTTAGCTGAGGAATATCATCAACGTTGGGAAGTAGAAAATACCAGTGATGAATTGAAAATCCATCTTTTGGGTCGAAAAACCCATGTCCGTTCCCAAAAACTACGAGAAGTTGTACAAGAAGTGTATGGTTGGTTGTTGGGACATTGGTCAGTTTGAGTGTTAATATTTCAAGCAGCAACTAATGCTTCTGTCTCCGTTGCGTCTAAGTTTTACAGGAACATTACGAGTCATTGTCGTGCTATTCCTAAATTTCAACATTTACCACCAGAAGAATTCCCCCTTTTTTCGATTGGTTAACCGTAGAGATCTGGATACGTTGTTACCGAAACGAGTTCACCGTACTAACCCCAGGGTTGTGAAAAAACCTGTATCAAAGTTTTCTTCTAAAAAGCCTAAACACAGAAGTACTGGAAAACAAGTACAAGCTCCGAAATTTCACATTAATAATCAGCTTTTTAGCTTTAACTGAACCCGTATTGTTTTATATTGGTCTTTATGGACACAATTGGATCAATTTCATGGAAAATTCCTATGAATTAGTCGCCGAATTATTGATGCTAAATCCTAATAAGCGTAAGTACTATCAGCAAGGAGAGAGGGCTATGAGGCTTATTCCATCTGCGTCCTAGCCCTTTTTGTCCCCCCGTAAGGAAAATAGCACCATGCTATCAAGGCACTGACAACACTCTAACCAAAACTGTAAATTCAAGTTCGCCCTGCTAAATCAATTAAGTTTAACTAATCGAGTCCCGCAGTTGTAGCAAAATTTAGACCGGGCCGGGTTTTGCTCACCACACTCGGTACAAAAAACATTTGCACCTGCCATAAAAGGAGGCTCAACAGGGGAAATATTTGATATGTGAGGCTCCTCAATAAGATCAACTAGCGGCTTCTCAGGAGAAATTACAAGCTGAATAACTGGGGGTTTGCTTTTATTATTTAGTTGCAGGTTCTCAGAAGTGATTAAATCTTTAATAATTGTGGCTTCGCGTTTGTAATCTGGGCTATCGCTACCCCCAATTTTTTCTAGTTCTGCTTCTCGCTGCTTCAAATAGTTTATGAACTGGTCGTACAAGTCTAGTTTGTCTTGGGCTTGGTCAGCATCGGCTAGTTTTGCCGACACTTGACGCCCAATTGCTTCTTTGTCAGGGCGACACGCCAGCACCTCTAATACTTGCACCGCTTCTTCCCAACTAGAAGCAATTTCTACATTCTCTGAGCCGATTACAGTTTCGCGGGTGTAGCGAATCACCTTTTCTTCGGTGTTGCGATTTTCTTCTAGCCGCAAAACACCTAATGCTCTAGCTTGCACTACTAGTTTAAAAACTTCGGGGTTTTCGGGAAACACATCCCAGAAAGGAGGTTCTTTTTGAATATGCACGGGAACAGGGAGGTCTTTGGTTTCACCTCTGAGTTGCGATCGCTTGGCTTCAATAGATTGTCCTTTCCAGTCTTGATAAGATTGCCGCAACTCTCTAATACCATCTATACAGCGCAGGGAAAAACCGCCTTTTTCTTGGACAAACACAATTCGATGCTGTTCTTGTTGTCCCAGAGGGGTGATAGAATCGGCATTTCCCACTCTTTCTTGTAAATAAGGGATTAGTTTAATCGCAGTGGGATCGCTGCTGTTGCGACCTCCCACGATTGCAACTTTGGTATTTAAGGCGGGAGTAAACCCGGCATCTGCACCTGAGAGAACTGCCTGGGATAGTAAGATTAACGGTTGGGATCTTTGATAAGCAATGCGGATGTTACTGCGAATTGCCTCTGGATCGTTTTGCAAGCTTTTGAAAAGGCGATCGCACGCTGCTAAATCTTGGTTTAATCGGCTCTCTTGAGGAGATTTTTTCACTACTAACTGAGTTTTGACGGCAACTATTTCTTTAAAATCCTCGTAATTCACCTCTTGTAGTTGAGTAATATCAAAGAGTTGCATCACTTCCCCGGCAGTGCGAGTCTGTTTCCACAAAGGGCTAGCATCTCGCAAAATATCTTCCGACATTGTGGTGCAAATCTGGTTTAGTCCGATTTCATAGCGGCTTTTGCTACCTTGAATGGCTCCCGCTAATTGCTCAATCATGTCCTGATAAAGTAGATTAAGTTCTTCGCGGTTATAAAGCTTAAACCCGTTAATTTTCAAAGCATCAGCACTATCTGCTTCTTTGTCAGCTTTTTGTTTAAAGTCATCGCGTAGTTGTCGCAGCTTTTGATTAAACCGCGCTAATCGCTGCTCCATACGATCCAGATGCTCTAAAATTCGCTCAATCACCTGTAGAGACAAAGTGCGACTTTTGTGTTGAATGATTGCAATAAAGCTACTTTCTAAACCTGTAAGCGCTTCCTCGCAATACTTTTCCATTTGGGCTTGTTTAGTTAGACCAAACAAGTTTTTAAATTGATTAATATCTTGCAGTGCGGCTTCATACTGCTGCTGCCGATTAATTTCGTTAGGTTGCCAGACTTTTTCTGATTCACGGCGGAACTTTTCTGAAGCATTGGCAAATAGCTGACGGACGTTAGTAATAAAAGCATCAGCAAATTTGGGGCCCAGATTGCGATCGCGCATAATCTTGTAAAACTCTGCCTCAATTGCTTGTCTGCCTTGTTGGATAATGCGATCCCGGTTATCGTACATTTTTTGGAGAAAGTCACCATGTGTTCGTTCATCGGCGCTTAATTCTCGCAAGTGATTGGCACGATATTCATCAACTTTGGGGATGAGATAATCATCCAGGAATCTCAAAATTTTGCCTCGCTCTGTACCAATCATATTGACACCTTGATGGGTACATTGCAATTTATTATCGCTAGCGATTTCATTACGGATACTATTAATCCAACCAGATACTTCTGAGATATAAGATTTATCTGCTGCCGAAGAGAGGTCTGCAATCAATTCGGTTTCTGTCAGTCGCATTCCCTTAAGAATATCTTTTTGGATTAAATCCAAAACATTAGGTGGGAGTGACACCGACTCATTCAGCCACCAATTTACTAAATCCATACTCAACCGATTGGATAGCGAATTGTGAATCTGAGCGATAGGAATTTCAATTGTGGAAAGACCAAAGCTCATGAAGTTTTTGGGATAGCCTCTACCACCTGGATCGGCCTGCGCCCAAGCTCCTTTAATGTTGTCTCGAATAGAGCGTTTGTGTGGAGCAAAATCAGAGGTAAGATCCAAAAAAACGTTTTGAGCAATCATTTCTCGAATTTGATCGAGATTAAACTCACTTTCGCCATTCTTGGTGCCAACTAAATAGGTAAAGTCAAAGGGAGGTAATTTATTGCGAACCTCATCCACTAAACCAGCGCTAAATTGAGATATATACTCAGTTCTGTAGTCAGAAAAGTAACTCAATTCCATCAGAGCAGCGTAGCCATTAGCGAGAACGCGATCGCCTACATTAATGCTGGCAAAAGCATTAGGCATTGGGATAATTGCTGTAATTAAAGGGCTTCCCTGACCTTTCAGCCAGTTACGTAAGCAGTAGCCGATGTCAATTAACATACCACTGCCAGTCCCACCAGAAATTGAGCCAACGACGAAAACATTCAACCCACCACTACTAACTCTGATGTCGTACTTCTCTAACATCAAACTTTCGTGACCTTTGACGCGATCGCACGCTTCAAAAAACCGTTGTCTAATCTTGTGATAGTTATAAAAAAAGGCAAAGCGACCACAGGCACGAATTTGACCTGCACCAGCTTCCAATGCTCCAATATTGCGCTCTAATTCTCTAGGAAACCAAGACTCAATCCAAGGATACTTTTCCATATTGGACATAATGTCGTTGACTTCTCTACCACTGACACTTGCCCAATGTTTTTCATGATCCTTTAATGGCGATCCTGTTACCTCTGGATTACTAACTTTATAATCTTTATCTGTGTCAATACTAAAAAAACTAATAATGGGAAAATTATTCAAACTGCCATAGGCTTCTTCTATTAATCTTCTTACCCGTGACAAGACTTCTGTTCCTGTACCACCCACACCCACCAACACCGTGGGAACCATACTTTTTTCTTCAACTGCTGCCATAATTTTCTCTTTTTAATTTTTTAACTTCAACAAATGAAGCTTTATTTACCTTTGATTATTTGTTAATGGCTAACTCAAAACTTTTGCTTTCTGCCTCAACAATTTGAGAAAAAAGGTAAGCCAGATAATTGCCAAAGAATTAGGGGAGTAACAACAGTCCAAAATAAAGCATTGCCTAAAGCTAACTGACCACTAAGGTTCATTGGTAAGTTAATTAACCCTTGAAAAACCCATTTATCTAAAGGCAAGATAATTAGCCACATCAAAGCAATCCAGGTACAACCTCGCCAGAAATAAACCCATTTGACATTGCTATTAAAGCTAGTAAAAAATATATCTTTAAAAAATATTTGCAGATTGTTCGATTCACCGGATAGATAAATTCCGTTGGTGATGTCGGTAGCTGACTTGATTTGGGGAGCATTTGCTCCTACCACCACAGCATTGATTTTGACTTTTTGAGCTACTGCCTGAGTCAAAACTGATGGTATCACCTCAGCGACTCCATCAGTGACGAGCAATAATTCACGGCAACGATCTTGAATATTACTGAGAAGTTTTGTACCTTGATCAATGGATTGACTGAGATTTGTTTCAGTACCAATCTGAGATGACAAATTAGGGTTTGCTAGAGCTAAATTCAACTCAGCTTCTAACTTTTGTCTATCTGATGTGAAGGAATTAGTTAAGGGAATGACTCGATCGCCAAACCCAAAAATTTGGATATTGTTAGGAGATTTTAATTGCTGGGAGTTTTGCTCAATATACGATCGCACCGCCGCCACTTCTTGAGCCATCACAGTATCAGGTGCGTTGAATGATTTACCTTCGTAGGTGCTGTTGCTCATATCCAGAGCGATCGCTACTGCTACACTAGGTCTACCCAACCCTAAAAGTGAACACAAAACAGTCGCAACTAAACAAACTCCAAACACGATTAACGGAATCTGAAATAAAGGATATAGCCAGAAACTGCGACGAAATTTACTCATCTGGGATTTTAAGGAGTTATTATTTATTTCAGTTGCGAATTGGCACTAGACCAGCTTGGTCTACTAATTTTTGACCTTCATCACTTAAAAGTAAGTTGACATAAGCTACACCAGCCTGCTCATCCAGCGTGCGATCGCGTTCGCGTTTAATCACAACAAACAGTCGTCTAGTCAGAGGGTAGATGTCTTTCGCAAAATCATTTTTATTCACGAGCTTTTCGATGCAAGCAGGTACAAAACCCTGATTAGCCTGTTTTGCAATTGACAAAGGCTTAATTGAAGTTTGGGGGCAAACTTCTGAAGCAGTGGCATAACTAATCCCGCCAGGAGTTTGAGCTACCTTTCGGATAGCAGTTGTAGTGTCTATTACATAAGGTTTTACAGATGAAGCAAATGGTTCCTTCGCCAACACTTTTTCTTGAAAGTATTCAGGAGTACCACCATCATTAGGGTCACGGCTCAAAGGCGTAATTTCAATAGCGGGGCCACCCACTTGCTTCCAGTTCGTGATTCTCCCAGTGTATATATCCTTAATCTGAGATACCGTTAAACCTGGGATAGCCAAATCACGATGAACGTAAAAAGCAATTCCGTCAATGGCAATAGGTTGCTGTTCCAGAGTGAAATTGCGTGTTTTTGCGCTTTCATACTCTTCGTCTCTTAAGGGCCGCGAAGACTGGGAAAAATTTAGTTGACCTTCTATCAGCATCTTGATCCCGCTACCAGACCCAGCCTGGGTTCCTGGCGGTGGCGAAGTGTAGACTAATTTAAATCCCGGATGACCTTGCATAATCAGCGCTACTATTGCTGAAGTCCTTAGCGGCGCAAAGCTTGTAGAACCGCCGTATCTAATGATTCCGTTGGGAACGTTAGGCACTTCAGCTAAAGTGTGGTAGATATTAACGGGAGGATCAGAGACTGGCTTGGTAGGAGTTTCTTTCTCAGGCGGAGAAAGTGCCAAACAAATACTATTGATTTTTTGCTGACCTGTTGGACAAGGTTTATCTATAAATATTGAGGCAGCAATAAGGACAGTTAAAACAGCACCACCAGTTATAGCAGCAGGTTTGACCCATTTTGGCAATTGACGGTTATTGTCCATTGCCTCTTTTGGCAAATTACATATTACACAGGTTAAGCCGTAATTTTCATAGGGTTCGTGGTTGCCAGTAGGATTTTGATTTAAGTAGATTTTGCCATTTTTGGGCTGACCATCACACTTCCAGTTTCTTGCCACGCTTGTCGGTTCTCCTAATCGACGTTTACTACTTTTAGATCCTGATTGAAAGGATAAACACCAGCCACCAGATTAGTGTAATTAAATAAATTACGTTTAATGTAAATTAAGTCTTGAAACCCTTGTAATTTCGTAGTTAGTCCCAAAATAATGATTTGGAGCGAATCTAGCAACCCTTATGGTATGAGAGATGTTTTTAATTCACATCAGGCGTAAATTACATTTTTATAAATATGTTGTTTATTTAGCTTTCCTTTATGTTATTTTTTGGACGTTTTTGGAAGGTAAACTTGGACAACCTGTCCAAAATCTTCTTAAAATCACAAATTTATCCACGCCAAACATACAAGAGTTAGCTGCTGGATGATGCAATTACCTCAAAAGCGATCGCCATTGCAGCTAATTTTGTAGTATCAACACCGCGATCGCTCGATGGTAATTGTATGTTATTGACGCTATTGCCGCTACGAGTACCTGCATCTAAGTCATCTAGTAAATTATTGGTGACATCTAACAGTTCATTAGTAACAGGGAGAGGAACATTTCGACTTTTTGTGTCTGTTGACCTACTAGCAATTGTTTGTAATGCTTGGAGAGCAGTTTTTAGCGGGGTGGTACTGGCAATGATTAATGCTTCTGAAACTCCCAAGGGCGTAACTATGGTAAGTGTAAATTCATCATCAGCTTGAGGGATTAACTGTGTTTGTTTTGCCTCTACCAAAGCAGCATTTTCTGAGTCTGACCATTTATTAGGAAAAATAATTGTCATTTCGCCTTCGGCATCAATCACTAAAATACTGACGTAAAGTGGTTGAGACTCATTATTTTTAATTTGGAAAGCAATCTGGGTGTCCACAGGTAGTTGACGTAACCCAGCATCAGAAAACTTAATAGACGAAACTGGTGTTGAGGAATTTGGCTGTTGAGGTTTTTTAGCTACACCGCGAATCGGGAAAGTTTCAGCCAAAAGCTCATTGCTACCAGCAATATTCATAGAAACTGTGACGTTGAGGCGTGATGAATTTGTATTTCCCAGAATCTGTTTGATCACTCTCGCAGCTAACAGCGACTTGAATTTTGGTTGTAAACGCTTTACTGCTTCAGTTATGGGTTCGCTAGCTGCACCAAAAGACGCAGGAATAATTTGGTCTTGACTTGGTAAAAATAAACCAAAACTACCCACTACTGGCAGCTTGGATACTCCTTTTTTCTGCAACTCTTGATGTTTGGTCTTTGTCATCTGCCCAAAGATATATTGTAATTCTTCTTTTGTTAAAGATTTGGGTTCGACGCGCTTGAGTGCTTTCATCGCTTGTATTGCCTGCTGGGCAGTTTTGTTGTCTAAAGATTCATCAATACCAATTTTTAAAGTTGCATTTCTAGGAATGATGCGGATGCGTTCTTGCAATAAATTTCCTGGGTGTAATTTTCCCTTGGAGGTTGTGTATTTCAGCGTACCTCTGCCGACTAATCCTTGACGAGATTGTAGTTGCACCTGTCCGATTTCATTACCCAGACCATCCACTATTGAGAATACAGAGTTACTGTTGAAAGCTTCTAAGCTTTGCGAATCTATTCCACCCAGCCATAACTGTGCTTGGTTCTCTGTTACTTGCGTGACTACAGCCTCAGCTGGGATAGCCTGGACAGGGATGAAATAGATAGGTGTGTTGGCATTTTCTTCGCTGAGGTTCGACTCAAATTCTGGGTCTTGATCGTTACCATTTTCGCTAGCTAATTCTTTCGTACTGCGACCAATATTAGCGATCGCTCTGTTGACAGATTCATTGCCAGTTTGCTGCCAAAGATACTGAGTTAGCGAGTAGGTAAACGCCCCTGCATGGAAACCCGAAAAAGGAACATCGGCGGCGTATTGATCGCGTTTGGCGCTGGTGATAACGACTCCTTTAGCAACGTTTTGACGGCGTTTTTGAATGAATTCTTGTTGTGAAAGCCCCAATTTATTTAGCCATTGACGCTGATAGTCTAATTCTTCTTGACTAGGTTGCAATTTTTCACCGCCAGAACGCGATCGCACCCGCAGATTTCCCCGCGTACCACCACCAGAAAAACAGCTGTCAAGCACAAAGGTGACGTTATCTGTTTTTAACGCAGACATGAGTAAAAATAGCGTATGTCCCATGATATCTTTTACTGCACCGCCGAAGGCTGGAAATCCTGTTGGTAAAGGGCTATCTATAGGAACAAGCGTGCTGTTGAGTCCATCCGGTGAATCGCGATCGGGGTCTTGTACCTGGGAACCGTGTCCAGAGTAGTGGAATAATACCACATCCCCACGCTTGGCTTGAGCAATTAGATGGTTTTCAAAAGCTGTGAGGATGCCTTGACGGGTGGCTTGTTGGTTAAGCAAAATGCGAATATCCTCTTGTTTGAAGCCAAAGCGGTGAATTAGTAAGTATTCCTGCAATTTGACATCATTCTCACAACCTTTGAGAGGATCTAAACCATTGCTTGCAGGATAATCATTAATACCCACTAGTAGCGCTAGTTTGCGGCCTGTACTTTGAGCGAGGACTTTACCTACGCTGTTGGCTTGTTGCATGATGTCGAACTGGCTCAAGCCTAACATTGCGAGAGTGGAAGCAGAAAATTGGAGAAAATGACGGCGTTTGATGTTAGACATTATGATTTTATTTATTATTTATTGGCACAAATCGCTTTAAAGGATTGTATTTCTGGGTTGTGTGAGGTTATGCAAAATAGTACAGCACTTTTCAGGTTACGAGATAACTTTAAAAACCTACTCAGCTTCGCCAATGAGAGTAAAAGCTGCCCAATCAACGGGATTCGGATTAATTTTCATCGTCGTCAGCATCGCCTGTCGCAGTGCTTGCGCTTTGTCTTGGCTCTTTTGAAGATTTTGATAAAATTCCGTCATTAATAGTGCTGTAGGCGTATCTGGAACCGACCACAGCGATACTAAGACGCTGGGGACACCAGCACTAATTAAGGAACGAGATAAACCAATTACCCCATCCCCAGAAATCCTTCCGCGTCCGGTGTCACAAGCGCTTAACACGACTAATTCGGCATTTAGCTTCAGATCGAGGATTTCCGAGGCTGTTAATAATCCATCCTCTTTACCCGATGGAGTCAAAGCAATTCCACTATTTAATCCTTGGATATCATCAAATATGCCGTGTGTTGCTAAATGAATAAATCGCGCTTGGGGTAAACGCTTGACTATAGTTGCTTCTGTTGCTTTGTTGCCGATCAGAGGTTCGGTTTTGAGTAATTTGCTAATTGCATTTGCTTCAAGTTCTGCACCAGGTAAAGAAATTAATTGTTGCGGAGTTTCGCCGATTTTTGGTGCTAGAAAAGGCATCATTGGATTACCAACAATCAGCGTATCTTTTCCTTCTATCGGTTTTGTGCCTGTCCGTTGTTTCTGTTTGTGGGTTAAATCTAAAACTTGAATTGATGGTGATGTGAGAATAGTGTGTTTTTCAATTAGGTATTTACCGTCTGCGTCTTGTAATGCGGCGAAGGGGACGAGGAATAGGCTACTTTGGGGAATGAAGATAACGTGATCGTTAGAATTTTTGGGTAATAAGTCAGCGATGGGGTTGATTAATAATTCGTGTAGACGCTTTAAATTATTTTTGGCTTTGGGTGCATTGGGTTTACCAACTACATCAACAGCACCGCGAAAAGGTGTACTTGTTGCACCGATAGAGTTACGACTGGTGATAACAAGATTGCCAAGGGTTGAGTTTTCTTTTTGCCACAGGGGTTTCAGGTCAGCTTTGCGGAAGGTAACTTCACCTGCGGGTTTGATTACCCAGATATAGAGTTCTGATTCATAAGTTACTTGTTTACCCTGAATTTTAAAATTATCAGCAATAATAGAGTATTCAATAAGTGTCGCTTTTTGCTGTTTGGCAATTTGTTGTAGCAGTGATAGTGTAGGTTGCTGGAAATTGAGTTGGAATGACTGAGTGGAATTGTTGTTAGATAAGCGTGAGTTTAATAAGTCTAACAACGCTCTAGAACGCCCCCTTTCAGCAATTTCTAGAGCCTCATCATTTTTATTTTGAGCAATTAAAACTTGTTGCAGTATAGGGTAGATGCTTGCTTGCTTATCAAAAATTGAAACTTTATGAATATCGTTATTCCCAAGTCCTGAGCGCAAAGATTCCCAAACTTGAATTCCATCAACCAAAACTTTTTCAGCTTCTGCTAGTTTACCAGTTCTATACAAAGCTAGTCCTAAATTTGTAGATCCAAATCCTTTTCCTAAAGGATAATTAATCTTTTTGCTTAAAAATAGACCTTGTTGTGTATACTCAATTGCTTTTGTATAGTTTCCCAAAGATATATAGGCTCTACCTAGATTCATTAAAGTATTTGCCTCTAGGAGAGTTTCTTTAAGTTCTCGTGCAATAGCTAAAGATAGCTGATAATAATTAATAGCTTTTTTATGGTCGTCTATTTGGTCATAAACAAGACCTAATTCACTTAAAGCAATTCCTTCATTTTGTTTATCTTTGAGTTTTTGGGCTATAGCTAAAAATTGTTGATAGTAATCAAGTGCTTTAACATAATCATTAATATCAAAATAAGCAATCCCTAATTCTCCCAAAGAATTAGCTTCATGAGTAATTGATTTAATTTCTTGTGCAATTTTTAAACTTTCTTTATGATATTCTATGGCTTGGATATAATTGCCTAAATCATTATAAACTGCTCCTAAATTTGTGAGTGCTTCTGCCTGCTGTATTTTGTCGTTTAGTTTTCGTGCAATTAACAAATGTCTTTGTGCAAATTCTATTGCTTGTGTATAATATCCAAGTTCACGATAAGTAATACTTAAGGAACTTAATATTTCTATTTCATCAGGTATATCTTTTTTATCTTGTGATAGAGCCAATAATTGCTGATAATAATAGTTGGCTTGCTTATTGTCATTCAGCCCAGAGTATGATTCACCTAAAACCCTCAGACATACTGCCTGTTTTTGGAAGTTTTTGAGTTCCCTGGCAATTTCTAAACCTTTTTGTGCAGATTCAACTGCTTTACTGTAATGATTGACTTTTAAGTAAGCATAACCAAGATTAGCAAGATAATGTCCTTCGTTTTCTTTATCTTTAAGTTCACGCGCAATTTTGATTCGCTCCTCGTAGTATTCAATTGCTTTTGTGTTATCTCCTAAAGCATCATAAACAATAGCAATAATCCCAATTGCACTTGCTTCTACCTGCCGATTTTTATTTTTTCGTGCTGTGATTAATTTTTGTTGATAAAACTCCATTGCTAAAGGTTGTCGATAATACTCAATCGCTTTAGCATGGTTTCCTGATGAGTAATAATAAATTCCTAAAGAGCCTAGAGCATACTTTTCTCCTTCACGATCTTTAAGTTTTTGTGAAATGACTAAATAATTTTCTAAGGCTTCTATTGCCTGAGGGTAATTTTGCATTGCTAGGTAAGCTTCTGCTAAATCTTGTAACGTATCTTTCTCTGCTAATCGATTTTTTATTTTTCTTGTAACCTCTAAGCGAGAAAGATGGTACTCAATTGTTTTTTTGTAGTCTCCCAATGAATTATAAATTTCTCCTAAACTGCCCAAAGCCGCAATTTGAGCGTTGTAATATTTGTTTTCTTTAGCAATGGCTAAACTTTGTTCAAAGTATTCAATTGCTTTAGTATTGTTATTAAAGTAAAGGTAAATAGTTCCTAAATTAATTAGGGCTGATGCTTCTCCGTGACGATCTTGAATGTCTCGATAAATCATCAGTGCTTTTTGCCAAGATTCTAATGCGGCTTCAAATTGGCTGCTTTGAAGCTGCTCAATACCTTGCTGTAACAATCGGTCTGCTTCTGCTTTACGATTCGCTGGCGTTTGCGCTAATACTTGCGACGCTTGGAATAGTGGAGGCAAATTTGCGATGGGTTGTGAAACACTCAAGATGAGAGTGATCAATGTGGTTAAACTAAGTTTGCGATCGCGCATATATTTTAGAGTCAGGAGTAATGCAGGGAGTTTAAAGAGAGATATCTCTCACCTGCCCAAGGATATGCAAACTAGATACACAGTGCAAGTTGCAAAATGGGCAAAAGCCAATAAATACAGATGGTAAGCTGGAAACTACATAACAGTTAAATTGGTGATGTCTCATGAACGTTGTCACACCAAAGCGATTTACTATTGACGAATTCGGAGACACTTCGTGAACGCGCCGTAATTCGTGGACAAGATCCAATTACTTTACCAAATCAAAGCGAACCTGAACCAGATGTGGCGATCGCTTTTCAACCTATATCTATAATTTTATCGCTTTTCTTTCACCGCCTTGACTGCGGCATTAGCATTCACCAGTCCTTTGCCAAAAAAGTAAGGCTGACCTTTAACCGCAGATGAAACTTCACCTTTGCGTCGCTGTGAGCGATATCTCCTAGCATCATCATCAGAGATAGCTAGCCCTTGATAACTAGCTGTGGATTTTAAAATACTCACCAAACTTTGTCTGCTAATTTCTTTATTTTCTCCTTTCATCAAAGCCACTACCCCCGCGACGGCTGGTGATGCAAAGGATGTGCCTTCCACCCACCAATATTTGCCCCGCGCATCCAGCACCGTAGACCAACGAGATTCAGGGGCGGACATTCCTTGCCAAAAAGCATCCAGCCAAGTACCGCCTGTGGTGGGAATTCCGCCCAGCATTCCTGGGGTATTTAAGTCTCCTCCTGGTGCAACTATGGCTAAACCTTTGCCGTAGTTACTGTAAGGAGCGCGATTACCTAAAAGATTTGTTGCACCAACAGCCACTACTCCCGGATAGGCGGCGGGATAGGCGACACGGTTAGAGTTTTCGTTACCAGCAGCAGCCACAATTACTAGTTTAGGATGTGCCTTGAGAACATCTGCGATCGCTTCTTCTTCTCCATCAGTTGGTAGGGTACTACCCAAACTGAGATTAATGATATCAGCACCGCGATCGGCTGCGTAACCAATGGCTTCAATATAGGCAGAAGGACTGTAACTTCCATTCAATCCAAACAACCGCACAGGTAAAATTTGAGCATTGGGCGCTACACCCACCAATCCCTGATTATCTTGGGGTTTAGCGGCAATTATTCCACTCACCCAAGTACCATGAAATTCTGCCCCGACTTTATAAGTGCGAAAAACGTAACGTAAAATCTGAGCAATTTCCTCAAAAGACGCATTTGGGTATTTTTGTTTCATCTCCAGCGCTTCAACAGAATATTGCCGAATTAATTCTGCATCCGATAATTTGAAGGTATCTTGAAATTTGGCTGTGAGAATAGCAAGTTCAGTACGACTGATGCGGGTATCGCCATCGCCGATTTCGCAGGGGTCGAGACTATTACCACCACTAGAAAAATCCCACCCGTGGACTTCATCTGGACATTTGTCAGCCGCTTTCACAGTATAGAGACTACCTGCCAAATCAGGATGATCCCATTGAATCAAGCTATCTATGACTGCGACAACTACACCGCGTCCGCCGTTGCTACGTTTCCAAGCTTCGGTGACGCGAATATCTGTGCGGGAGACAGGAGATTTTGTGGCGACAGTAGACTTTTGCAGGCAGGTTTGTAATAATTCCCAACTAGATAGTTGGGGTAAACATTGTTGCAGGGGTAAGCTGTTCAAATGCCACGCCAATCCGAGTAAGCTGGTTTTTGGAGAAATCCCTCTACTAGACTGGGGACTAGGGTCTGGGGACTGGGAACTAGGTAAGAGTTTTCGCAATACCGAATCTTCCGTTCCCTTGAGATTCGCTATTTGTTTGCTAGCTGTTTCGAGATTTTGGTCGGTAATTGATTGGATGAAGTTAGGTTGAGCAGAGGAAATGCCTTTGACATTGTTGAGTTGGTTGGCGACATTGAGGATTTGTGTTCCAGCCGCCGCCTTGGATTTGACCAGATAGCGATCGCGGTTGAAGCGCAAGGGACGCACAATTGTCAGATTACTCTGCTGTAAAATAGTCTGTCTCTGACTTTCGTCAACTTTGGGGTCAAAACTAACGATAATTTCGTTGGGTAAAACAATAACTTCTTTGGTTTGCTGACGAGTCAGGACTGGTAAAGTATTTTCTACGTAGGGTTGCTGCTGAATGCGCTGCTGTAAGGCATTTAGGGTTCCAGCAGGCAAATTCACTACAGCATAATTCTCGCCCAAAGGACTAACTTTTGCCCCACTACCTCCCCGAACGCCACCCTGTAGGGATTCCTGGAGTTGCAGATAAAGGGGTTGAGCCGCAGGGTTCCGGGTAGAGACTTTTTTAAAAGTAACAGCGATCGCATCTTGTCGCTGGTTTAAGGAAATGCGTTGTCCATTATAAAGGTAAAATAAGTTACTATCCTCTTGGGTTTGAGCAACGGCTGTCACCTGTGGTCGGATAGAGAACATCCCCAACCCAGACCAAAGACAAGCAGTGAGTAAAATACCAGATGTAATGCGTTTCATAAATGTTCAGAAATTTACAAACATATATCTCTTATCGGTGGGAGGATATGCAAAATCCAGATTGCAAAGACGTGATAAATCCCCCTTTATAGAGACGGCGATTTATCGCGTCTCTTGTCTGATAGCGATCGCCAAGATTGTTCACGATTCGCCAATTAAGGTAAACGCAGCCCAATTTTTTGGTTGAGGATATTTCTGCATCGTTGTCAGCATAGCTTTTCTAAGTGCTGTGGCTTTGTCAAGCTTTTGTTGCAGATTGTTATAGAATTCGGTCATTAAAAATGATGTGGAATTATCATCAACAGCCCACAAGGAGACAATGACACTAGGGACACCTGCGCTAATTAAAGAACGAGATAAACCAATCACACCATCACCAGTAATGCGTCCGCGTCCGGTGTCGCAAGCACTGAGAACGACTAAATCTGCATTTAACTTCAGATTCAAGATTTCTTCGGCGGTGAGTAAACCGTTACCCCCCTCTTTTCCCCCCTTAGTAAGGGGGGACGAAGGGGGGTCAGGAGCAAGAGCGATCGCACTTCCCAATCCCCGGTTATCATCAATTAAACCGTGGGTAGCAAAGTGAATAATTCCGGCTTCGGGCATTTTCTGTAAAATTGCGGTTTTGGTGGCTTGATTACCTGTCAGTGCTTGAGTTTTGAGAATTTCAGCAATATCTTTGGCCTCTTTTTCTGCCCAAGGTAAATCTTTTAATTGTTCAGGGGGTTTTCCTGGTTCCAACTCCACTTTCGGCATTGTCGGATTACCGACAATCAAAGACTTGGCATTTAACTTCTCTACACGTCGTTGTTGCTTTGATGTGAAATCCAATACTTGAATTGATGGTGCAGTGAGGATGGTGTGTTTTTCAATTAGGTATTTATTTTGGTCATATTGCAGCGCGGGGAAAGGAACAAGAAACAACTCACCTTGAGGGATAAAGATAACTCGGTCATTGGGGTTACTGGGTAGGATATCTGCAATGGGTTTGATTAAAAAGTCATGGAGTCGTTGTAAGCGATCGCCCTGCTTTGCCCCTTCGGCTGCTGAAACTTTGATACCACCAGGACTGCGACTCTTGATGTCTTTTACACCCATAGAGAAACGTGTTTTGTCAACTAATTGCTTCAGAGTTGTCTTTTCTTTTTGCCACAAATTTTTCAGATCGCTGCGATTAAATGATACTTCTCCCGTGGGTTTGATGACCCAAATATAAAGTTCTGAATCTTGAGTTTGCAGTTTACCATCAACTTTGAATTCATCAGTAATAATTGAATATTGAACCAGGGTTGCATTTTCGTTTTTAGCAATTTGTTTAATCTGTTCAATATTCACTGTTGGAAGTTTTGATTGCTCTGTTTGATTAGGGGATAATCGTTTATTGAGTAAATCAATAAAAGCTCTCGCGCGACCGCGTTCAGATATTTCTAGTGCTTCAGTGAGTTTATTTTGAGCAATCAACACTTCTTGTAGCAGGCGGTAGGTGCGAGTTTGCTTTTCAAAGATAGATATTTTGTTGGCATCGTCTAATCGAGAGCGAAGCGATTCCCAAACTCTAATGGCATTAAATAAAGTTTTTTCTGCTGCGGGCAAGTTTCCTGATAGTTGAAAGGTATAAGCTAAATTGTTCAGTGCATTACCCTGAATTTCATAGTTTTCGTCTTGTTGTGCTTTTGCTAAACTCTGCTGATGTAAATCAACCGCCTTTGCAGTATCACCAAAGGCTAAGTAAATATTTCCCAAACCTGCTAGTGCCTCACTAGGGCTGAACTCTAATGCCTCTCTGTAATATTGAATTGCTTGGAAAAAGTCACCTAAATAAAAATAAATATTAGCCAAATTTACTTTATTTATAGCGATCCCAGCAACATTTTTATTTTTTTCGTCAATGTCTAACGCTTGTAGATAATCCTTACTTGCTTCCTCAAGTTTATTATTTTGATAGTAAGCATATCCTCTACCACGTAAAACATCTGTTTTATTTTGAGGAGCGTCATGCATATCTAAAATTTTTAATGCTTCATTATAATATTTAATCGCTATATCATAATCTCCTAAAGAATTGTAAACACGTCCTAAATTGGATAAACTATTCAACTCAATTTGCAGATAATTATATTTGCTAGCATTTTCTAATGACTGGGAATAAGAGGCAATTGCTTTTGTAAAGTTGCCCAGGCAATAGTAAGCATTTCCTAGTTCTCGTAGCATATAAGCTTGATTTTCATGGTCTGCAATTTCGCTGTAGATTTTGAGGGCTTTTTGCCAAGGCTCAAATGCTGCGGCACAATTAGGGGCATAAAATTCTAAATTTTGGAGTCTGTCTGCTTCCACTTTTGGTGAAGAAGGAAGTGCTGGCAACTCCAAACTCGCAAGTTGCTTACCAGACAAATCCCATATACGGGCAGTACCATCATTAGATGTGGTGAGAATTCTTTGTCCATCAGGGCTAAAATTAGAACTTGTAACCCTACCTTGATGCCCCTTAATAAAAGCTAGCAGTCTTCCAGATAAATCCCATACACGAGTGCTACCGTCACTAAAAACAGAGATAATGCGTTGTCCATCAGGGCTAAATTTTGCACTGCCAATATTTACCCAATATTCTTTAAGAAGTGCTGTAGACTTTTCGACAGATGTGTTTGGAAAAGTATCTTCATATGCATAAATGCTGGCTTTAGGAAATCTTAATGGAAATCTCAAGGACAAATTCCAAAGAGAAGGTTTGTCATATTCTAGGTTAATAATCCATTGTCCATCAGGACTAAAATTAGCACTGCCTATACCACCTTGGTATCCTACAAATTCAACAAGCAACGTACCTGATAAATCCCATAAACGAGCTGTGTTGTCAATGGATGCAGTAACAATGTATTGTCCATTTGGACTAAAACTCGTATCAATAACTTCACGCTGATGATTGAAAAGCACTATCTGCTTGCCGGACAAATTCCATACACGGGCAGTGCCATCCCAAGATGCAGTTACTACCAGTTGTCCATTAGGGCTAAAACTGACACTCTGGATAGCATCTTGATGTTCTTTGAATTGGGTAAGTAACTTGCCCGATAAATCCCATAAATGAGCAGTGCCGTCATCGGAGGCAGTCACTATTCTTTGTCCATCTGGACTAAAAATTGCTCTGTTGACTCCACCTTGATGACTAAGGATTGCTATCTGCTTACCGGATAAATCCCATACACGGGCAGTCTTGTCATCGGAGGCAGTCACTATTCTTTGTCCATTGGCGCTAAAATTAGCACACAAGACTTGTCCTTGATGCCCTTGAAGTTCAACTAGCAGTTTACCAGATAAATCCCATAGACGTACAGCACCACTAGAGGATGCAGCATCAAAGGATACGGTCACTATTTTTTGCCCATCTGGGCTAAAACTAGCACTTTTAACAGTCTTCTCTTGCCCTTTGAGTTCGGCTAGTATCTTACCAGAAGTATTCCATAAACGAGCAGTACCATCATCAGATGCGGTAACAATCTGCTTGCCGTCCGGGCTAAAACTGGCATCTAGTAACCAATCTGGACGACCTTTGAGAACCATTAACAACTTGCCGGAAGTGTTCCATAAGCGAGCAGTACCGTCATCAGATGTGGTAACAATCCGCTTGCCATCCGGGCTAAAACTAGCACTGTTAAGAGTAGTCTCGCTTTTTTTTAATTCAAGTAACAGTTTTCCAGATAAGTTCCAAACACGAGCAGTCTTATCATCAGATGCGGTAATAATTTGCTTTCCATCAGGACTAAAATTAGCACTATTGACACTGCTTTGATGTTTGAACAACACTATTTGTTTGCCAGACAAATCCCATACACGAGCAGTTCCGTCTCTGGATGCCGTTATAACTAGCTTTTCATCCGGGCTAAATCTAGCTTCATTGACAATATGCTGATGACTCAGACGTACTGCTGTTTTGTTATTCAAATCCCATACACCAGCACTACCGTCATGAGATGTAGTAATAATCTGTTTTCCATCTGAGCTAAAATTAGCACTGCTGACGATCGCAGAATGTTGAAGTTCTGCTAGCTGTTTGCCAGATAAATCCCAAACACGGGCAGTTTTGTCAGCAGATGCAGTAACAATGTGCTTGGCATCTAAGCTAAAACTTGTACTTAAGACTGGTTGTGTATGACCTTTAAGTTCCGTTAATAACTTACCCGAACTATTCCAAACACGAGCAGTATTGTCATCAGATGCAGTAACAATTTGCTTTCCATTAGGACTAAAGCTAGCACTGTTAACAAAAGAATTATGATTAAGCAGTGCTAACTCCTTGCCTGAAGTATCCCATATACGGGCAGTACCGTCATAGGATGCAGTGACGATCTGCTGTCCATTAGAGCTAAAACTTGCACTTCTAATTGGTCCCCAATGTTTTTTGAGTTCTGCTAACAACTTACCAGAACTATTCCATAAATAAACAATACCTTTACTAGAAGTGATAATCATCTGTCCATCATGACTAAAATTGGTACTGTTGACCTTAGTCACACTAAAGATTAATCTGAGACTACTTTCATCTGTAGGTATTTCAGGAAACTTTAGTTTGGGTATTTGAACAAGTAGCTTATTGGATAATGACCACACGCGGTTATCAATGACTATACGCTTGCCATCTGGACTAAAACTATCGAGCTTGATAATTTCGGAATCATTAGGACTAAATTTCTTTCCTTGAAACCCAGCTTCAGATTCATTTTTGGGTGTTCCTATTTGAGCTAGTATTTTGCCAGATGTATCCCAAACAAGGATAGTTTTGTCGTCATATGCACTGACAATAACTTTTCCATCAGGACTAAAACTGGCACTATTGACGCTACCTTTATGCCCTTTGAGTAGAGTTAGCTGCTTGCCAGAAGTGTCCCATACACGAATAGTACCATCTAGAGATGCAGTCACAATTCGTTGTCCATTAGGGCTATAATTAGCATTTATTACTTGCTCTTGATGCCCTCTGAATTCGGTTAATAACTTTCCGTAAATGTCAAAAACGCGGGCAGTATCATCAAGTGAAGTGGTCAGAATCCGCTGTCCATCAGGACTAAAAGTACCACTGTTGATATCAAATTTATCTCCTTTGATTGTGGCTAGGAATTTACCATAAATATCCCAAATACTTAATGTAAAACTGCCAGATTCAATGAGAATTTTCTGTCCATCAGGACTAAAAGTTGCACTACTAACATAGTCCTGATGCTTAAGTTCAGCTAGTTGCTTACCAGACAAATCCCATATCCGAGATGTTTTGTCATTAGATGCAGTAATAATACTTTTTCCATTAGGGCTGAATCTAGCATCATAGATAAAATCCTCATGTCCTTTTAGTTCAGCTAGTTGCTTACCAGACAAATCCCATATCCGAGCTGTTTTGTCATCAGATGCAGTGACGAGAAGCTCTCCATTCTGGCTAAATCTAACACTTCTAATGTCAGCTTGATGGCCTTTGAATTCAACTAATTGTCGGTTTGACAAATCCCACACTTGGGCGATGTTGCCACTTTTTGTAACGATATGTTGTCCATCAGAACTAAACCTTGCACTGCCAACCTCACGTTGAAAGCTAGTCAGTTCAGTTAGCATCTTACCAGACAAATCCCAAACACGAGCGGTACTGTCAGATGAGGCAGTTACAATCCACTTTCCATCTGGGCTAAAGTTCGCACTATTAACCCCACCAGTATGCTGTTGTAACTTCCCTAATAACGTCCCTGATGACTCCCACAGCAAAGTAGCAAAATCAATCGATGCTGTCACAATCTGCTTACTATCAGGACTAAAATTCGCACTATAAACACTATCTTGATGCCCTTGCAAAACCGCTAACTGCTTACCAGATAAATCCCAGATGCGGGCAGTTTTATCATCTGATGCTGTAACTATCCGCTTGTCATCACAACTAAAATTTGCACTCCAAACTGTGTTCGTGTGTCCCTTTAATTCTGCTAGCAACTTACCAGACGTATCCCATACACGCGCTGTTTTATCCGCCGATGCTGTCACTATGTGCTTGCCATCGGGACTAAACTTCGCACTGTACACACTAGCATTATGGGCTTTAAATTCTCTTAGCTGTTTGCCCGATAAATCCCACAACCGCACGGTTTTATCTGCACCTGCTGTAGTGATCGCCTTTCCATCCGGGCTAAAATTCGCACTGTAAACATTACCTTGGTGTCCTTTTAGCTCAACTAGCTGTTTGCCTGAAATATCCCAAATACGGGCAGTGTCATCAAAAGATGCAGTGACAATCAGCTTACCATCCGGGCTAAAATTCGCACTTTTAACATTGCCTTGATGCCCAATTAATTCTGCTACCTGCTTTCCCGCAAAATCCCAAACACGAGCAGTATTATCAGCACCAGCAGTCACAATTAACTTACCGTCAGGACTAAAACTCGCACTGTTAACGCTACCCTCATGCCCTTTAAATTGTCTCTCTTCTGCAAAGTAATCAATAAAACTTCCAGTGACAGCCTCAGTTTGCTGCTGATTTGATGTTTGCGCTAACACCTGTGGCGCAAAGAAAACCCCGGAAAAATTCTGCGGGAATGTAGGTGCAATTGTTACAAGAAAAGCACTCAAAGCGATTAAAATGATTCTGCTTGTGCGATGGGCTATGCCCCACCTGCGGCGATCGCGCATAATTTATCAACCTAATCTGGAACTACAACACACCAATCAGGGTAAAAGCCGCCCAATCTCTGGGATTTGGGTATTTTTTCATAGTTGCTAGCATCGCATGACGCAAGGCAGCAGCTTTATCTGGGTTTTCACTGAGTTTTTGATAAAACTCTATCATTAAAAAGGCAGTCTCTTTATCAGGTACACTCCATAAAGAACCAATCACGCTGGGAACTGCGGCTGCGAAGAAAGAACGAGATAGGCCAATCACACCATCGGCAGTGATTTTTCCTAGTGCTGTATCATTTGAACTCAACACAACTAAATCAGCTTTGAGGTTCAACTTTAGAATTTCTTCAGATGTTAGCCAGCCATCGTCTTGTTGTGAAGGTGCAAGTGCAAGTCCGCAAGTTATTTCTAATGAATCATTACATCCGCCTTGGGTTGCTAAGTGAATAATTTTGGCTTGGGGCATTTTTTGAACAACTGTGGTTTCTGTGGCTGCATCACCTGTGAGTGCTTGGGTGTTAAATATACTTGCAATGTCTTTTGCTTCTTGTTCTGCACCTGGTAGTTGCGATAGTTTTTGTGGAGACTCTCCAGGCTTTAGGGAAATGCTAGGCATAGTAGGATTACCCACAATTAGTACATCTTTAGCTACTCCTTGAATTTTCTGTTGTCGCTGATAAAGTAAATTTAATGCTTGAATAGAGGGTGCAGTGGAAATGGTATGTTGCTCAATCAAGTATTTGCCTTTAGTATCTTTTAATGCTGTGAAAGGTACAAGAAATAATTCACCTTGGGGAATGAAGATAATGTGTGCATCTGCTTGATTTGGTAATATGTTGGCGATGGGTGCAATTAATAGTTGATGTAGTTTTTGTAATTGTTGACTAGGGTTATTTTTCTGTTCAGGATGCTTAAGAATAACAATGCCTTTTAGATAATTACTGCTGACACCAAGAGTCCGACGACTGTGAGTAATTAAATCAGCTAAAGATGTATTTTCTTTCTGCCATAGTGGTTTTAAGTCAACGCTACGAAATGCTATTTCGCCTGTAGGTTTAATCACCCAAATATACAATTCTGATTCTCTAGTTTGCTTTTTGCCTTCAATGTTGAATTCATCATTAATGATTGAATATTGAACAAGTGTAGCATTTTGTTGTTTAGCAACTTGTTTAATTTGTTCAGTACTTAAAGGTTTAACAACTGATGAAGACGAGCGATCACTCAATATATCTACTAATGCACGGTTACGGCTGCGTTCGGAAATTTCTAACGCTGCTTCAGGTTTATTCTGTTCAATGAGTAATTTTTGTAATCGGTTAGAGGTGGAAGTTTGGGTTTCTAGAATTGATGGTTCATCGGCATTTGTGGTTTGCGCTAAAACCTTGTTATTTGCCAAAATATTGATATTAGGCAAGTAGGTAATGGCGAGAATACATAGACAAATTGATTGTACAAAGTAAGTCTGAATTTTTTTCAAATTGACATTATCTTATTATGTATGCTGATACTTAATAATTTATGTGCTTTAATCTGCTTCACCAATGAGGGTAAAGGCAGCCCAGTAAAGAGGATTTGTATATCGCTTTTTGGTAGTGAGCATTGCTTTGCGTAACGCTACAGCTTTATCGGGATTTTGCTGGAAATGATCATAAAATTCGCTCATTAAAAAGGCGGTGGAATTATCATTCACATCCCACAGGGATACGATGACGCTGGGTACTCCAGCAGTGATCAAAGAACGCGATAAACCAATAACACCATCGCCTGTAATATTTCCGCCTCCAGTGTTGCAAGCACTAAGGACAATGAGTTCGGCGTTGAGTTTCATGTCGAGAATTTCGCCTGATGTTAGGAAGCCGTCGTCTTGATTACTAGGAGCAAAGGCGATCGCACCAGGCACACCGAATCCTTTAAAATCATCAAGTAAGCCGTGGGTAGCAAAATGAATTATCCTAGCTTTGCTCATCTTCGGGACAATGGCTGTCTCGGTAGCTTTGCTACCTATAATTGCTTTGGTTTTAAATAAATCTGCAATCTGTATTGCTTCTGTTTCTGCACCAGGAAGGGATGACAACTGTTCATTTGTAATGGGAATTTTAGGCATGATAGGATTGCCAATAACCAGCACATCTTTTGCAGACTTGTTAAGGTTATGCTTCTGCTTGGTGGTTAAATCTAACACTTGAATGGCAGGTACAGTCAGGATAGTATGTTTATCGATTAAGTACTCGCCTTGCTCATCTTGCAATGCTGGAAAAGGTACAAGAAACAACGATTCTTGAGAAACGAAGATAACACGAGCATTAGAATCTTTTGGTAAATATTGGGCGATGGGTTTGATTAGTATTTCATAGAGTTTTTGTAACTGCTGTTTTTGATTACCGCCACTTTTAGGTTCCACTTTAATACCCCGACTTCTCACACCCAGAGTTTTACGGTTGTTAATAACAAGGTTTTCTAGAGAAGTATTTAGACTTTTTTTCAAGTCAACTTGCTCAAAAGCTATTTCACCTGTAGGTTTAATTACCCAAATGTAGAGTGCTTCATTGCCAATAATTGAATACTGCACAAGGGTTGCATTCTCAACCTTGGCGACGTTTTTAATTTGCTGGAGTGCGAGGGGTTTGATATTTAATAGTGGGTTTGGTTTTTCTAATTGCTTTGAGGCTAGTAACTCAATAAAGGCTCTAGATTTGGCGCGATCGCTTACTTCTAGTGCAGAATTAATTTTATTCTGGGCAATTAATGCTTTTTGCAGAAAGCGGTAGGTTTCGGCTTGTTTTTCAAAGATGGAAATTTTATGAGCATCAGTTAATCCATTCTTTCGCAAATCTTCCCAAATCTCAATTGCGGTAAATAGCGTTTTTTCAGCATTATCATATTGTCCTAATTTCTCGTAAGCTGAACCAATATTATTAAGATATGTTCCTTCTGCCGCTTTATCACCAACTTGTTTGACAATTGCTAAAGCTTCCTGATGGAATTCCAAAGCTTTGGCATACTCTCCCTGGTTATAATAAACCCCACCAATATTATTAAGAGTTATGCCTTCACCTGCTTTATCGCCGATTTGTTTAAAAATACTTAAAGATTCCTGATAAATTTTAAAGGCTTTTATATATTGTCTTTGCCTTTGATAAACTTCTCCAATATTATGAAAAGTTTTGCCTTCGCCTGCTTTGTCACCAATCTGTTGGAGAATAGTTAAAGATTCTTGATAAAACTTCAATGCTTTATCATACTGTTCAGAATTGTTATAAATAAAGGCAATGTTGTTCAAACTTTTACCTTCACCTGCTTTGCTTCCAATTTGTTTGAAAATAGCTAAAGCTTGCTGATAAAACTTCAATGCTTGATCGGACTGCCCCAAATTATCGTAAACAGAGCCAATATTATTAAGGCTTTCTCCTACCAACGCTTTTTGATTGATTTGTTTGCGAATAGCTAAAGCTTGCTGATAAGCTGCCAAAGCTTTGGCGTACTGTCCTTGATTATTGTAAACAAAGGCAATGTTGTTGAGAGTTGTTCCTTCACCTGCTTGATCAGCAATTTGTTTGAAAATAGCTGAAGCTTGCTGAAACAATCCTAAAGCTTTGGTATACTCTCCCAAATTACGGTAAACATCTCCAATATTGTTGAGAGTTGCTGCTTCTCCCCATTTGTTCCCGATGTGTTTGAAAATAGTTAAAGCCTGCTGATGAAATTCCACCGCTTTTACATATTGGCCTTGTTTGTTGTAAGCCAATCCAATAGCGCTGAGAGTTGTTGCTTCTTCCCGTTTATTGTCAAGTTGTTGGAGAATAGCTAAAGCTTGCTGATGCAATTCCAAGGCTTTGTTGTAATTTCCCTGGCTATTGTAAGTCAATCCAATATTGTTAAGGGTTGAAGCTTCCCCTACTTTGTTACTAGCTTGCTTAACAATAGCTAAAGCTTGCTGATAAGCTTCCAAAGCTTTGGTATACTCTCCCCAACTATTATAAATATTGCCAATATTGTTGAAGGTTGTTGCTTCCTCCATTTTGTTGCCAACTTGTTTGTAAATGACTAAAGCTTGCTGATAAAATTCCAAGGCTTTGGCATATTCTCCCCAACTGGAGTAAACTGTGCCAATATTGTTCAAACTTAGCCCTTCTAATAGTTTGTCATCGATTTGTTTGCTAATGGTTAAAGCTTGCTGATAAAACTCTAAAGCTTTGGCAGACTGTCCCCAACTATTATAAATATTGCCAATATTATTAAGAGAAGCACCTTCTTCTGCCTTTTCTCCAATTTGTTTAACCAGAGCTAAAGCTTGCTGACAAGCTGTCAAAGCTTGGGGATAATATCCTAAATTTACGTAAATTCTCCCAATAACGTTAAGAGTCATTGCTTCTATCTTTTCGTTACCATTTGTCCTGAGAATGGGAAGTAATTTTTGAAATGTTTGTAATGCTTCTTGTAACGCACCATTCTTATATTGTTGAATACCAATTTGCAATAATTGCAAAGCTTCAGCACTAGGCTGTTGTGTCGTTTGCGCTTGCACCACTAAGGGAGAGGAGAGTGGGAGACAAGGTGACAAGGTGACAAGGGGAAATAAGACTGTAGCAACGGTAAGGTATTTCAGACGGTGGTGCATAGACGAATTCTTCAGCAGACTAACTCAGTGGTATATATCTCTCAGTTTTCAGAGGATATGCAATAATTTTGCTTGTGTTTGAGTAAAAAAGAAACTGGGTTCACAAACTTATATCTTGCAAACCCGGTTGTTGCATCAGTCATAAAAATTATGCAATGCTTTAGCTAGCTTCTATCTCTTTAGCTGCGCTGTCCGCTTTTTGAGCTAAATCCAGTTTGTTTTCTTGTTTAAACAGTGTGGATGCTTTGCGTAAATCAGCGATCGCTGCTGGTTTGTCTTTTAAGGCATAATTGGTAAAACCCCGAAAATAGTAGGCTAAAGAAATATCAGGAGTAATTTCTAAGGCTGTATCAAAGTCTGTCTTTGCTGCTTGATACTGTTCTAAGTACATCTTGGCAGCACCTCTGCCAACGTAAGCATAAATATTTTTGGGTTCAATCTCCAGGATTTTGTTAAATTCATCTATGGCTCCTTGATAGTCTTTTGAGTCTAAAAGCTCAATTCCTTGTTGGAGGTAAGCTTCAGTGTCACTCTTGTTTTCAGTTTGCGAGTTGGGAAGTTATGCAGTAACTGTTGATGTTTGTTGATTGTGGAACAAGCTTTTGGCTTCAGCTTTGGGAGTGAGAGTCAATGTTACTAATGCAATCATCGCTACTGCTAATTTCAAACCCTTCATTGCTATGTCTCCTAAGATACTAAGTTTTGCTAAGTTTCTAACTAGTCTTGTGCAGAAGTAGACTTGTTGGTTCACGCATATATATATCTCTGAGGTGTTGGGAGGATATGCAAAAAAATTTAGTAGAGATGAAAAATTTTTCGATAAAGGTAAAGGAAATGCTAGTTTATCTATGGAATAAAATTAGCGTCATCACAACTGATAAGCTATTGTTAGAATCGGCTTATCAGTTGTGATGACGCTACAAATGTCGTTAGGAATGTAAAAGTTGTCGTTACCAATACTCAAACGCTCGTACCGTTCCCAGGAATTATCGTTAGGAGACGACGAGAATTATCGAGACTCACGCTTGGGGGAATTATGGCTAACTTCCGTAGGTGGATCACATAACTTGCGAGAAATGTCTTTACGAAATGCGTCTAAATCAGTAGACGTTGTTTGTATAGAATACAATTGCTGCAAGACATCTGACCATAATTGATTTTCGGCAAAATATTTGGCTTTGGCAAGAGCGATCGCTTCGTTATCTTTATTTTCGGCTTTGAGTTGTTTTTCTAAATTCTGTAAGTCTGCGGTAATGCGATCGCGTTGTTGTGCTTCCATCACTTGAAAATTAACACCACTAGACAATTCTTTTTGAGACAGACTATCTTCAAAAAACACTCGCCATTCGTAGGTTTGGCCTGGTTCTAGTGGTTCATCTCCTGTGTAAGTATAAATATTTGGAGTCTCAGTTACTGGTTGAGTCCACTTTTTACCAGTATTTTTATTAAGCACTACTATTTTTTTTACCTTACCTTCCCAAATAAATAAAGGGCGATCGCTCCAAACAATTCTAGTAGTCTCTGGTTCATCTGGAGAAATCATGCAGATATCATTAGTATCACGTACAGTCGGGCGAGAACCACCTTTGCGTGGCTGTATCGGCGGTTCTTTTTTAAAGATAGCTTGGGAAATCCAAGATATAAACGACTGTGGTTGCTTTGGTTGAGTAGGTATTGGTTGATTTGATAAAACAGGTGCAGTACTCAAAGCTATTACTGATAATGATAACGTATAAAACAGCAATTTATTCATGATTTTTTACTTGATAAAAGATTAGGGACAAAGTAAACCCACAAGCCGATTGATGGTAAGAAACAAGGCAAAAGTATTGCCGTTGTTGAAATGTATAACTGCAAACTGATTATTCCATAAATCCCTGTGAATATTGTCATCAGCAACAACCATTGCCAACGATATTTTCTATTTTTTTGTTGTAGATACAGTATTTTTCCTAATAATAGAGCTATGCCAGTTACCCAGAAATCAGGAATCGGTACAACCAATCTCTGATTCAGTAAATGATGTATCATATAGGCATGATACTCACCACCTGTGAATAAATTAGTGTTAGGCTGCCAGTATTTAATAGCTGGTGGTAAATTTGCATCTGCGAAATTATCTTCTCCATCTTGGGAAATGCCAGCTTCGTCATATCCACCAGGAATAATAATCACAACTTGCTGCTGTAAGTTTTGAGGTGGAGTTTGATTTTCTAGGACTTTCCAAGCTGGGATAGTATGGTATATCTGATTGGGTGGAATTGAAAAATCAGCGATTGGATGCAGCCACATTTGCCATAGTTGATAACTCAAAGCTGTTATTAATTGCAGACGCGATCGCGGTGATTGTAAAATAATTCGATGAGATTTTAAATTCCTTGGAGAAACATCTCCCATCTGTTGAAAATAATCTGTTTGACTATCTAATTTTGGCTGTGGTGCATCAGAAATTTGTTGTAATTGCTGTCCCAAAACTAATAAATTAGAAAAATACCAAGGCTGAGTTTGAAAATCATCATGAGGTAATAATGATATATACCAAGGATAAAACTTAATGTCTCCTGATAAACTCCAATTAAAGTTAGCAATTTCCGGCAATGGTTGTAACCATTTCTTATTCTGATTCCCGGTGGCTGCAAACACAAACAATGTATGATTGGGAGAACTAACAGCAGCTTGAATAGACTTAGCGAGGATGCGATCGCTTTGCGGTTGATGTCTAGAGAGTAGATAATCAATACCGATGACTTTAGCTTTATCGGCTGAGAGTCGGTCAATTAAACTTGCTAAATACTTATAATCAATTGGTTTAGGATCAGATATTTTAGCTTTAATAATAGAATCCTCATCAATTTGTACTAATAATACTGGTGGCGGACTTGTTGAGGTGATAGATTGATTTGTTGTGTCACGATAGATAGCCTGTACCCATACACGCCACTGTAATAAGAAAGTTTGTACAGGTAAAATTAAACTAATTAATAATAAAATGGAGAGGGCGATCGCTTCTTTGCGGCTAAGTCGCCAATATTGGATAAATGGCTTGATTCCAGAGGGTTGAAAGCGAAACAAAGTTGCTTCTGGATGGCAAAATAAAGAAGGAATTAAATAAGCACTAGGATAAGTAAGAGAGTTTTCTAGTTTCAGATGTTGAGCAGCTGTAATCATCGATTCATGGACATCTTGATATTGGGCTAAAGCTTTGATAAATTCTAATAAAAATTCGCCAGCCACTTGATTGTGGATAGGTTCGCGCATGACGGCTACTTGACTTAAACCTAAATCAATCAGTTTATTAGCAATGCTTAAACCATTACAAGAATTGAAAATAGCAAACTGCAATCCTCTCTGTTTAGCAATAATTAATGGCTGTGCTATTTCACTAATTGATAAAGCTGTATTGGGAGCGATCGCTATTTCTCCCCCAGTCAAATTAGTTTCATTACTATGACCAGCAAATAATAAAATATCCCATCCTGATTCAGAGGCGATCGCCTGGACAATCTTAGTTTTTAATTCCGGGATACTTTCTTGAGGTTGCCAACCAATAAATTCTACTTTTGCCACTGATTTTAAAAAAATCATAGCCTGCTTTTCTGCTTGAAAGTCTAAACCAGTTTCATCACCAAGAATCACTAAAATTCTGGTTTTACCAGAACGGCGATCATGAGGAGAAGAAACAGTTTCTCGCCTATTTATTGGTGTACGAACAATCCTAATTTTACTAGATGATGAACTAAATTCCGTACCAATTTCCCAAGCTTCCCAAGGTAATCGTGCTAAATCTAAAGGATTGCAAGTGAGAAAAAGATCAACATTAGGATGCTCATCTTTTCTGGTTGCTTGAGCAATTGTTGCACGAATTTCATGTAATTCAGCACTCCGTAACCAGTGATGAAATTCCGATAAAAGTTGTGCTTCTGCCTGGACTAGTTGCAAGTGCCAATCAACAGGCGGTGCAGTAAAACTGCCAATTTCTTCTACTCTACTTCGCAATTTTGTGTTATAAAAACGTAGATAAATTCGCTGCCATTCTTGGTATTTGAAATCCAGATCATTAGGATAGGCAAGTGTTACACCAAGTTGCTGACCCTTACCCCAAGATAGTTCAAATGCACAAAGTTGATCGAATTGTTGAACTTTTAAATTAAAAATAAAAGCAGTCATAATTAATTAACCGCCAATCAGAAATGTTGAATGCTGATACAAAAGTTTACATATCTAGTTACACTAACTCTAAAAAGCCTAAAATAGTCAACATGACATCATCTCTTCAAACCAATGAACATAACTTATTTTCTGACACATACAAGATTGTAAATAGCGGAATTTATCTAATAGCGTATGTCCCCATTGTTGTGGTACAGATAATATCTGTAAAATTAGATAAGCTATTAAAGTAACGTAAATTTGTATGGTGATACCATTAACATTTTTAGTAATTAACTTGTCAAGTTTTAAGTGCATTTTCAAAAACTTCCACAACAATTCAACTCCCCAACGCAATCGATAAATATCCCTGATTTCATAATCACTAACGGCAGCCTCTCCTAATGTTGGTAAATTGGTTACTAATCGAAACTCAGTTTTCGTTTCTAAATCACAAAAATTAATCACTCTATAGGCTTGAGCATCATTAGATGCACCAACTTTAATTAATCCAGTTTGCTCCTCAAATTCTAACTTCCAATTGTTTTTTACCCGCAAAACAAAGTATTTGTTTTCTTGGACTAATTCTTGGATAAATTTTAATCCAGCAAAACCTCTATCCATTACACCAACAGCATTATTTGGTAGACTAGACATCATTTTACAACCAAATTTATAGTCATGGTCATGTCCAAAGTTTATGAAGTTATCTGATGGACTTCCAGTAGCTAAATTTAGAGAACTGAAAAGTTTTACTTGATGGTGTCCTAGTACCCATAACAATTTACTTGTGAGAGTAATAATTGTTGAATCTATTGGACAAATTGCATATTTATCATGTAACTTTTTTTGAACTTTCTTCTGTACTAATTCATTTAATTTTTGGTAAATTTCTTGAAAAGGTTTTTGACTTCGATGTAAGTTTGCTTTAGAGAAAGTAGAAATATCTACCGGAAATCCTGTGTTGTTTAATCTGTTAAATAAATCTCGCATACTTGTTAAGCTGTTATCCATAGCATAAGATAACCAGCACTCAAAGAACAGACGACTGTTCAATACTGGATAATCGTTTTTTGGCAGTCCTCTCAAGATATCTTTGACAATCTTGGGAAATGAATTTATAATCACTATTAAATAGATATACTTTAATCTTCCGCCCAAAATTTAACATATTTTGGGCTGTTTTTATCGGATTTTTCTTAACATTCAACACTTTTGACCGCCAATAAACACTTATAAAATACACCTTAAACTCTTTCCGTTCCCTCTTTGCGTCTCTGCATAAACTTTTCCTTAAGACTCGCCAATCAATGTAAAAGCCGCCCAATCACGAGGCTGAGGATGCTTCTTCATAGTAATCAGCATTGCATTGCGTAACGCCGCCGCCTTATCAGGATTTTTCTGCCATTGCTGATAGAACTCTGTCATTAATTCTGATGTGGGTGAATCAGGAACCGCCCACAATGAGACAATCACACTAGACGCGCCAGCCGTAATCAAAGAACGAGATAATCCAATTACGCCATCACCAGTAATTGTCCCTCTACCTGTGTCGCAAGCGCTTAACACCACTAATTCAGCGTTGATTTTTAAATCGACAATTTCCGCAGGGGTGAGTAAACCGTCATCGTTGCTGGTGGGTGCAAGAGCGATCGCACTTGGTATACTCTTATCAGCGTCATCTAACAATCCATGCGTTGCTAAATGAATAATCTTCGCAGATGATAATTTTTGTTTGAAAGCTGCTTTTGTTGCATCTTTACCAGTGATAGCTTTAGTTTTGAATAAACTTGCAACTGTCACAGCTTCCTTTTGGGCACCCAACAGTGGGTTAAGTTGCACAGGTGGAATGCCTACTTTTGGCATGATAGGATTGCCCATAACTAACACATCTTTACCCGTCACCTTTTGGCGTTGCTGATGTGTCAAATCTAAAACTTGAATTGCTGGTGCTGTTAAGATAGTGTGTTTCTCGATCAGGTATTTGCCATCTTTATCTTGCAGTGCTACGAAAGGAACTAAAAACAGCGATTCATGGGGGATGAAGATAACGTGTTCATCTGGATTAGTAGGGAGAAGAGATGCGATGGGTTCAATCAATACCTCATGTAATTTCTGTAAAGTCTGTTTTTTAGTATATTCATTTTTAGGTTCTACCTTAATACCCCGACCCCCAGCACCAATAGATAGACGGCTTTTGTTTACTAGTTGTGCAAGTGGTGTATTTAATGAATTGAGGTCTACTTGTTTAAAAGCTATTTTACCAGTTGGTTTGACGACCCAAATATAAAGTTTTGATTCATTAGCTGAATATTCAACAAGTGTGGTATTTTGTGCTTTGGCAATTTGTTTAACTTGCTCAATATTAGGTGGTTTGACAGCTTGTTGATTGTCGATATTTCCAGATATTTTGGAGGCTAATAACTCAATAAATGCTCTAGCTCGACTTCGTTCAGATATTTCTAATGCTGTGTTAGTTTTATTTTGGGTAATCAGAGCTCGTTGTAGCAAATGGTAAGTGGAAGCTTGCTTCTCAAAAATTGATATTTTTTGGTCATCAGGTAATTCCCGTGTTCGCAGAGATTCCCAAACCTCAATAGCTGCAAATAAGGTTTTTTCTGCATCTGCATACCTAGCCAAACTGTTGTAAGTGAACCCAATATTGTTGAGAGCAGTCCCTTTACCTACTGTGCCACCAATTTGTTTGTAAATCGCTAAAGCTTGCTGATAGAAGCCTAAAGCCTTGGCATACTCTCCCTGATTACGGTAAACTTCCCCAATATTGTTGAGAGTAGTGCCTTCAGTTGCTGTGTTACCAATTTGTTTGTAAATCGCTAAAGATTGCTGATAGAAGTCTAAAGCTTTGGCATACTCTCCCTGATTGACATAAACTGACCCAATATTGTTGAGAATTTTGCCTTCAACGGCTGTGTTACCAGTTTGTTTGACAATTGCTAAAACTCGCTGATAGAAGTCTAAAGCTTTGGCATACTCTCCCTGGCTGTCGTAAACTAACCCAATATTGTTGAGAGTAGTGCCTTCACCTGCTGTGTCACCAATTTGTTTGTAAATCGCTAAAGCTTGCTGATAGAAGTCTAAAGCTTTGGCATACTCTCCCAAATTGCGGTAAATTTCCCCAATATTGTTGAGAGTAGTGCCTTCATCTGCTGTGTTACCGATTTGTTTGACAATCGCTAAAGCTTGCTCAAAAGTTTTTAAAGCTTCTTGAAACTGGCCTTTATTGAATTGTTGAACACCTAATCGGTTCAGCCGCAATGCTTCATCCTTGCGTTCTTGTGTTGTTTGCGCCTGTGCAGTTAGGGTAGTTTGCATATTTCCCCTTGGCTTTGATTCCGCAACTCCTACAGGTAAAGACAGGGAAAGCATCAAAGTAGTAAGAGAGAGGGATTTAAGACGGTAATGCACGAGAAGCAGTCCTCCAACAGAGGTGAGAATATTTACTAGCTAATTATCTATATCTCTCACGCTTGGGGAGGTTATGCAAACATTTTTGTATCACTTAATTCAAGGTATTGTCACTTCACAGGTAGTTAGCCCCTGGGAGCAGTTCACAAATTTATCATCAAATGTATATAGATGAGTATAATTTTGAGCCTGGGCAAAATGAAAAGCATCAGCGTCATGCAGAGATTAATACTTATACACGAGATATTTGTTACCAAAAATGTAACCGGAGAAACTAAACCAACCGCCTGGGAGAAAATGTAAATGGAGGTAAGTTCACCTCAACACCATCTGTTAAACTTACACTCACCAAAAACTTCTCATCCCAATTCCCCACCACACGCGTAAATAAATAAGAATCTTGCTGTTGTGGATTTATCTCCTGTTCTACTAAAACCCCAGTTTGGTCACTCACCCGCAGTTTTAAATAAACAGGTAAAGCTGTGTGAGAAGCTGTACCAAGAACTAACAATAATGTCCATAAATTCGGTTCTGATTCCGCTAACAAATGCCAAGTCACAGCATACAACCGCAGAGGAATTGCTGTTAAAAGAAAATCTTGATACGCACCCCGCGCCACAGCCGGAATTTCCAAACCTCGGTGCTGAAGTTGGTGAATAATGGCTGGAAACTCTTCTATAGGACTTCGCATCGCTGCTGCTGGTGTCAAACTCGGTAATAATCGCCAAGAAAATTCCTCTGCTAATTCATCTAATTCATCCCACAACCAACGTCCCACATTCAGCGCTGGCTCTGTCAACAATTTCAGTAAATCCTTTAAGCTGTCACTAGTTGAAGACGTGTGTGTTTGCTGTTGCGAATTATCAATCCAATTCAGCAACTCTGGATGAGTCAATACCACCTTTCCCTGTTCCCAAGTTAATACTTGCCACAGTTCTGTTCCAGGTGATCGCAATTGGGGTAATAATGCTAGTAATTCATTTTGGATTGTCGATAAAAGCTGGGTATTTTCGCTTTTAGCTGGTAAAGCAATTGTCTCTGGTTCTAGACAACGCAAGTATAACAATAAGCGGTCTGGATTCTTCTCAAACCAACTCACTGGTATTTGATAATTCCAATCTGCTGATGATTGTAAATTAACTGTTGTCTGGTGTTCTCTTAACTGCTGATAGGATAAAAATCCCGAAATAAGTGCTGCATCTTCTTCTTCTAAAACTTCCACCCACACATAAAAATGAGGAATATATTCTGGTAAATCTACAACTGCTTGCGGTAAATAAATTTGCTCATCAGTCAGGCTACCAGTGGTAATTAAACAAATTTTAAATTTACCTACCTGTAAATTCGCCACAGCCACGATCGCTTTCGCAAGTGCTGGCTGCAAAGTTGTACATCTTTCCCGGTTAATTGTCAGAGAATTTACCCGTAATGCTAACCATTCTTCAAAAGCGCATAACGCCAAAGCATGAATATAAGTCTGCCACTGCTGAGACGAATTTTTGATTTTACTACTGAGTTCTACTGCTTGAGTAATTTGATCGGCAGAGAGAGTAATGGTGGCTGTTGGTAAAGATTCAAAATCTAGCCGCATCTGCGGAGTACTTTTGGATAAATTAGTCATATTTCCTCATTAAGCGAATCGAGATAGCGGCAGAGTCTTTCACTAAACAGACCATTTTCTATTGTGTTTATTTTTGCTGTTTGAGATTGATTTCCTGCTTCTTTTATAACCTGAGTAATTTGTTCGTCAAGAGCAAGTTTAATTTGCTGTTCTAAAGTTATCAGCCTGTCTGGATGAGAGTAGTTTTTTGCCAAATCCAAAACGCGCTCGCATAACAATAATAAAAGCTGTTGTCTGACATCAGCACGAAATTCTTTTAGTTTTAACAAACGAGTTACTGCATCTTGGGCGCGTAATCCCATACTGTCAGCAATTTCTGTCATGCGTAAATTTTGACAGTGAAATAACTTGAGTGCTTGCAAAAACTTTTTGGCTTTTTCACCCTTTTTCCGTTGTAATCTATTTACCCGTGATTGAGTCACTATAGCCAATGCTTGTTCTAAACAAGCCAGAAATTGGGGGCGATATAATTGCAAAAACTCTGCTTGTTCATCTTCATTATCTAACGCTTTGGTAGTGTCAGTATACTCATCACCAGTAATAGTATCTAGAGATTTTGTCGGTAAAGACCCACCCCGGACATGAATCCGGTATTCTCTTAGTTGAGTTGCGAGTTTTTGCAGTTGTGTCATCACAGTCTCACTCTTGAGAGTTTGACTAGTTTGACTTTGGAGGAGAGTGGCGATTTGTTGTAGTTGTTGAGTTGTCGGTGTAGTACATTTCCCCCCAATGGAGAGCGATCGCTGTTGCAGACGCGCTGTCCGATAAATAGCATGGTAGCTTCCTAAAAGCTGTTGCGCTTGTTGAATTTCTGGAGGTGTTAAGGCGTAAAATTCTCGGAAAATGCGCTCTAGCTGTTGAGGTCGAGTATCATTAAGAATTGCCCAGTCACTCACCATATAAACTCCACACTCCAGCAAAAATTGATTGAGTGCAGCATCGTGTTTGACTCTGGTAGTTGTCCAGGTTGTGAGACTGCTTTGTTGTGGGTTAAAACTCTGCAAAATCTTTTGAGAAAGAGATTGATAAGTGCTATTCGGTTGTAGCTTGCCATCATCATCTAGGACGTAAGGCAGCAAATCAGCACAACTGAAACCGTGAACCCTCCCAAAATTGGCTGCCAATTGTAAGCAAACTTGCTCAATTTGCCAAGATATAAAACACAATAGACAACGTTGTGCTAACAAACATCTATCAGCAGGTGCATCCCGCGATAGTTGCAGCAGTTGGAGTTGAATTTCTGCATCTGGGACATGATGACGATCTGTATTATCTACGATGCCGTTCCCTCCACTGGAGGTGATCGCTGGGAACACATCTACAAAAAATGCCTTAGCTGCACTAATTTCCCGAACCTGTCGCCGTCCCGCCCCATCAATTTTCACTAGTTCCCAATATCGTGATGCCACACCCATAAGTATTTGAACTAAACCATCAACAGCAGTATCGCCTGACATTGGTTCTTAATTCTAGACTCACTTACCTTATGCAGTTTTAGCTTGTATGGCAAAACTCATTGAGGACAAAAACTTAGGATCTTAAGTAACTTTGCGTGCCTTGGCAAATGAGACGAGATTGAGCAAGCCAGAATTTTTGCATACCCTTCTGAGTACCTGGAGATACATAAAAATAGAGGCAGTGATCTCGATAGCACACCGCCACAACTATCATGAGCAAAGAGGTTGTGACTTAAAGTAAAAGCTTGCCGCAGTAAAGGCTGAAAGCATTATTATTTCGATTAATTCTTAATTATTGGTCGAATTTCATTAAAGAATAAGCTTGCCGCGAGTTCTACGCTAAATGTAGGCAATGCGATCATTTTTGTGCTTTGCGATGGCATAACCGCCCGCCAAAGGCGATCGCACTCTCGCAAAACGGGCATTTGGCCACAAAACCAGTCAGGCTCTAGGTTCAGCAAGCTTATCCTTTAATTTTCGGCAATATGTACCTCTAAGTCGAATGGCACTAAGTTAAGCTGAAGAGTGTGCAGCGTAAGGATTGCAGAGGGGCAGGGGAGCAGAGCGAAATTTCTAAATATCCGAACGCAAATACCTAAAACTTCTTCTTTCTCCCCTGCTCCTCTGCACCCCTGCTGCCTCAACGATTTTCCCTTTTCTTGGTGCCATTCACCTCTAAGTCACATGCAACGAATCGCACTTATCCTTTAAGTGACAACTTTATCCTTAAATTAACATTTAATACATCATCTGTCTTCGCATTAACTGGGCAAACAATCCCTCAACAGCAGCCAATTCTTCAAAGTTACCCTGTTGTACAATTCGGCCAGCCTTCAGTACATAAATACGATGAGCATTGCGAATTGTACTCAGGCGGTGGGCAATGACGATTCGAGTCACCTTTTGTTGTTCTAAGTTTTGACTGACAATTTCTTGGGTTGTGTTATCCAAAGCACTGGTGGCTTCATCTAACAGCAAAATCCGCGGCTTCAATGCTAAAGCACGAGCAATTAGCAGCCTTTGCCTTTGTCCACCAGAGAGATTGCTACCACCTTCACTAACCACAGTATGCAAAGACATAGGCATCTTGGCGATATCTTCAGCCAATCCAGCCAGATAAGCTGCTTCCCAAGCTTCATCTAATGTCATCCTCGCGCCGCAGGTGATGTTATCAAAAATCGAAGCTGACAAAACTTGACCATTTTGTAAAACAACACCCATCTGTCGGCGTACTGCTTCTACATCCAGCCGAGACAGATCGTGACCATCATAGTAGATAGTACCAGCTTCAGGAGTTTCAAAGCCAAGCAATAACCTGAATAAAGTTGACTTACCACTGCCAGAAGTCCCAGTGATCGCAATAAATTCTCCTGGTTCGGCTTGAATGCTAACCTTATCCAAGGTCAGTGAAGCATCACAGTCATAGCGAAAGTTGATATTATCTATAAAAATTTTGCCTATCAGTTTCCCTGGATGGGTTTTTCGCAAATTTACTTCCGGTAAAGTTTGCAGAATTGGTTGGGTGCGTTTCCATTGCGGAATAACTTGCAAGGTTTCTGTTAGAGTGTTGCTCAATTCTGTGGTTCCTTGGCTAAAATTGCCAAAGGCAGTGTTAAAAGCCAGAAAAGCCCCCAACGTTAGTCCTGCACCTGCTGAGGTTGAAGTTTGAGCTTCCCCCAGCAAGCTAGCAGCAACCCAAAATAGTACTGCCGATGTCAGTACGGGTATGACAGAATTGAAAACTACAACAGCATCTTCCACACGCTGGGTACTAAGTTCTAGTTTCACTTGCTGACTATAGTTTTTACTCCAAGCTCCAAAGGCGCGTTCTTCAGCACCAGCTACACGTAATTTAGAAATGCCATTGATTAGCTGTACTGTCTGTCCAAAAATATTTCCCCGCAGTTCTAGCAGGGGACGGACTTGATGCAACAAAAGTAAACCAGAAACTGTAGTCACCGCAACAGTAATTATTGCGACTATCACAGCTACTATGGCTAACTTAGCATTGTAGTAGAACAACAACCCCAAGTAAAACAAGGCGAAGGAACTACTAATGAGATTAATCAGGGTTCTACCACTAAGTTGGCGGCGGATTGTACTAATAGAAGATACACGGGACAGCAAGTCACCAGTGGTGTACTGTCGGAAAAAAGCCACAGGCTCTTTTAACAGCCGATCCCACACTGCGGCTTGAGTGGAAACATCAACAGCCGTTTCCATCCGCAGAATTGTCAACCCCTGAGCTAATTGAAATAGGGCTGCTCCTAAAGCTGCAACCAACAGAACCAATCCTACTTGCCACAATAATTTCTTGTCGCTATCGGGAATTGCATTGCCCATAATCACCCCAGTGGCAATTGGTGTCAGCATTCCCAGTAATGTGACTGCAATACCAGTAAATAAAATAACTAGAATATCCTGCTGCCGACCTTTTAATGCGAATTGAAGCAAATCCCAAATCTTCAGCGCACGATCTGGCAAAGACCGATAAAACATATAGGCAAAGGGAGCCAGTGTCGCAGCTATATGTTGATCAACCTTCATACGGGTTCGCTGCACAGGATCTAAGATTTCATACTGAGTAGCCGAAACTGGCAGTAGTGCTACTGGTTGGTTGGTTTGCTGGGTGTAAGCAAGTAACGGGCCACAATCCTTCTCCCACCATTTGTCCTGGAAAATTACCCGCCGTATCCGAATGCGAGAGGCTAAAGCAATAGCCTCTAGTGGTTCCTGAAGTTGCTGGAGGTTTTCTGAGGAGGCTGGAGGGAAAATTTTTATCCCCATCGCCTTGCCTACCGCACCAGCAGTTACTAACAACGGCTCACCTTCTGGTACAAAACTTTGGTTTTGAGAATTCAGGGTTGATGCGAGTTCGGTTAATGCTTCTTGTGTAACTCGACGATTGAGATGTTGGCGATCGCTTAACCGTTGTAATTCTGCTTTTGCTTCCTCTTCACCCAAAAGATAAATACCGTACAGCAATTGGCTATGAACCAAAGCCAGTCCCGCAAGTAGAGAATCTAGGTTGAGAAGTTTGGCAGTTGGCGCAATAGTCAGATGTACTTCTTCTACCGCTTCTAACCACATCGAAGAACTGAGCGGAAAAATTGCTGCTGTCTCAGTCAAGGTTAATTCCTCAAATCCCAAAAACCTGACAGTTCCCTGTTGAATCTCCACCCAAGTGATACAACCTACTTCTGCTTGGAAAGTCTGACCATTGTGGAGAACAACCAGAGGTTTACCCCCAGCCCTCACCGACATCATCGGTATAGCCACCGGATAAAGTCTAGTACCAAGCTTATGTAACCAATTTTCTACCCAAGCGATCGCCTGTTGATCCGCATTGGCGATTAACTTACAGAATAATTCCTGATTGACTTGTATGAATTTTGTCTCTCCCATTGGCACTGCCAACATCTGACAGTCCTGATTGCTAGATGTATGTTCAGTGCCAAACAATGCTTCACCTTGATTAATCTGACATAAAAAACAGCGATCGCCTTCCACAACGCTATTGTTAACTTTGACTGCAAATAAGCCTACCGAGCCATCTTCAACTACCCAAATTTTAGAAGGATTGTTTAAAAGAATAGGTTCATTGCTATTAAAAATATACACTTGTTCTAGCATTTACACTTATACCAATCGCAAATAACTTTTTTACGTATCTGAGAGTGCTGAGTGAAAAGTGAGCAGTGAGGAGTTAGTAGTACGCCAAGGAAACAATGCAAAGGTGGTTAGCCCCAAGGGCAGAGGGGAAAGAACAAGGCACATTGAACTCTCCTCTGCACCCCTGCACCTCTGCCTACCTCCACCTAACATTTTTGGGTTGGCAGACTACTAGAAGGTAAGAGTTATTTATTTGTTCTCTTGCTCCCCCTGCTCCCTCATCCCTCCTCTTCCATGCGAATTAATCTCGCATACACTCCCGATTCTTGCCACAACTTTTGATGAGTACCCCTTTGTACTACCTTTCCAGCTTCGAGGACGATGATTTCATCGCACTCTCGGATAGTACTCAGTCGATGGGCAATGATAATCCAAGTACATCCCCGTCGCCGCAAATTTTCATCGATAATTTTTTCCGTCTCTGCATCTAAGGCACTGGTGGCCTCATCCATAATTAGGATAGAGGGATTGTTCGCTAAAGCACGGGCGATTTCCAGTCTTTGCCGTTGACCTCCACTGAGATTAGCACCACCTTCGATTAACTCTGCATCCAATTCTCCAGACATTGAGAGAATTACGTCCTCAATAGCTGCGTCTCGGCAAGCCCGCAACAAATTTCTGTCTGGTATGGTGTCATCCCAAAGTGTTAAATTTTCTCTGATGGTTCCCCCAAATAATGAGATATCTTGCTCGACCATTGCCACTGAATTAGTGATTATCTGGTGAGAAATCTGTTCTTTGGGTGTATTATCAAAGAAAATTTCTCCTGACCAAGGTTGATAAAGTCCACTAATGAGTTTGGCGATCGTAGACTTGCCAGAACCGCTACTACCGACGAATGCAATTCGCTGTCCGGGTTTAATTACCAAGCTAAAGTTTTCAATCAAAGGTGCTTCTAAAGGACTGTAGCCAAATGTAATGTTTCGCAACTCGACATATCCTCGTAATTTGGGAAGAATATAGGGGACAGAGGGGGAGCAATCTCCCTCTCCGTCCCCTGCCCCCTGCACCTTCCCCCCTACCTCTTCTATCGGGTTACTTAGTACATCATCAAGGCGGATTAAATTCCCTTCTAATTCTTGAAGAGTGCTACCAAAGTTGACTAGATTGTTGACAGGTAGATGGAAGCTATGCATTAAGCTTTGAAAAGCTACCAGCATCCCAATGCTCAAATGTCCATCCATCACCCGCAAACCGCCTACAACTAAAAACAACATCGAAGACAAAGCAGAAAGTAAGGTAGGTAGGACAGAAAATATTTGATTTACTACCCCTAGTTCTTGCTGAGAATTTACCGCCTTGGTGTAATAGCCAGACCACCGAGAAAAGAAATTTGATTCTAACCCAGATGCTTTCAGTGTATCTATTGCTTGAATAGCAGCAATAGATACACCTGCTACTTTGCCATACTCTTGGATTAATCGCTGGTTGGCATCTACACGCTGTCTAGAAATCAACTGCAATGTCCAAATATTTACTAAGGCTAAACTAACAGCAATAAGAGTCAACAACCAGTCATATTGGAACATGACCAAAGCGTAAAAAATGATCATAACTGCATCAATAGCAGTAGTTGCTAGTTTTCCTGAAAGAACATCAGCAACTTGGTCGTTCAGTGTTGTACGGTTGCTAATTTCGCCAGCAAAGCGTTGAGCATAAAAATTCACAGGTAAACGCAGAATATGCCACATAAAACGGCTGGACATACCTACAGCTAACTTAATTTTCAGACGGCGCAGGTAACGCAATCGTAGTAAAGTAAAAGTTCCTTGAAGTATGGCGACAATAAACATTCCCAAGAGTAAAGGACGCAGCCAGTTTTGTCGTTCCTGAACCAAGATTTCATCGACAAATACCTGGCTAAACACAGGTATTGCTAACCCGACAACGGCCAAAAAGAATCCAGTTATCAAGCAATAAACTAAAGCATCAGTGCAGCCTTGCAGTCTTGACCATAATGCATTTAATATGCTGGATTTACGACCACTTTTGGTGAATTCGCTGCTTGGTTCCATTACCAGCACCACTCCCGTATATCCCTCCTCAAATTCTGCGAGGGAAACAGTTCGCGGCCCAGTGCTAGGGTCATTTACATAAACTCGCTGATGGCGAAATCCTTCCACCACCAAGAAGTGGTTAAAGTTCCAAAAGATGATGTATGGAGGACAAAGTTTTTGTAATTGGTGTAGTTCTTTTTTATAGCCTTTCGCTTGCAGTCCATACCTTCTAGCTGCTTGTAATATCTTTGCAGCTTTACTGCCATTACGCGAGACTCCACACTCTCGACGCAGTTCTGCAAGTGGCACTATCCGTCCGTAATAGCCTAAAACAATCCCTAAAACAGCCGCACCGCATTCTACAGCCTCCATTTGCAAAAGAGTAGGAGTTTTGACTCGCACACCTTGACCAGGCAGTAGTTTTTGTAAATGCTGTAAAGGATTTATTGGTAACTTAAAATAAGCATTAAAAAATACCACTGACTGACCTCAAGATAGGTAAAACAAAGGTGATGGGAGCGCGTTCTTCGACTTTGACTCGTACAACGGTTGTAGTTCCGGGCGAGATTTTCATTTGCGGCCCATTAGAAGAAGACCACTTATAGCCGCTGGGAGTCGTAGAATCTTGCTCTAGTTCAGCAAATACTTGTAAAAAACCTTCTTGTTTTTGTGACACTAAACCTTCCACCAATTCGGGGTTGCCCACTAAACTAGCGGCTGCTTCCTTAGTAATTGGAAATGGTGAAACATCGTTAATATTGCCAACGATACCGCCAAAACGTTCTCGCTTGACAGTTTGGGGGGTAATTTGAATCGGCATCCCAGATTGAATTTTTTTCCCATCTGCTATGGGAAAATAAGTGACACTCAGCAACTTGTTAGATGGGTTTTCTGCACCTACATTTGCCAAACGAGTTCCTACATTTATAACCTGTCCGGGTGTCACAGTTATTTCTAAAATTCGTCCGCTATGTTGGCTAATAATCTGACTATTGCTATTCAGTTGTTCTTCTAAAGAAGCTATCTCTCTTTTTACTTCTTGAATTTCTCTATTACGACTGCTTGAATCTTGCAAGTTTTGTTTAGCATGATTGGCTTCCCGGCTATCCAAATCTTTTAGTTCTGCCCGAAGTTGAGCAATTTCATTTTGATTTTTTAGGTAAGCCTCATCTGCGTTAGTTTCTTCTAATTCTAGCTTTTGCAAGTCAGCAAGGTTGCTCGCAATTTCATTTTGGTTGTTGATATATCTTTCTTGGGCATCACCTTCTCTAACTTCCAAATCTTTAACTTGGGTTTCTAACTGAGCAATTTCTTCAACTTTTTTAAAATATTCTTCTTGAGTTTGATAAAGTTCAGTTTCCGAAACTACTTTCTGCTGTACTAGTTGTTTAAAACTTTTGACTTTTTTTTCTATAAAAGGGAGTTGCGCTTTAGCTGCCTGAATGCGTTGTTGAAAACTTTGACGCTGCTGTTGCAGTGATTCATGATTTTTACGCTTGAGGATGGGAGTTAAAGCTTCTAGTTTTGTAACTCGCTGTTGCAGTTGTAGACGTTGTTTTTGAATAGATTCAAAGCTTTTGGTTCTGAGTATTGGCGACAAAGCTTGTAATTCTTGAATTCTTTGTTGAGCATTTTGGCGTTGCTGTTGGATAGTTTTGTAGTCCTGAGTATTTCCCTGCCCTTGAAGTAAGCTGGCGGCTTGATTTTGTGCCGTCATTTCTGTGAGTTTTGATTTTTGCTGTTGCAATTGTGTGTGGAGTAAGGTTTGGTCAATGGTTGCTAAAAGCTGTCCTTTTTGGATGATATCTCCAACTTTTATATTCAGATTTAATAATTGACCTGAACTTTTTGATTCTAGTGGTATGACTTTGCGGGGGTAAATTAATACTCCTTTACCTTCGATGGTGATGGGTATGCGTCCATAAACACTCCAGACAATACTTAGTATTACTAATGAACTCAAAGAAATTAACGTCAGCCAGCTTTTTGGACTAACTATTTGCATCAACTGATCTAGTCTTTCAGGAGAAGCAAGACGTTCTAGTGATTTATTTGGTAATAAGGGTTGCTTTTTCAGTAACATATATATAAGTTATAAAACTCCTGTTTTATTGTTGAAAAAATCATTATACTTTGATTACTTTTTCCCTGTTTCCTGTTCCCTTGCTTTTCTTTACGAGTGATTTAAAGAAGGGGCTAAATCAGATTGCTATAGTTGTCTATAATCTTGAGTAGAGATGCAAAAGGAATCTTGGTAGGTACTATCCCAACAATAATTTAGAGATGATTCTGGTTTCTTGGATAGAAGTTAAATAAGGTAAGCATCGATATTTAACAAATGCCACCATAGATTGATGATTCATGGGGGTAGTCCAAATGAAGTGAGGAATTTTAGCGTTTAATTGTAGTTTAGCGGCTTCATAAAATAGAGTAATCATCCGACCCTTTTTTTGTATATCTGGTCTGCAAAAAGCACAGGTATAGCGAATGGTGTCTGGGAAAATTCGATGGCTAATTAGCCATCCTACTACCTGTCCTTGATAGCGTAAACCTAGACTGTTTAAGGGTTCTATCTGCTTATCGTATTTGAAGGGAATTAGGTCTTCAGGAATCCACGGCTGAGTCGCCTGTTGTCGTTCAATTGCTTGTCGTTCTTGTGTTGTAATTTCTCGCCAAGGGAATATGGTATATGCAGCAGGAAGTTGACTATATTGTTTTAACCAAGGTGCTTGTATTCCTTTCTCCATTTCTCCTTTGCATACTAACATCCGAGGTTGTGGAGATGTCCAACCGCATTTGTGAAGTAAATTTTCTAATGCAGGGGTTGTAGATTTCCCAGTCATATAAACTAACTCCACTTTTTTACATCTCCGGTAGGTTAGTTCTGTTTCTAGGCGGTTTAATAAGTTTGTACCTATTCCTGCACAGCGGTGTGAAGGTTCAACAAATAAGGATAAAACTTCGGCTGATTGATTGTATGTCCGAATCTCAGCCAGAACCAAACCAACTGGTTCCTCTTGATATGAAGCGGCGATCGCAATTAAAGATTCTTTGGAATTTATTTCTTGCAATACATATTGAAAAGCTGGAAATGTCATTTTTTCATACATTACTGCTGTTGAATCTTTGAGGATATTCAATGTATACATTTTATCGATCTCTTAGCTAATTTTTAGTTATTTTATAATTTGAGATATGTATGGTAATTACTGGATATTAGAAGAATATTTTTACAGGTTTTCTTGAAGTCAATCAATAAAAAATAAAACTATTCTAGATATGTTGCTATAGTTACAAACTTCATGTTCAACCATATTGTCAAAAATTAAATACTTATATAACAATGATGCGAGTGTGTATGACAGGGAATTTTCACCCTGTCATACTAGATTGAAAAACTAGCGTTGTTTACTTGCTATATTTAAGCAGTAGTGGAGAAATATTATTAACATTTACTACCCCAGCAACCGCTTCTAAGGAAACAAGCCGTAAACTGTGTATCTAGTGGGCATGATTTACCTTTCCCACCAGCCACTAATTCTAGTTCTTCATCTCTGAGTTCAGCATTCACATTTTGTAGATTCTCAGTGACAAAAGCATCTACCTCCTGAATCGTAAAGTTGTATCCGTTGTCTTGACCTAATCTCACTGCTAATTCATTAAAACTGTCTGTGTTCTCAGTAGCTCCTAGCAGTTCTTGCAATTGTTCACTATTTTGAACAAGAACGTAAAATTGTTCTAAGTTTTCTTGGCTCATGACTATTTTTTCCTATTGATGAAGTTTTGATTAGCATTGCAGTACAAAAGACTTTTTATATTTAGTATTTCTATTTAGTCTCTTGCACTGACACTTATTATGTTATTCGCTAAAAATATCTATAACAATCACATATTATTTGTTGAGTAATCACATTTACTTTGATATTTTTTATTTATACAAATTAAAATTTAAAAAATATATCCGCAAAATTTTGCGTCTTTACAAGGTTTATTTCTAAAATTGCTATCAGTTTAAAAATTCAAAATTGAGTAAGCTACCGACAAATTTGTATTATCAGTAGCTTCAGTATGTAAATTGTTTTCAAAAGGCAGAAGGCAACCCACCCTTAAAAGAGTGGGATTGTAACAAGGACGTTTTATACCTTGCTGCAAGCAGTCTCGGTATAATTATTTATCTAAACTGGCTTTAGACCCAGAACTAAAGTTTTAATTGTTACTCCTAACCTTTTGCCTTCTGCCCTCGAACTTCTGCCTTTCTTTCTCAGATTTGTTACTTTTGTGACAGCCTTATTCCCAAAGCAGAACTGAGGGCAGTTCTTCTGGATAAGCTAGTCGTAGTAATTGATATCCGATTCCCGCAGCCCCCTGGAACAAAGAGGGATTGTATACAAAATTAGGTAAGTCACCAAACAACTCATACCTTCCTTTTCGTGTGGCTCGTGCTACTGCTATGGCTGCTAACTGTTGAGCAGCTTGATACCAGTCAGGATTGTGAAGCTTTTGTGCAGCTACTAGCATGACTTCACATCGTCCTAAGTTACCACAGCAGAGATGGTCGATAGTTTGTAAGGCAGTGTTTTGAGTAGTTTTTAGGGCTACTTCAATATCAGTCAGAATTTGCTCTGAACGATCAATTGATAAACTCCCCAACCTCCCTAGAGCAATTCCAGGAGCCCCATGACACCAAGTTGACCAAAAAACGGGCAGTGAAGCAGGGTCATAAACAGGAGTGATTTCTCGCCAGTTACCAACTGAGGGATAGAATAAGGCATTTTCGTAGGCGATCGCCATCCGAGCCGCATCCAAGTAATCAGTATCTTGAGTGACCGCATAGAGACGCAGCAATGCGTAAGCAATACCGGCTGCACCGTGAGAAAAACCAATTAAACCCTTGAGATTTGAAGTTTTCCCAAACACTTCGTTGCAGTACTTTAACAGGTGCTGACCGCAGGCGATCGCTTGTTTTAAAACCATCGGCTGTTCTTGAGCAAGTGCCAAAAGTCCCAAAATTGCTCCTGCTGCTCCCCCAATAATGTCAAACTTGCGATCGGCAGAAATTGCTGTAGGTGTAATTAAGTTAGCAAATCGCTGGACATCTGCACACAACTGAGGCACTTCTAAAAATTGGCTGATTTTGACAAAACTATAGATAATGGAACCAAGTCCTGTAGCACCTCCAATCCCCAGATTTAACGCTGTATCCAAGTCTGTTTTAGTATCGGATGTTTGCAAATAATTTTGCAGAGGCTGTATAGCTCTCAAAGCTAAATCACGATATAGCGTTTTACCTGTCACACGAGCTAAAGCTGCTAAAAATACAGCGATGCCGCAATTACCATCGTAGAAACTATAGCCCAGGGGCATCAGTTGGAATCGTTCAGCACTGAGGACGTAAGTCAAACTAATCCAAGTCAGGCTATCATCAGCACCACAGATAGCTCGGTTTTGAATTTCGCTGGCAATTTCCTGTGCTTGCTCTAACAATTCTGCTGATGTCAACACGAGCGCAGAATCATACTCTGCCTCCTGTGATATAGAACTACTTGGATTTGTTTGCAGAATTCGTGCTTCTTTAGCATAAAAAGCCAATTGAATAATGCTCAGTTGTTGTGCCAAGTCATTTTCATTCAACTTTTGTAATCTTGATCTAACTTGAGACAAGCAGGATGTTTTAAAATACTCAACTATAGCTTTCTCTTCTCCTAGAGGTAAAGTATCCCCATCAACCAGACCACTGAAGTAGGGAATATCTAACTGACTTATAGCCTTGAGTTCTTCAAGAAGAATCTGCCAAGCCAAGGGTTTATCCCCATTAGTCAGAAATGACCGACTCAAGACATCTACTTGTATACTCCAATCAAGTCCGTGCTGAAGGAATTCTGGAGTCATTACCTGACCAAGAAGCATTCCATAAACTCTGGTGGGACGAAAGATAAATCGCACTTTTTGAGCATGAAATACATTGAGTGGACTGTTAGCAGCTAGCAGTACTTCTTTTTGTCTCATCAAGAAGCAATACATTTGTTCAAAGCCAATAACTAACTCATTTATGTAGTTTTTCGGTGATAGTGGCATCCCGTTTAAAAGCGCTATATTCGCCTCTAAAGGTCTGTCAAGTTTTTCATACCCTTGGTGCATATCATCAGTGTTGATAAATTTCCATACTGGCATCGGTATTGGTACTGGCTGTACCTCAACACTACCAAGACCGCTAAAATCGCAGGCTATGGAATCATTAGCAGCGAATTCCCACATTGGTAGTAGTCCAGTGCGAAGGACTGAATCAAAGAGTTGATTAGTGGCTAGTGATGTTGCACTTTGGTCTAAGGAAACCCCCATTAATTTTGCTTCGTGCTGCATGACAGTTTCCATATCAACCAACACTAAGTTTTCGCCACAAGCTATTAAATTCTCATTGTGACAGTCAGTTCCTCCTAATACATATAACAGGCATAGCAACATACCTGCTCGGATATAAAAACGCTGTGCTGCTGCTTCATCTTCACAGGGTTTCTGCTCTATATACTCCACCCAACCATAATCTCCTCGGTTTATAACTTGTAAAACTTTGAGGTTTAAAGAGGGATGATTTTGTCCTAATGTTAATTCTTGATTACACCATTCTAAAAACTGACAAAAGGCAACTTCTAACCCTAAATTTTTGGGTTTATACACTAGCTTTCTGCCTGATGCAAATGTGAGGGCAATTACAGAACGATTTTGATTATGGGAGTCAGATATAGCCGATTTAATTTCTATAACTGTATCAAAAGCTTGATAATTTTCTGTATTTGCTAATGGATGAATTTTTTGCTGGATTTCTCCTAAATCAGCATCAAGTCTCTCTAAAAATTCCTTTGTAGCTTCTACCCAAAAATCAATTGTTGTAACAATGAACCTAGCTAACAAAGGATACTTTTGAAAAAATCCTAACAATCCGTCAGCCAATGACTTTTGAATAAAAGTCTTATATAGCTCTGTACTATGCACATTTTTCGTGTTCTTGATGAATTGGCTAAGAAAGTTTTTGCCAAAACTGCGAGAAATAGAAAATTCAAATTCTAAAGCTTTTGCACTTAAATTAAATAGTTTTTGCAGTAAAGCTTTCTCTAGATTTAAGTAAGCAGCTTCACTAAGTATCTTTAATGGTAAAGTGTCTGGAGATAATGAGTCAAAACCTAAGCAATTTAGTAATTTCTGACGTGCCACTGCAACTAGAGCTAATAATATTTCTTCAAAAGGATAGGGATTTTCCGGTTCACTGGCGTTTGGAGATATCTTTTGGATATTAGACTCTGAAAGGATGTGGATAATGTCTGATAAAGTTTTTACCCAATTTGGCAAGTTTTGGCTATCAAAAATTGGCTCTGTCCCAAATAAATCACGTATTGTTTCAATATTCCAATTACTCCATTCTAAACGCTTATGAAATACTTCCAGGTCGCCTTTAGCAATAACTTTACACCAATCCACTATACGTTTATCAGCTTCTTTTTCGTTGAAATGAGTGACATTAAGCGACAGATTATTATTAATTAATCGTTCAAATAAGAAGGTAGCTTTACTGGCAATCTGCACTACCTTAACTTGAGTTGATGTTGTTTTGAATTCATTATTAATCATTTCACGTTCTTCCATTTTTTTGAGTAAAATTACACCGAAGATATTTGATTATCTCAACGAATCTAAGTGATTAAGTTGCTTAGTACTTGCAGTTTTCACTGAAAGTCACCAAAATTATTTGAATTTAGGGATGCTTTATCTTTGTTTAGCTGGTGACTATTGTGAGATTTTTCTACTTCTCTCCAAACTTGAGGAGAAGTTCCATGATAATCACGAAACTGTCTATAGAAATGAGCAAGATTTTCATATCCCACCTTAAGAGCAATTTGATTAACTGATTGGTCAGTTTGCAGTAATAATATTTGTGCAGCCGTTATCCGGCACTCAATTATCCATTTCTGCAAAGATTTTCCTGTTGTTTGCGTAACAACAGTAGTTAAATAAGTTGCAGAGTAACCTAATGCCTCAGCTACGTCACATAAACTGATAGGTTTGTCGTAATTAGCTGCTATAAACTCAAATACCAGATTGAGGCGAGGAATAGATGGTAAAATCGACTGAACATTGGGTTGATCGTTGCCAATTGAAGGTGAATTTAAAACTTGTTGAGACTGAATAGCATACCCATGTTTGCGGGCGGCTTGCTTCGCTAGTTGGGCTTTGATGGCTTTATTCAGTTCCTCTGTTGTACAAAATTTAGTGATATAGCCATCTGCTGCAAATTCAGGACATTGATAAATCTCAGATGCTTCATTAATTAGAAAAATTAAGGGAATTGTTGCTGTAACAAAGTTTTGGCACAGATTATTCCAGAAATTACAATTATTTTGTTTTGCTATCTCAAGACTACAAATTATCAAGTCTGGTAACTGCTTTTGTGCTACCTGAGAAACCAGTTTTGTATTGTTCATACAAACAACTTCAAAACCACTCTCTTTCATACATTTAATGAATATTTTCAGGTAGTTGATATCTCGTTCAATTATGATAATATTGGGCATTTTTTTAGATTAATAAAAATTATTGTTGACGAATCACAATAAAAAGACTTCGGATAACTACCACACCTAATATGACTAATCCAACCTTGCCAAATTCCCAATGTTCACCATGCGAGTGATAAGAAAAATTAGACATTATAACTCCCCTTTAGTATCAAGTCAGTCTCAGTAGGAAATTGTGCAGTTATCTTTCTTTACTTCGGCTTTGCGTGGTTGCCGACGCTAACATATATCTCTCATCGCGGAGAGCTTATGTAAAAATTTAGGGCGTTGTAGAGAAAGCGGGATGATTTAGCAACTTCCTTTCATTCCCCCCTGCGTCGTCTGCTTGCCACAATTCATCACACTGTTCTACAATGTCAAATTTAGTTTTTACATACCCCCCCATTGCTCCGAGATATAAAGTTTTGCGCCAGCAACCTTCGTCTCTACGGTTTATTACCTGTATCTCCAGCACTGAGGAACTTATGCAAAACTGCTTGGTGCTGTATGTTTTTTCACGTCGCCAATTTATGCAAACATGACTTACAAGCTTTCGCCAATCAATAGTGCTGTTTCTATTAATTCAGCATTTAACTGGTAAGCTAATCAGCATTTAAGCTGCAACATAGTGGATATTGCCTTTATTTCTTATTTTCCGATGCCACTTAATTACTAACTCACCTTGATTTAACAACTTATCTAGTAATGATTTTAATTCATCCACTAATTTAAATAGACGGTGAGCAATATATTCTTTACATGAATGCCAAACTAATTCGATGATGTTGTAATCTGGGCTGTAAGCAGGTAAAAACTCTAAAACAAAGTTGGGAAACTCTTGAGATATTTTAGTTAGAACATCTTTGCGCTTATGAAAACTAGCATTATCTAAAATTAAAATAATCTTCGGGCCAGATTTCGCAAAATCTTCAAAACGGTTTCCAATACTAACCCATTCTTGTTTTATTAGTCCATTTAATTGTTGTAATTGCTCATAAAAAATATCTGCGTTTCCCTTTTTTACAAAAAAGCATACGCGTTTCCGGTCTAGCTCTCTGATTGCCCCCATGACATTTACTCGACCACAACGCCGTTCTCCTGGAACATTCTTGCGTTTTCCTTTTTTACCCCATCCCTTGCATCGAATCACACGTAAACTAAAACCGCTCGTCGCGCGGGTACGCGCGCCCGCTACGCTAACGTCCCAAAACCATACCTGAAAACGCTCTGGCTGTTCTCGTGCTATTGATAAATATTGAGTAAGTTTCTCTTTAAACTTCGCTCTTTCAATTGGATTTTGTTTATCTTCTAGGTCATATTTAGCCCAGATATAACTATACTTTTTTCGCTTTAATATCCTCCTTAACTGAGAACTACTTAAATCAATCCCTGTTTTCTGGGTTAAATATGTGGCTAATCTTTCTGCCGTCCATCTGCCAAAGTCGTAGCCTAAATCTGATGGCTCTTGGTCAACAGTTTTTAATAACAGTTCAATATATTCAGGAGTAGCTTTTCGATAATGTTCGTACTCTCTTTTATTATGTAGAGTTTCTAGATCATCTGGATCACCGTGCATACACCAATATGCCACTGTTCTGCGCGAACAGCCTAAAAATTTAGCAGTTTCCTGTTGCGGTTTCCCATCGTTTTGGAGCAAAATAATTAGAATTCTTTCCCTGACGTGGGGTAGCTCGCTCTCTTTTAGAGCTTGCTGTAACTTACTAACTTGTTCCGTAGTTAAAAAATTCTTGGCTGGTGGCGGCATAGTTGCTTTTGAACGGCTTCATCTTCTTATTATGCAACTTATGTGCCGATTAGCTTATTCTAGTTATTACTGATGCGTTACTTGGTAATGTCTCTCTTTTGCTTTTCTCAAATCCTACTAGCTAGGCAGTTACCATATATTTACATAACCTTCCTCCTGTGGGAGATATATACAATCAGGTTCATCTTCCCTACTCAGTCATAGCCATGTACCTTAGAAGGTTTTGTTTAATTGCGATCGCCACTTTCATTACTACTTTTTCACAGTCACCAATCAGCTTCAAAGCTCAGACTCAAGTAGAACAAGTACTGGCGCAAACTCCTGCTGACCGCAAAGCAGAAGCAGAACGTCTTTATCAAGAAGGCGATCAGCAGATTCAGATTGGTCAACCTAAAGCAGCACTACAATTCTTTCAACAAGCACTAGTTATCTATCAAGAAATTGGCGATCGCAATGGCGAAGCGTTGAGTCTCAACTACATTGCCATAGTTGAACGCGCACTAGGTGACTATACTCAAGCGCTAAACTTTTACAAGCAAGCTTTAAATATTTTCCGAGAACTAGGCGATCGCTTGAATGAAGGAACTGCTCTCAATAATATTGGAAAAGTTTATGAAGGTTTGGGGCAATATCCTCAAGCCCTAGAGTTTTATCAACAGGCTTTAGTTATTCGCAGACAAGTAGGCGATCGCTCTGGCGAAGGCTTTACCCTCGCCGAACTGGGATATATCAATACTAGTCTAGGGCAGTATCCCCAGGCGCTAAATTTCTTACAGCAATCTTTAGATATTTTCAGACAAATTGGCAACCAGAAGCAAGAAGCATTAACCCTCAATGGCATTGGCGTTTATTACAGGACTATAGATCAGTATCCTAAAGCTCTAGAATATTATCAACAAGCCTTCGTTATTTTTAAAAAACTTGGGGAGCGTCGCGGTGAAGGAACTTCTCTCAACAACATTGGAGATTTTCGGCGCAATCAAGGCGAGTATCCGCAGGCACAAGAGTTATTTCAGCAAGCCTTAGCCATTTTTAAAGAAGTTGGCGATCGACAGGGTAAAGGAGTTGCTCTTAGCAACATCGGCAGAGTTTACAATTATCAGGGTCAGTTTCCTCAAGCGCTGAAATTTTTTGGAGAAGCTTTAGCTATTTTTAAAGAAATTGGTGACAAGGTGGGTGAAGCACGAACTCTTAGATATATAGGTAGTACGTTTTATCAATCTGGCAAGTTTGTGGAAGCAGAAAAAACTCTCCAGGATGGAATTAAGCTTTTAGAGTCTCTACGACCAAGATTAAGTGACGCTAATAAAATTTCAATTTTTGAAACACAAACTGTCACTTATCAATTGCTACAAAAAGTTTTGATTGCCCAGAATAAAAGCAATGATGCACTAGAAATATCTGAACGCAGTCGCGCTAGGGCATTTGTGCAATTACTTCAATCTCGATTGTCACCTAACTTACAAAGCGAGGAAGAGATTCCAAGAGCAACAATTGAGAAAATTAAAAAAATTGCCAAGGTGCAAAATGCAACCTTGGTTCAATATTCAATTATTTTTGATGATTTCAAAATTGCAGGTAAACAAACAACTAAAGAATCAGAACTTTTTATCTGGGTAATCAAACCCACAGGTGAAGTAGGATTTCAGAAAACTGACCTCAAACCACTGTGGCAAAAACAAAATACCTCTCTAAAAGGCCTAATTACCACTACTCGCGCATCTCTCGGTATTGATGATAAAAGCCGTAGTATTATTGAAGCAAAAGTTATTAATCCTGTTGATGAAAAAGTACAGCAAAAAAGCTTACAAACACTACATAAACTTCTCATTCAACCCATTGCTGACCTTTTACCCACTGACCCAAATCAGCGTGTTATTTTCGTCCCTCAAGATAACTTGTTCCTCATTCCCTTCCCTGCACTACAAGATGAACAGGGCAAATACTTAATTGAAAAACACACTATCCTTACTTCTCCATCAATTCAAGTATTAGAACTCACACACCAGCAACGAGATAAAGTCAAGCAAGCCTCTGTCTCCGAAGCTTTAGTCGTGGGTAATCCCACCATGCCCAGCTTTGCACCTAAAATTGGCGAAAAACCGCAAAAATTAGCAACTCTACCAGGTGCTAAACGTGAAGCAGAAGCGATCGCACCCATCCTAAATACAAAAGCATTGACTGGTAATGAAGCCACTGAAACCGCCATTAAAGCCAAACTATCCCAAGCCAGAATCATCCATTTAGCAACACATGGTTTATTTGATGGCTTCCAAGGTTTGCAAAGTGCGATCGCGCTTGCACCGAGCAGTCAGGATGATGGCTTACTCACTGCCGAAGAAATTCTCAGCCTAAAACTGAATGCAGATTTAGTTGTCCTCAGTGCTTGCAATACTGGTAGAGGTCGGATTACTGGTGATGGCGTGATTGGGTTATCGCGATCGCTATTTATTGCCGGCACTCCTAGTGTAATTGTTTCCCTCTGGTCTGTTCCTGATTCACCCACCACCGAATTGATGACCGAATTTTATACCAATTTCAACCAAAATAAACTTGATAAAGCCCAAGCCTTACGCCAAGCCATGCTCAAAATCAAAGAACAATATCCCAATAAACCCCTAAATTGGGCAGCTTTCACACTCATTGGTGAAGCAGAATGATCAGTAAAAAGTAAGATTCCTTAACTAGTATTGTTGCAGCTAACAGCTAATAAAGCTTAGAATCTGATTTTTGAGTATAAACAATTAGGACATTGGATAATTAAAAAAATGAAAACAAATAAAATTTTATTAGTAGCAATTTTTAGTGTAACCTCCTCTATCTTTTTATGTTTCGATGATGTATTCGGACAATCCAAAAGTTATAACATTGTTAATAATGTAGATGTAAAAATTAATAAACCACATGAGCCAAAAATAGCACAAAGTATTACTCCTCAAACAAATCAAAGATTGATTAATGAGCTTCAAGAGTTGGTACGTAGAAATAAAAAAGGAATAGTACTTATCCAAAATCAAGAGGAAGCTCATGTTTTTATTGCTGAGAGTATTTCCGAATTAGTAATTATTGATTTGGAAAATCCCCATTTAATGAGAATTCTGGAGGAAGACAGGAAATTGCGAAAAATATCTGCTAGTGATTTACTTACAATTGCTAGAGAAGTAGGAGGTATAGGAGTCAAAAAACGAACAGAGGAAAATTATAAAAAAGCATACAATTTCTATCGATTTGCATTGTTAGTTGCTACTTATTATCAAGATACTAAAGGAATTGATGTTGTTTCAACTAATATATGGTATTTATTACAAGAGCTAAATTATCACAAGAGAGGGAAAGCTGTAGCATTGCGTTTACAACAAGATGAATTGAGGCAGCAAAATCAGGCTGGTCAAGATTTAGCACCTATTCAAAGACTTGTTTCAGAAGACAGCAAAGCACTTCTTTTAAGGCTAAAGCAAATCAAAGAAAAATTGCCTTTAACAAATAAAGATGAACAAATATATTTGTTATTATTAATTCACAGGCTTGCTGCATTAGCTAGTAATAATTCTGAGCGGATAGCAAGTTTGAATCAGATGGTATCATTAGCACAGAATCCAGAGCAAGAAAGAATATTACTCAAGGCTATTATTGATGAATTTGCTCAAACTTCAATTCTGGAAGTTTTTGCAGCAGAGGGAATGATTGTAGAAAAAGATTTAAGCTTAAAACAATTTAAGCAAATTTGGCAACTTTATCTTAAATATAGGAAAAACCTTGACCAAGTAGAACCATCACAATTTTTACCAAGGTTAAATTTTGCACTATTAAATTTTCAATATCTTCGTTCAAATACTGTAAGAGCAGGTGGTTCATTTGGACATAGGTCGTCATATATTGTTTCCGAATTTTTGCAACCTATTGGTCGAGATTTAGTCTTTATTTTTGGAAAAGCGGGTTATCACCAAGAAGCCATGCAGATTTCTGAAGAAATACGTTCTAGAGCATTGGTTGACTGGATGGGACGCACTCATCCAAATAGTCGTCTTTCATTAAATCCATCAATGTCTGGTAGTGTAGGGGAGGTTTATCCAGCTTCATATGATGAAACTATTTTAACTGCAAAAAGGATCAATGCACCTTTGTTAATATATAGCAAAGACCAATATGGATACTCGGTTTGGTTATTAGGGGAGAATGGTGAATTTTTTAATTCACGTATAGAAAACCCAGATAAAGTAATAGATAGAATATTACAACAACTACCTTACGCTTCAAATGATAAAGATATTAATGCTCTACAAGGTGCAAGCAGAAGTATCTTTCAAGTCACCCAAAAATCGGAATTAAGCAATGAAGATTTAGATATTGAGTTAAACAAACTTTATAAAATTCTTTTACCTCAGGTAATTCAAGAAGGTCTTATTCAACTGAAAGCAAATAGAATAGCGATTGTGACTGATAATACTCTAGATTTTATTCCTTTTAGTGCTTTACGTACAAATGATGGACAATACCTAATTGAAAAATATGAAATTTTTTACCTACCATCAGTTACGGCTCAATTACTGATTGAAGATGACGAACGTGTAAGTAATGTTCAACTTCCTGACATTAACAATAATGAAACACAGAGAAATATATTTTTAATAGGAAATCCTCTATTCTCAAATCCATACACAGTTATTTTTAATGGTCGCAAGCATCAATTAAATTTTTCCCGCTTACCAGGTACTGAAACAGAAGTTAAATCTATTGCTGAACTATTGAATGTTAAACCCATTTTGGGTAAAGATGCAAATTTAAAAGTATTATTAGATTCTATCAATCAAACAACATTTTTTGATATTCCTATACCACAAAAATTGCCTCTACTTCATATTGCTAGTCATGGCATTTTGTTTTCTGAAGCTCCTGAAGAATCATTTGTTGCTTTATCTGAAGGCAAAATTACTGCTCGTTTTCTTTACGAGAATGACCCTGGTGTGAGATTTGAGATGGTTATATTGAGTAGCTGTCAAACAGCTTTAGGTGTTTCTCATCCTGATAGTACCATCGGACTTAGCAACGCTTTTTTAGTTGCAGGAGCTAATACTGTTGGTTCTACCCTATGGCAAATCTCAGATAATGCAACAGTAGATTTGATGATGGAATTTTATAAGGAATTGCTCCAAGGTAAAAATGTAGCGACTGCCCTACGCCAAGCTCAAATAAAAATGATTAAAAATCCTAAATGGAGGCATCCACACTACTGGGCTTCATTCAAAATTATTGGAAGTACAAATAATCCTTTAATATCAAAATAAAATATATCCATTTATCAAAGTTTATTAAGAAAATAAACTTCTCTTGAACTTACTTAATTTCTATCAATTTCAAAGAGTTAAAAATTCTGCTATGTACCTTATCAAACGCCGTCATTTTATCCAATTTGCTTCTTCAACCTTTGCCACTTTGGGTTTAAGCCAAATCGATATCATGCAAAAGGGAAACCGCTACGCTCAAGTTTTATCACAAAGCACCCCTCGAAAATTAGCACTCTTAGTGGGAATTAATAATTATCTAAACAATGAGAGAGGTGATAACTTGAGAGGATGTATCACCGATGTAGATTTACAGGAAAAACTTTTAACCCATCGCTTTGGTTTTGAACCCAACAATATCCTGAAATTAACAAGTGACCCAGCCGATAAACAACCCACCCGAAAAAATATTCTAGAAGCATTTGAAGAACATCTAATTAAGCAAGCTAAACCAGGAGATGTAGTAGTTTTCCATTTTTCTGGTCATGGTTCTCGACTACCAGACCCTGACCCCATTCAGCAATGCAGAAATGATAACTATAACAGCACCCTAGTACCATCTGATGATGGTGCCAATGGTGTCACACAGGACATTATGGGACGTACCCTGTTTTTGTTAATATCGGCTTTAAAAACCGAAAATGTCACTGTAGTTTTAGACAGTTGCTTCTCCGGCGGTGGTACACGAGGTAACTTTATTGTGCGTGCTGCATCTAATGATAATTTGCAGCCATCTCCAGAGGAAATTGCTTATCAAGAACATTGGATCAAACAGTTGAATATCCCCTTAGAAAAACTTATCAGTCTTCGCTGTGCTAGTGAGCGAAAAGGAATAGTTTTTGCTGCGGCTAAAAGGGAACAAATAGCAGCAGATGCCACTTTTGATGGCTTTTCGGCTGGTGCATTTACTTACTTGATGACGCAGTATCTTTGGCAACAAACTGGTAGTGCTGGGAGTATGATTTCTCAAATTACTTCCAGCATTAAATCACTTTCACGGCAAGAGCCTTTAATAGATGGTGATGAAAATAAACCAGTCTATTTTATTAAAAATAAAGTTTTCCCTACTGATGCAGTTGTTATTAAAAGTGAAGGTAAAAAAGCAACATTATGGTTGGGAGGAATAGACAAAGAAAGTTTAGAAGCATTTACACCAGGAGCTACTTTTACAGTCATCAACAATCAAGGACAAACCTCAGCAACCGTAAAGTTGATATCCCCTCGTCGTGGCTTAATAGCAGAAGCAGAACTGGTAGACAACAGAGGGATAAATTCTCTGCGTCCAGGAATGCTGTTGCAAGAATCAACTCGTGTAATTCCGGCTGACTTAAAGTTAAGTATTGGTTTAGATCCTTCTCTAGCTGGTGATACAAATGCAGCAAAAGAATTTGTAGAAGCTATCAATCGTATCGCAGCTATAACAGCGCAGAATCAAAAACCACCATATCCAAATGGTGTGCAATACATCTTCAGTCGCATGACAGATAGCTATCGAAGACAATTGCAGCAACAAGTTACAGAAAACTTGCCTGTGGTTAATAGTCTTGGTTTGTTTACCGCAGGACAGGAACTAGTATTACAATCTTTTGGTGACGCAAGAGAAGCAGTAAAAGATGCTGTCCAGCGTTTAGAACCTAAACTCAAGTCTTTGCTAGCAACTCGTATTCTCAAAAAAACTTTGAATACCAATTCGTCAGAACTAGATGTGGAAGTTTGCCTGAATTTAGTAGAGCAACCTAGCAAAATTATAGCTAAAACTGCCACATCACGGAGCCAAAAGAATCGTCAAGTCTCACAAAAAATTTATTCGCACAAATTACCTCTGCAACAACTGTTTCAATTTCAAGTGACCAATAATGAATCGACTTCTGTCTATATTTCTATCTTGCTATTTGATTCCAGTGGTGATTTATTGGTGATATTTCCCTATAAATGGTCAGCACCTGAGGAGTCAATGCAATTAGCGCCACAGCAAACACTAGTAGTTGGCAATCCACAAGAGCTAAAATTACAGGCGATCGAGAAAGGTAGTGGGGAAGCATTAATTATTGTCAGTCGCAAACCACTAAAGAATGCTGTCAAAACAATGAGAGCTTTAGCAGCAGAACAAAAGCGTGATGCTGGAGTAGTAGAGTTAAAAGGTTCATCCACAAGTCCAGATGAAGTGATTGGTGATTTGCTGAATGATTTGAGAGATGTACGTGGTGGTGGTATTGTAGCCACACCAGTGAGCAATTCTGATATGGCTACTTTGTCGATCGCTTTCGAGGTTAATTGATTCCTGCATCCTATATATCTTTTTCTCCCACACTACCGGAGCTTTCCCTAAAAAGCCAGTGGCTATCATTGTCAGAATTTCCTTCGCCATCGACTTGAAGATTTAAAGAAAGCACCAACTGCTCAATGTGGCTTTCAAGGCGGGAGATCGCCAAGACCAAAGAAGCAAGTTGTTTCCTATCCTTCTCAATTTGACTAAATTCCCACTTAGAACACTACCTGTCAAAATAAAGTTGGCTAACTAGTAGCGGCTGGGTCGTCATTTATTTGGAAGTCCCTAACTGTCCGTTAATGGCGGCTTTTTAAGGACACTCCCTATGACCTACTCAGATTTCTTTTTGAAGCGATAAGCCATTCCGGCATGGCAACTCTACCAGACGCTGGGCGATCGCTTGCTTCCACAGAGTGGTACGCTTACCGTTTTCATACAACGAGTTATTTATTGCGGTGTTGCATTGTGTATTTGTTGGATTAACCTATTGTTTACTAGCTGTATCGTCACTTCTGCTGCTGACAAACCAGGTTGTACTCTATCTCAACAGCCGCCAGCAGCAAAGCGTGCAAGAATGACAGATACGGTGAAAGCAAAATCCCCAATCCTTGCAACTGCAAAATACTTGAAACCCTTGATTTATCGTTACAATGGGATTAGTAGTTAATAACCCTCAGAGGGTTAATCTGAGCGCTATTGAGCTTACTCGTCGTCAGGAGATTCCTTATCTTCTTCGTCATCCTTGTCAAAATTTGTATTGCTGAGGGGGACTTATGGGTGAATCAAAACGCCGAAAGGTAATATTAGGCAATCACTATGGTTTGCCTAATATTTTCAATGAAGTCCAATCAATGTGGACGCAGATTAATTTCTCGCTCAAGCGAGTCAAAGATTCTGATAATGGATGTTTACTTGTTCAGTGTTCCAACAACGACCGAGGATTCCATCAAGACACTATTGCCCAAATTCAAAAAGAAATAGAAAATTGGAAATGTGATTTGGATATTCCTATCTTGATCCAAGTTCTCCCAAGGGGAGTTCAAAATTCAGAAACTAAACTTTTTGATGGGTTCGTTACCCTTTGGTGCAATTGTCCGGAATTTGAATTGTGGCGAGAAATATTTGAAACTAAACGAGTTTAGTAAACTTTGTTGCATTAAATTATTGTTTCCTCGCTGCACCATCATTTCTGTTGCCTCCACTCGATTTTGTATTCCCGTTCCACAGTCCCCAGCAATTTTGCCTGCAACGAAGATAAATAAGGTTTAGCTTGCTTACCCAACCCCTGCAACAGCCAATCCACAGAAGAGTCACGGCTGGCCACTTGATGCAACTGCCGTAACCTCACACATAACTGCTGCATGAATTGGCAATCTTCATCAAGCAATTCCAGTAACTTCAGGTGTTCAATCTTCACGGTATAGTCGCCATCCCAGGTTTGAACTGTACAGCTATAGTCTCCAACGTGACTTACCACTCCCCAATAACCCGCTTTACCCCTCAAGTCTGGGTCATCTTTGGGCAGAAGAATGCATATTTCTCCGATGTGGTAAGGATTGGGTACTTTCGTCCTTTCGCGTATCCTATCCACTACGTCTTTCACTATGCGACCAGATGGAATCTTATTGCCAGCTTGCTCTACTGCCTGTTGCCAGACATCCGCTTGCACAGCCGGTTCCAACTCGGCTTTCGCCAAAAACCGCAATTGTCGTTCGTTGGTCGGCATTGGAATTTGCCGACCAATGGTCGGCAAAAACTTTTGAAGATTCTCATAAACCACAGTCGCTGAAATCTTCAAGTACGCCGCGTCACGACTATAATTGAAGCGTTCGCGGCAGTATTCTTCAAAAGTCCGGTGCGTGGAACGGTATAGCCGTCTGTCCCTCAACTCCATAAGCGCCTGACCTGCTGACAAAAATGCCCTTTCTACCTGACGTTCCAATTGCAAGCGTAAGCTTTGTTCTTGGTCGGTCAACTCTCTTACTTCAACAGCCGTCACCGTAATTGTTGCTGAGGCTGGGTTATCCTGCCCAGAATTATTTTCCTTTGCAGAGTCGGCGGCTGGCTTTGGTTCCTCAGATGCCCCAGGGATAACTTTCTTGCGTCTGGATGGTGGTTTGTTCATTATTCCACCTCCAGGCTGACAGCAGTTGAACAAATATTGAATTGTGTCATCATGGAAATATAGAATTTTTATTTATGTCCCCATCCTTTAAATAGGTTGGGGTTTTTCATTGCTTTTTATATTTTGCAGCCTTAAAGCACTACCAAATATAAAACTCATTAAAAAATCTCATAGAGCAATTATCAAAAAAAAACACCACACCAGAGTCACCACAAAAACAAAATACTGTTTGGGTGTATTCTAGAAATACCCTCTTCAACAGACGTGTAAAACAACGGTTAAAGCTTGATTATTTGACAGAGGGTATTGGATTTGGTGTGACTATATAAATCTCATCTAGGTTTAAACCCGTAGTTTTTCCGTATCGGGTTTGAGATGAGTTGTAACCCACACTCGACATTGAGTTTTATTTAGAATGAAGGGGCTGATTTAAATTTTTTGAGCAAAGAAAAGAACCGATAAATAGGGTTTAGTAACATATCCTCCGTGAGCATTTAATATCTGTATAATAGCATCAGAAAAATCCTGCTTTTCAGTTCCAGTAAATTTTTGATAAGCAGTTTGAGTTTTCAGAAGACCTAGATATCCTTCTGCATCATAATTAATAGACCAAGGATATTTTTTGACCACTAGGTTTTTGAAATAAAAGCTATTTAATATCCAGTTTTCTCTTTTTTTTATTAGTGATTCAACTGAGGATGGTTTAGCATTAGATATTGTAGGTACATATTTTTGAAACGTTTCTTTGAGCGCCTGAAATATTGAAGTATCTGGTAAAATAGAGAAATTCCAAAAAAACGCAATATAACCTTTTTCTTTTAAAGCTTGTGCAACTTTTGGATACCCTTTTTCACGATTTACCCAATGAAAAGCTTGGGCAGATATTGCTAAATCAAAGGCGCTTGGGCGTAAGTTCCAATCCTCTAAAGTAACTGTCTCAAATATCACCTTTGGATATAAGCGCATATTTTGAGATGCTATTGCAATAAGTCTTTCACCTGGCTCTAAACAGTAGATAGCGTAGCCCTTTTCAGCAAATGGAACAGTCCCCTTACCTGTCCCGGTTCCAATATCTAAAATTGAAGCTGAATCCGTAAGATTAGCCATCTCAATTACATCTTCAATCAATTGAGATGGATAACTAGGGCGTGCTGCATCATAGATTTCTGCAACTTCATTAAAGGACTCACTACGTTTTCTGTTCATCACTGATAAATCCACAAACGTATTTTACTCCCGATCACTTTCGCTCGGATTTTAGTAAATATTAACAGTTTTACTACTAGAGAAAAGCTTTACTACTAGAGGAAAGCCTCTGTCTCCAATCCAATTTGACAAGACGCTACCGTTACTATTAATCTGTATAATTGGTAATCATTCGGGTGCAGGGTGCAAGTCTGTACTAAAAATAATTCAGAGACCAACCGAGAAACTTTTACCATGATTTATGACAAAAGCTTTATCCTGGCTTATCAAGGGCAGCACCTTGTTTTGTCTATTGCCTTGGGAGCCAATTGCGGCACAAATTGTTCCCGATGCAACCCTAAGAGTTAACTCCAGCGTCACACGAGAGGGTAATAATACCAGTGCGATAACGGGAGGAACCCAATTCGGAAGCAATTTGTTCCATAGCTTTGGACAGTTTTCTGTGCCCACAGGAAGCACAGTTTACTTCAAAAATGCCCTAGACATCCAAAACATTTTGACAAGAGTGACGGGTAGCTCAATATCTAATATTGATGGTTTAATTCGAGCTAACGGCATAGCCAACGTATTTCTTATTAATCCCAATGGGATTATTTTTGGGCCGAATGCTTCACTGAATATTGGCGGCTCGTTCTTCGGCACTACTGCTAGTAATATTAAATTTGCTGATGGCATCTCCTTCGATGCTAAACCCCTTAGTGGTGCAGAACCTCTGTTGACAGTGAGCGTGCCTGTGGGATTAGGATTTGGGACAAATGCTGGAAATATTCACGTCTTTGGAGACGGTCAAGGTATAAGAAAAACTTCAGACCTCATAGATACTAGTTCTGGTCTACGCGTGCAGCCAAATCAAACCTTAGCTTTGGTGGGCGGTGATATATTACTCTCACGTGGAACGCTTAAAACAACAGGGGGACAGATTGAATTAGGCAGCGTGGCTGGAGCGGGTTTGGTCAACCTGATTCCTACAGATAAAGGCTGGACGTTGGGATATTCAGGCATCTCAGCCTTTGGAGAGATCCAGTTGTCTGGAGCAGCAGCAGTTGATGCCAGTGGTGATGGTGGTGGCAATATTCAAATACAAGCCATGAAGCTAATGCTAGACGGTGGTTCTCAGATTGAGTCCAGCACATTAGGAGCAGGAACGGGGGGAACATTGAAAATTAATGCTTCAGATTCAGTGAACCTAGTGGGATTACCAGAAGTTGATTCGTTTTTCAACACTGGTATATCGAGCCTAGTTTACCCAAGAGCTACCGGATCTGGTGGCAACATCAATATTGAAACTGGGCGGTTAAATATCCGGGATGGAGCAGGGATCGCTGCTGGTACGTATGGCTTCGGAAATGCTGGTTCCATAGAGGTCTTAGCTCATGATTCAGTAGAAGTGCTGCGAAAACCAACAGCGAATGCAGGCAGTTCCATAACAAGTTTGGCCCAACGAGGATCTACCGGTTCTGGCGGTAACATCAAGATTGAAACTGCGCGCTTAAGTCTACGCTCTGGAGGAGTGATATCATCAGGCACATTTGGGCAGGGTTCGGGAGGCAACGTATCTATAACTGCTGACGAAGAAGTGCAAGTAACCGGAAAGTCATTAACTGGTAATTCTCCTAGCAGAATATCAGCTCGAACTGGAGGAACTGGAAAGGCCGGAAATCTGACAATCGAAGCAGAACGATTAACTGTCACTGATGGTGGGAGAGTAAATATTGGTGGTGAAAAAATTCCAAAAAATCTCAACTTTCAGCCAGGACAAGGAAATGCAGGAACCCTCCGAATCAACGCAGACAGTATCAATCTAGACAGAGGTACTATCACAGCTGGCACAGAAGGCGGCACCAAGGGCGAAGGAGGCGACATTTTCTTACACTCTGGTGACTTACAATTACGTGACAGTATCATTACTGCGACTGCTGGGGGTAATGGCGACGGCGGCAACATCACTATCAACACAGATATCTTAGTTGCAATAAAAAATAGCAGCATCACCGCAAATGCCTTTGAGGGCCGTGGTGGGAATATCACAATTAATGCTAGGGGACTATTCCTTTCCCTTAATAGCTTAATAACAGCTAGTTCCAAGTACGGAATTAACGGTACTGTTAAATATAACATCGCTGATACTAACATTTACCCTACTCAACTAAAAGCAGAAGTAATTCCAATAACTCCTGAAATCACCCCAGTTTGTCAGGCACGAGCAGGCACAGAAGTAAATAGTTTTCGAGTTAGTAGTACTCGCAATCTCCAATCTAAGCCTAATAACCTGATGTTTAACAATGTTGAGCAAAGTAACTCTGTTCCAGTTCCAGCTTTGAATAATTCACATAATCCAAAATCATTAAGAAGTAACCAAGCTACACAAATCATAGAAGCCAACGTTTTGATTCGGGATTCTCAAGGAAATTTAGTTTTGACAACAGACCAAGCAAATCCAACCTGGGATAATGCTTCACTGTCTGCAAGTTCTTGTTTTTCAGGATCTCAGTGGTAAAAAGATATAAAAATGATCTCACTTCAATGTTGCTTTAAATATCTTTTCTCAGGCATTCTAGGGCTGTCTTTAATTTTAATTCAATCCTCTTCCCCTGCCCAGACTGTAAAAAAAGAAAAAGAATTTCTCAAAAATCAAGCGGCATCCCTGACTTCATCAGGTCACGAACAATTAGCTCTAGATCAGGCGAATGAAGCTTTAAAAACTTGGCAGGAATCTACCAAAATATATCGCCAACTAAACGACCAAGAGGGAATTACGGAAAGCCTGATTAATCAAAACCTTGCTTTTCAAGCATTAGGATTACATAAACAAGCTTGCAATACACTTTTAGAAGCTTTAAACTTTAATACAATTCTAGGTATTTGCGACACGACTTTGCAGCAACCTGCTCTTACTCAAAAAGAGCAACTCACGACATTAATTGGTAAGCAGGAAGCAACATCGGTTAACTTACTTGGATTACAGAATCTCGGAGAAGTCTTGCGGATTTTGGGAAAGTTAAATGAATCTGAAACAGTTCTACAAGAAACGTTAACGCTAGCAAAACTTGTATCTTCATCAAAGATTAGTGGGATTTATCTGTCTCTAGGTAATATTGAACAGACAATTTATCAGCAATTACAAGATAAATATTCTTGGATAGAGGAACCACTTTTTCGAGAGCAGATTGCTAACATTATTCCACAAAAAGCGCAAAAATCACTCTGGTATTACCAAACACTAGAAAACATCCCAAATATCTCAAAATCAGCTAAACTGCAAGCTCAGTTGAATCACTTAACTTTACTGATCAGTTGGGAAAAATGGCTCAGTCATCAACCAAATCAAGCGAACATCCATCAGAAAGTTAATCAACAAATTAGAGCATTGGTAAATCAAATAGATGGCAATTCTTCTGCCTTTTTGGAGTTATCACTTGAGCCATCTATTCATGCTCGGTTGAATTTTGCTAATAACCTCAGCCAGATCCCAGATGAACAATTGAAATCAGTAGCGATTCGATATGCTAAATTAGCATTGAAAATGGCTGAAACTATTAATAGTATCCGATGGTTATCCTATAGTTTTGGTACTTTGGGTAAAGTATCAACTCAAACAGAACAAAAACAGGCATATTTTACGAAGGCTTTAGGATTCGCTCAATCAATTCGGGCTTCGGATATTGCTTACGAATGGCAGCAGCAGTTAGGACTAATTTACCAAAAGCAGGGAAAAACTGAGTTAGCGATTCAGAACTATAATGCTGCGATCGCAAACATGACTGAAGTGCGTGATAGTCTTTTGTCAACTAACGGAGATTTGCAGTTCTCTTTTCAGTCAGAAATGGAGCCGACATATCGTAATTATATGCGATTACTCTTAACATCACCTAATCCTGATTTAAAAAGAGTAATAGAGATAAATGAAGGATTGCAGATAGCACGCTTAGAAAACTTTCTCAGATGTGGCAAGCTTGACCTTGTTGCTTTGAATCAGCTTCAGAACCTCAAGAGCGCCCCAACAGTAATTCACATTATTGATTTAGGGGATACTATAGAAGTAATTGCTCAGTCAACAGATGGCTCACTTCACCACCATTCTATTGAATCTAAACTAGTTCGATTCCAGATAGATCATCTTTTAGAAGCTTTACAAAATGAAAATTTTTCTGAAGTAGGCGAAAGTAGCATTACTACTTCTTCTCAAGTAATTTATGAAAAGCTAATTGCACCAATAAAAACATATCTACCCCTATCAGGAACACTCGTATTCACTTTAGATAAATCTTTCCAAAGCATACCAATGGCATTGTTATATGATGGAAAACATTATTTAATAGAGCGTTACAGTATTGCAGAAACTTTAGGTTCCAGAATTAGACAACCTAGAGTCTTACATGAAAACCAGATGATAGCTTTAATAGCTGGACTATCAAAACTAAGCCCCAGTTCTATAGATCCAAATGCACCTAAAAATATGGAGAATTTGCTCCCATCTAAACAAGAAATAGAAAATGTAGAAAAACAAACTAAATCGTCAGTTGCCTTGTTAGACAAGAAGTTTACCCTTAAAAGGTTTAAAGAAGAACTAACTCAAAATAATTTTCCTATTGTACATATTACTACCCACGGTCAATTTAGTTCTGACCCACTCAAAACAGTACTGGTTGCCTATGACAAGCTAATTAATATTAGAGACTTTGACAGCTTAATCAGAGGTAAAACTGAAAATAGTCAAGATGCAATTGAGTTACTTGTTCTCAGCGCCTGCGAAACAGCTAAAGGCAACAAGCAGTCAGCAATGGGTATTGCAGGAATGGCTGCACAAGCTGGAGCGCGTAGTACTGTTGCTACTTTGTGGCGCGTGGATGCCGATTCTACCGCTTTGCTTATGCAAGAATTTTATAAAGGTTTGAACAATGGCTTGCCAAAAGCAGAAGCACTACGTCAGGCGCAATTAAGTTTACTGTCAAATCCTAAATATAAGAAGGCTTATTATTGGGGTGGGTTCCTCCTGGTTGGAAGCTGGTTGTAAAATTCCACTACTTGTAGCCCTGATTGGGCTTTTTGGAACTCTTTGGAATTATTGCTGCTTTTCGCTAACTCAGATGCCTTGATGTATTCGGATTTCGCCTCCTTTGGCAACTTGGCCAAGAGATAGCGATCGCCCAGTACTCTGTAAAGAGTCGGATTTTGGCTATTAGTTGCTGTTGCCATTTTTAACATCTCAATTGTTTCATTTAAAAGATTTTCTGCCGTATAAATAGCATCTACGTCAAGAATAGTTTCATCTGGAGGTAGCCCTAAGTCTTTGATGCGTTTAATCTTTTGTGCAATTTGTTCTTGCTTTGCTACAGACAATACGTCCACAAACGTTTCATCATAGCTAAAAGCTTGACCATCAATATATGCAAAGACATCTATTGTATATGGAGTACCCGGCTGAAATTCTTTTTCATCACTTGGGTAGGCAAGCCGAGTTTGATTTACAACTTTTTCCCATCCAAACTCGTAACTTTTTACTTTGACTTTGTAAGAAGTAGCACCCTTAACAGCAGTCCAAGTTATTTCTGGACGGGAATTCAATGTTGATGTGCTATAAGGAGAAATGATTGTTGGCTCATCGCTCCCTTCTGTGCCACCTTTTCGTATGTGACACGCATTAGTATTGGTTGGATTGCAAGTGGATAAGGCTTCGTCAGGTTCTGCACATTTATCAAGAGGAATAGTTCCACTAGATAAATTTAAAATGTTTCCAGAACTAAAGCATAAAAATTCTACATAATCACCATTCACAACTTCTATCGTATCTCCCTTACAAATTAAGCTCCCTGCTGACAAGTGCTTGTGACCCTTACTTATTATTCTTCCCATTTGTGGATCACAATGAACCTGATTTCTTCTTACTCTTATGAGCGGTACATTTGCTAGCAATGGTAGATGAATTAGTATTAGAGAAGTTAAACAGCACATTCCCCCAAAAAACATCAGCTTTTTCATTGTTTTACAAACATAATTTGTTTGAGCATCTTATCATTTATCAAGTATCCGATCTAGCAGTTCTTGTCTCCAGCGAAACACTTCTGGTAGGCTAGATTTAGTCAAGATACAAGCATCTATATAAGCTCTGGCGTAATTAAGTTGACCTAATGATTCTTCTATTTGAGATAGCAAACAATATGCATCTGTTCTTTCGCTATCTAACTTTGTTGCTTTTTCTAGATATCTTTCGGCTTCAGTTAACTTATTTTCCATTAACCTTGCCCATCCTAAATCTTTATACAGGGATGCTTGTAATTCCCGATTGTTAGTTTTCTGCAAACCTTTTAAAGCTAAAGTAGCTGCTGCTGTATGATCCCCTTTTTTATTTTTCAATCTTGCTAAAGCCGCAACAGCAAATATAGCTTGATCGCTACTTCTAATAGCAATTTCATATTGCTTTTCTGCTAAATCATATTCTCCCTGTTCATCATAAAAATCACCTAATCCGTAATGCGATTCCCATTTATTAGGTTTTAACTTAAAAATTATTTCGTAAGTTTTGTTAACACAATTATAGTCATATAACTGCTGACACGCAATTGCTAAATTATTATACGCAGTATCGTCTTTCGGGTTGTACTTTATAGCTAGCTCGTAATTTTTTCTAGCAATTTTAGGGTTATTTTGATGCTGTAAACCCTTCTCAAAGTAAAAAATTGAGACTGAATTATTTAAATTATGTCCATACTTTATTGCTCTTTGAAAGTCTTTTTCAGCATCAGCAATCCTATTTTCTTTATAAGCTTCTTTACCTTGATTTAAAAAATAATCTGCTACTGTGTATTTTAAGCTAGTATTCAAATATACTGCTTTTTGAAAATCGTTCTCAGCTTGGTCAATTTGATTTTCTTTATAAGCTTTTTTACCGGAATCTAAATAATATTTTGCTACTAGAGGTAGGGATGCATATATCAAACCAACAATACTTAATAAACCTAATACAAACACACTCAGTTGAAACGGCTTTGATTTAATTACTCGATTAAACTTTGATTGATTAGGTAAGCGCTCCAAACGCTGTATTATTATTTGAGTACTTTGTGGGCGCTGCCCAACAAAAGGAGCCATCATATCATCAAGTAAATCAGCCAGAAATTTATCTATGTGAAGTGCTTTATCTCTCCAAATTAGTCTTCCTGTCTGCTCGTCCATTATGATTTCAATTAAAGAAATACCTGTGACTAAGTAAACAAAAGTTCTACCTAAAGCGTAAAAGTCTGACTGTGGTACGGCTTGTCCATGAATTTGCTCTAAGGGAGAGTAACAAGCTGTCCTAACAGCAGTTATTTCGTAACCATTACCGAATCCTGTAGTAGTTCCTCCACTGGTACTGACTTTGGCAAAGTAGGTTCTACTAAGCTGTCTTGCTCCACCAAAATCAACAAGTGCTAAATTCCCGTCGGGTTGATGAACAATGTTTTCTGGTTTGATATCTCTGTGGAAGAAACCAGACCGATGAACTAAATCAAGAATCTCCATCAACTGCAATAACCATTCATAAGCCATTTCTTGGCTAATTCGTCCATAAGATTGTACCCACTGAGTTAAATTCTCTCCTTCAAACTTATGCATAACTAGACAATGTAGTTCTAGAAGATTATCATTCAGCCTAAATGTGAAATAATCTTCCCTATTAGACTTGGGAATTCCAGGATGGTCTAAGATTTGTAATATGAGTGATTCTCTTTTAAGTAGCTCAACTAACTTAGAATCATCAATCCATCTTAATACTTTCATTACTCTTATTTGAGGCTGAGGATGTTCTTCTGTGCCAATATCCTCAATTTCAAAGACATCTGTGTAAGTATATGGATTTTGCTCCAAGGAACGCAACGGGCGTAGCAAACGAATACGCCCGTTTATTATCAATGGATTTCCACATGCTAAACAATTTTCAGCGCTATCAGGATTATAACGTTGGGTACAAAGAGGATTTATGCAGTAGCCCACAAGGTAACTTCCCTTGTTTGTATTGTATCTGGTATTTTATGCACTAATCCCAATGGATCAACTAAAATATACTTCTTAATAGATACTTGTAAACTATAACTAGCTTCTCGTTTGTTTGATTTACCAGCAATTTCAATTAACGAGCGTTGTTCTAAAACTTCTATTGCTGTTATTAGTTCAAAAACTGACAACTTGAAATCTACTCGCTCTTTTAAATTATCAATGAGTTTAGAGAATTGAATAGGAGTCGAGTTTTCTGACATTTCTTCTGCCAAATAAATCATTATTTGCCTTTGAAGATTACTTAAAAGTCCAATTTGTCCAAATTGCTGATGTAGCATTGTTTCAAGTTGAGGATCAATCATAGTAGTTTGATATCTAAAAAATGTTTTCACACTCCCCTCAAAAAAACGATTAATTCTATCAGCCAACGCTTCTAAACTTGATGGATTCCCAGAGTAATTTTCAATTAATCGCTTACATTCCTGTCCAGTTAAACCTTTTTCTTGTAATATTTGCATTCCAGCGTTTACATCTAAACCTTCTAATTTGAAAGAGCGAATAGGTAGTTTTGTAGTCACAGAAGCAAATTCTTTTAAAGGCAACTGACTTGTTATAATAATGCAGCTTTCATGCTTCCCTTCTGTAAGTTTTAAAAGGAATTTTTCATATTGTAATCTTTTTCCAAAATCATCGGCTAACAATAGCTTTTCAAATCCATCAATTACTAGTAGACAACGATGTAAGTGAAGCTGTTTTGATAGTAAAGATATGCTATCTATAAAAGAGTTTTCACTTGCTTCTATGTCTACTTGAAAAATTTTATTTAAATCAATGACTAACTCATCAATTGACAAAGAATGATTAATTGTTTTCCAGATTATACATTCATATATACTACTTAAAGAATCAAAAGTTATTTCTTCAACCAATCTAGAGGCTAATAAAGTTTTTCCTATTCCTCCAACTCCAGTAAAAACTATACAGCGTTCTTTAAATAGAGTAATTTGTTTCTTAAAATAGTTAATTTCATCCTTTCGTCCATAAAAAGATTTTATTTTAGGTAGTTCCCCATGAATTCTAATATTGCCAACGAAACTATCGTTATCCAATCTGGATGCCTCTTCCTTCCGATAATCGCTCTTTGCTAGCTTAAGCAAAATAGATTTCAAAGATATTTTTGTTACTTTCACTCCATCACCAATAATTACTGAAAGCATACTCCATAGTGGTGGAGCTACTTTCTGCTGCAAATAGTATGCGTTATACCCCGAATCACTTGCCATCTCTTTATAATCTTTACTATCCCAAACTCCCTTAATAAGAACTTTTTCTACTTCTGTTAAATACCTTCCCGTAGATTGAAATACTTGTTCTTCTAATACAGCTAATACTCTTTTTACGTCTAAAACTTGGCTTGAATTCATGCCGACTTTTCCTTACGTAAGTAGGTATACATGAAGTTAAATTTTACTCCTTAGTACTTAAAATATCTACAAAATTCACAATTATTAACTGAAGCTAGGTTCTCAAATTACCTTTCTAGGCTATATTGATTTAAATGCTACATCTTAATAGGGAGATTTAACGCATCTCTAGTACATTATCCGGTCTAGCTTGAGCATAAAAGTGTGAAAGAAGTTGACCAACGTCAACCAAGGAACACCGCCTGCGGGTATTTTTGATCACTGATTAATTCAATGGGTTTGTTTTGAAAAGCTTGTGTTTAGGTATCTTAACCTAAACCAAGTATCTTCTGCGAATACATTTGAATGAAAGCTCTTACCTCGACCGAGTAAGACGACCAGAACTTCTGTAAAATCAAGCTAATTGAAAGGAGGCATGGAGGTGAAGATACAACAGTACGACTGTTTAATGCAGAAAGCGCCACTAAGGAGTCGCGCTTTCTACGTATTGCAAATTTCATATTGATCTAGAGCGGGTTTGATCTCGAAGGAACAAAAGAAGTTGTCGCTAAAGTTTGGCCACTGGTGCGACTACTAAATTGTCCGAGAGTTTTTACCGCGCTACCAGATCCATTATAGGGTCTGCCGCCTGGAAAGTCCATTCCCTGCGGTGTGTTTTTGCTGTCGAAATTCATAAATTTTAGGTAAAGTTAAGTTTGGTTAAGAAATATCCCGAATTTTGTAGTTAAAAGCAGTAGTAGCGCGAATAATAGTTACCAGTTATCAGTTGGGAGTAGAGTCCAAGATTAGATAACTGATAACTGATGCAACCCCCTCTGAACTTGTCAACCGAGTTATCAGGGGAAGATATCATGACAAATAGAGAACGCCCCAAGAGCGCAGTGTTAGAGCGCATGGGGTCGAGTGCAGCTTTCGCACGGCAATTTTGTGCTGTGACGAAGGGAAATTTTCGGAATGTCCAGGCTAGAGCAAGAGTTTCGCAGCTTGAAAGAGTTTTCTCTAAGGAATCCCGAGGGGAGAACCGATGAATTCAGCGACAATTGAATACCCAAACAACCTCACGGCAGCGGAATACCATGAGTTGTTAGCTGGTAGCGCCATTCATCCGGCGTTGATTAAGCGCAACTTTTTCCATGTAGAGGGAGAATCAGTTTATGATTTCCTGTTCATATCTGATAAAATCCCACGCAAGAATGCGGGTCGGGTAACAGATGGATACATCAAAATGTATCAGCACCTATTACTGGGTGGGACGTGGATTCAATCACTTGACCCATTCAAAAACTGGCAACCGATGGATTGGGGGCGGATTAAGCCGAACTTCCCGCGCTTTGATTGGCACTCCTGTAAACCAGTTAAATACGAGTCACCACCTAAGACAGCCAACCGCGTTACCTACTTTGATGTCGCTAACCCCATCTGGGGCAAAGTTGCAAAGCGTTATTTAATTAAGCGCTATCATTCGCTTTTAGCATTGCGCTTGCTGGATCAACTCAATCCATTAATATTCTGGGAGTGGGTTCGGCAGCATCCAGAGATTCCGATTATCTTATGCGAGGGTGAGAAGAAAGCCGCTTGCTTGCTGAGTTTAGGGTTTGTAGCGATCGCACTTCCAGGAATTTGGAATGGGCGCGTGGGCAAACAAGATTTCGATGAGCGACTGCATCCTGACTTAGTACCAATGGCTCAGGCGGGACGCAAGTTCATTATTTTGTTCGACTACGAAACTAAATTGAAAACTCGTTGGTCGGTGTTTCAAGCCACTGTTCGCACTGCCAAAGCGATTGAAGCAGTAGGCTGTACTTGTGAAGTTGCGCTGTTGCCAGGCCCAGAGAAAGGTGTAGATGATTTTGTTGTGGCGCGGGGCGAAGATGCTAACGCTCTACTGACCGCAATCATCGATGATGCTAAATCACTTGCTGATTACCAGCGCTCGTATCGAGCTAAGAAATGGGGACTCTCTAAGTACAAACCGGATGTCACAGTCAATATTAAATATTTGACCCAAGCACTCTGCATTCCGGATCTGGAGGAAAAATGTTCGTCTGTCCCGCCACTTTACGATATTTCACAAGAGCAATTGTTCACACCTTGTGTTAGCTCTACAAGCTGTGGGCAGGGAGAAGGAAAACAAGAGTTAACAGATTCTAGCTCCTTTAACCCCAAACCCAGTACCCAAAATCCCAAAAAATCTTTCCGTTTTCCAGAGAAAGGACTGGTTGTACTCTGGAGCGATATGGGTACAGGGAAAACCGAGTTAATGCGCTGGTGGCGTGACCAAAATCCTCACGCCAGATTTCTCAACAATGGGCATCGCGTAAATTTGCTCAAAAATCTTGCCGAACGCTTGCAGACGGCGATGTACTCAGACTTGGGTTACACAGGTTTAGCCCAGGCACAAGCCCTTAGTATTACCATTGACAGCTTGCATAAGCTGAATACTCAGTCTCTCAGCTACGGCTGCATATTTATAGATGAAGCCTGCCAATACCTCACCCACCTACTACACAGTAATACTTGCAAACAGCACCGTGCAGCAATTTTGGAGGTACTGGAATATATAGTGTATAACGCACCGTTAGTGGTGATTGCCGATGCACACATGGATGATTTGACCGTGGATTTCTTTCGCTCCATGCGACCAACAGATGAAATCCCGTACATTATCAAGAACGAGTGGCGAAACGGTTCACGCACAATTTATTGGTACGAAGGCATTAACTCAAGCGCCCTAGTTGCCCAAATCTCGGCGGCGCTCATGCAAGGTCTGAAAGTCATGGTTGCAAGTGACTCTAAGCGTTTCATCAAGAAACTCGACAAATCCTTTACTATTAAGTGCGAACAATCTAACTCTGACCCATCCCATACACCACAAAAATGGCGCATTTGGTCTATTCACTCCGATAATTCTGGCAGTGAAGAGAATGTCGCTTTCATTAAAGATATCACCAACGCCGTCAAAAACTTTGATGCCTTGTTCACCTCTCCCAGCCTGGGGACTGGTGTAGATATTTCCCAGTATCATTTTGACTTAGTATTTGGGGTATTTCATGCGGTTTCCCAAACTGCAACTGAGTGCGCCCAGCAGTTGTACCGCTATCGCCCGAAAGTTCCGTTTCATATTTGGGTGGCAAAGCGTCCTCCCTTTGGTTACAAAGATACAAACGCATCCAAAATCAAGGAACGCTCGCTCCAAACCAATGAAATGACTGCTTTTCTGTTACGGATCGACCGAAAAACAGGTTCAAGGGGCGCAGAGAAAGATTGGGCGCTTGAGGCTTACTGCCAAATCATGGCTAACCGCCACTATTCTCTCAATAATCTCCGCGATGATCTGCGATCGCTGCTCACCGAAATGGGCAATACATTTATATATGTGGGCAGTGATTCAGATCCTCAATCTCTTGAAAGTCTAAAAGCAGCAGCACAAGCTTTGGATAGTGCCCACAATTCGGCTGTTGCCAAGGCTAAGAATATTACTTTGAGCGAGTACCGTGCCCGTCAGAGCAAAGATTACCTTGACCCTAATGAAATTTTTGAATGCGAAAAATTCCGCATTTCTGATTCTTACGGCATCGAAGTAACCGAATCACTCGTAGAAATGGATAAAGGTGGTCGCTTAATTAGGGCAATTGCTGGACTTGAGGCCATTTTAGCCCCACCCGAAGAATCGTTTACTGACCCCAAAACTGGGCAAACTTATCCTACGCCACCAACAATTGTCACCCAAAAAGACCGCACCGAGCGCGACAATCTACCTTTGTGCATCGACTGGGGCAATTACTCAGCTCGATGGTTGGCTAGATTTAACCTGGGGCTGCATCAGATTCTCACTTCTTTAGTTGCGGGTGATGAAGTTACTGCCGACGATTCCACCTTACTCAAGATGACGGAGATCGCTATACATTGTGCTGCTCATGTTAAAGCAATTCTTGGGTTTACTATTCCCCTAGACTGTAAACCTATTTGGTTGCTGGCGACTTTAGTAGAGCAGCTGGGGCTAAAGTTGACTTTCCGCAAGCAAGGTAAACGGGGGCAACAGGTGAAACTTTTTTCTTTATCTAAAGAGGAATTAGAATTTGCAATGCATGTAATTGCTCATCGTGAAACGAAGCGTAATCAAAAAGAAAATCGAACCTCTTATGCTGCTCAAACCCCTGCTGCGTATAATGTAAACCCCAATCAGCAGGCCGTATCCACACCCCCCCCTAATGCTATAGGGAACTCCCATTGCCAAGGGGAGGATACTACCGAATTTGAGTCGCCCCAAACAGACCGGATTACTCTACTTCATTGCGTAGAAATACTTCGCTCTGGTATTTCTCGTGGAGTAGACGCAATTAAAGGCATTCTCAAGCGATGGGTTGAGGATTTGCGTTGGGAGACGGTGCTGGAACTTGAAGCGATCGCGGCAAATGAACTGCGACTTGTGGAATCTCTTGTTCCTGAATTTTACAGCTTGCTAAGTGAAGAGGTGTTGCCGATGGAGTTCTCCTAAACTTTCGTCATAACTAACCGCATCATTGAAGTAATTTCTACTTTTGCTTTCAGCAATTGTGCTGATGCTGCTTTGCTAAATCGATTTTTTGGTAAAATGGGGTCAATGCCTTTTCTTTACTGAATTATCGGTCACTTCGACAAAGTTGGGTTTCCCGAAGTCGTCTTCATCGACCGGAGCAAGTAGTGCTAAAGATGATACCGCTCCCAATACTTGATCTTCTCTTACCTCCAGGTACTTGTACAGCTCGTCCAACGTGCGATGCCCAGAAATTTCCTGAATCACTCTTAAGGGAATCCCGGCATTACTCATCGAGGTGAGTGCTGTGCGCCGAAAGCTGTGAGAGCTTACGCCTTCAACTCCTACTTTTTTGCAAGCGACTCGCAATATCCACAGTGCCGAATCTCGGTGCAGGTGGTTATTGGCTCTTGAGTGGTCAGCATTTCCAGGGAACAGCCAAGGAGAATCATCACGCGGGTTATATGCTTGCAACCTGACTCGCAATTCTTGAATTACCGGGATGGCACGGGTAGCCAGTTTCCCTTTCGTGTTACCTTTGCGAAAGATGATTTTGGCTCTGACTTTTCCTTTGGCATCATATACGTCCCGCTTAAGCAACGTCACTGCTTCGTTCACCCGACACGCTGTGTAAAGCATCACCGCAAACAGCGCTTTGTCTCGCAGTGAATCTACCCCCTGCGAGAACAGAAGTTGGATATCCTGCAAAGACAGAATCTTTGCTCGACCATGCCTATCAATTTTCAAGGTTGCTGTCCCATCAACACCCCGCCCTGTTCTTATTATCCCAGTCCACGGGACAGGAATTGCTACGGGGTGCAATTTTCGCAGCTATGCAGTATGGGTATTTTCAGCGATTCGCGTCATCACTGAGGATATTTAATACTCAATGTCTGGCGAAGATGATTGATGCTGGAATTGCTACGGGGTGATGTCTATATGGCGTTGCAATCGCCAATGGACAGTTGCGCTCCGTGCAATCGCCGCAGCTTTCACCTGAAAGCACCAGTTGTTGTGGTTAGCCAATATCAATATTGATTGATAACAATGCAGAAACTGTCAAAGGGACTTTACCGAATGGAAAGTTAGTTTTTGATGTCTGAAATTACAATGTGTTTTCAACGTGTAGGTACCTACCCAAGTAAGTGATCGGTTCGTCTTCAGGCAAGTCAATTTTCCCGATTTGGGTGGTAAAGCACTACCCGCTCATAAAGATACGAAAGTACGATCCAGATCCACGCCACACAACGAGCAATTAAGAACAAGGCTGGTATCTTTTTTTTGTGGTTCCCCCTAAAAATACACCTCTAAAAGAAAAACCTAAAAATAAGTGAAAAAATAAACCGATAATGACTTTATAGTTAATAAGTGATGCATCAGGTCAAAGAGCATACTCATAGCATTTAAATACACAAATATTACAGGTGTAGGTTTGGGTTAAAGAAAACAGGCAAAGGTGCTTATTTTAAGAAACTTGTACAAAATTTCCCCCTGCTTCAGTGCCAAATGAAGCCTTATCCGAATAGCCCGCTATTTAATCGCTATCACGCCATAAAATTATAGAGTCATTTTTAGTTTATTTTTTGAGAGTGGCTTGATTCCTCTATAAAAAATTCTTCAAGAAACGGGTAAAACTTGCGTGCCAAAAACTCAAACTTTTCGGACACCAGGGCTTAAAAGCAGGGGCAACTTTTAGAGACGCTACGCTATGCGTAGCAAGATCCCCGTAGGGGTACAGACTTACTGTACTGGATGCAATTATTGCTTTCTTACTCAGCAATCTAACTAGGTACTCAGCACTGTTTCGATGAGCAAAAATTAGATAAAGGAATCCTGCAAGTGTTTAAGCCTGAGATAATTGTTGATCGCCAATGGTAGCCGTTGGCAGTAGCATCTCTTTACAAAAACCATCGCTTGAAGAATGCGCTGACACATTTGGCGATGATAACATCAAGGTAATTCATCATGATGAATTACACGATTTAATAAGCGTGTACAGTCCGAGTTTACCTAGATGACACGTGAACATGAGCAAGACAGGGCGTAATAAAAAACTGGCATCTTTCAACTGCGATCAAAGGATTTGGGAGCAGTTTATCGCCCGTTGTAAGTCAAAAGGGACGACCGCAACAGCCACGCTGCTCGAATTTATCAAACTCTACTTAGACGATTCTCAAGATCAGCTTGATGCAATAGGTGGTAATAATTTAGACAAACGCTTAGATTCTCAGATTAAGGCAAGTGTTGAGAAGTACTTAGTTACGAGTAACAATAGTAACGCCAGTCCGACCAACGAAACAATAATAGCTATTTGCGAAAGACTTGATAAGCTGGAGTCAGAGTTTTCAAATGAATCTAATGGATCTAATAGCAACCAAACCACAGTAATTGATAATCTCGCCAATTTAGAACAAAAAATTGAAAAGATGACAGCCCGAATGACACAGTTGGCTGAGGCGATCATTAAAATTCAAGACTATCTCAACAACCAACAAAAGCGAGGCCAAAAATCGTACTACAACAATTCATCCTATCCGGGGCATACTCCCCGAATGCAACCGTTAACTGAAGAAGGTTTAGCTAAAAGACTTGGTGTAAGTCCTGAAAGTGTACGCAAGGAGCGAATTAATCTTCCCGCACCGCTTTTTGTAGCATGGTGTAAGGCGAAGGATAGAGCAGGGTTGGGGTGGGAATTTAACGAAAATACGGGATTATATCAGCCGGCAAGTTAGTATTTTGATTAATTCCAACTTGTAGCGGCGAATGTACGTTCTGCTGTTGCCAACTTTAATTTTTTAAAATGTGATTATTTCACAACCTTCAAGCAATTCGTCATAAACGGTTAGTTGTTGTGTTTTTAAGTGATTTGGTAGTGAATCATCATCAAAGGTCAAAGTAACAATATGAGTATTTTTGAGACTAAGAGATGATTTGCTGATATCGGTTATTGCCGCACTCATGCCGCTTCGAGTCCCGATCAGATACTTCACTGATTGGCCGATCTTTAACTGTGTTGCTGGAATACCATAAATGTTAAAAGTGTAAGTTAAGCAGTAGTCTGGTTGGATGCGACCGTTGTTCTCATTTTGGGCATGGGTTTTATTATTGGAGCAGAACTGCGTCAATTGCTGAATCAATCTCGTCAATTGCGGTAGTTTCATAGTGATAAGTATTAAAGCGAAACTTACCTACAAGTTCGGGCTGTTTTGACGGACGATAACCATACTTGGATTCATACATTTGTAGTGCAAGACTACCAATAGTAGTCATCTGTCCTTGCGTTGCAGTCAGTTGACGTTGTTGTAGCCTAGAAGCGACAGTAACAGTAGGGGAAGATGTTGTCGTACAAGTGGTTTTTCTGGTGTTGCTCAAACTCTGCCAGATTTCACTAAGTTGCTCAACAGGTGAAATGAGGAGATTGGTTAGTCCAGTAAAACGCTGGGCGGGTTTATCAGTAGCGACAGCAGTTTTCAATGCTTCATGCTGTCCAACTGCGATGAATGTACCCATTGCGCGAGTCATAGTCGTGTAGAGCAGCTGACGGGTTAACATCCGGTAATTAGCCCTAACCAATGGGAAAATCACATAAGGAAATTGGCTACCTTGACTCTTGTGACAAGTTATACAAAACGAGTGCATAATTTGCTCGAAGTCTCCAGGATAATAATTAACAATAGCACCGCCCTCCCAAGAGATCGTAACCAAAAATTTTTCCGGCTCCACAGCAATAACCTGACCGATCTCGCCATTCATTACGGGCGGGACAGTTTCATAACGGTTTTTCAGCTGGATTACGCGATCGCCCACACGGTAGATAACTGACCCAGAGACAACTTGTGGTTGATTTTCAAGTTTTGGATTAAAGATAGGCGCAAGAAGCTGATTGAGATTGTGAACTCCACAGTCTCCTTGTTTTTGGGGCGCTAAGATTATTAGTTGTTGATTTAAATCAACACCTGACTGGCCAATAGCTTTAACCAACTCAACGATGGCTTGGGAGGTCGCTTGGGGCGAGTCTTTTTGAATCATTGCACAGTCACCGACATCCATCCAATCAGAAACTTGATTAAAATTGTGCAGTGTAGGGACTATGCCAGAATTGACATCATTAGCAGCATAAATAATCGGGCTTTCGTGCCGTTGGCGATAAATCGTCTGTAAGAAAGTTGTTGGCACGAGTTCAGAAACAATTAAATCCCGCAAGACCATTCCCGCGCCAATACTGGGTAATTGATCAAAGTCCCCTACCAGTACAATTCTGGTTTTTTTGTCCAAGGCTTTGAGCAGCGAATTGAACAGAAAAATGTCAACCATTGAAAATTCATCAATGATTAGACAATCAAGATTTAGAAGATTATCCTCGTTATAAAGAAAAACCGCATTGTTTCCCTGCCATTGCAATAAACGGTGAATAGTAGTTGCTTCAATGCCTGTAGCATCTTTCATCCGGTTAGCAGCTTTCCCTGTTGGAGCGGCAAGTGCAATCGCTTTATCAGTATGCATGAACCATTCAATAATGGTTTTCAGTACATAAGTTTTCCCTCGACCAGGGCCACCAGTGATAATGCTAATTGGATGTTTGGCTGCCATCATCAAGGCACTAATTTGTTCATCACTTAAACGTGAAAGTTGGCGATAGTCAGTAGTTTGGAATTGGGCTAACCAGTGTTCTAAATGTTCAGTGGGGTGAGTTGGTTGCTCAAGGAGAGCAAGAATCTTCAAAGTCACAGAAAGTTCAGCCCGATAAGCAGCTTTGAGATAAACACTATTACCAACATCACCCGAAACTAAAGTCCCCTTTTCGAGTAACTGTTGAATGATTGTATTTAAAAATTGAACATCGGGCGTATGCTGTGGTGAAGAAAGCAGGTCAGTGGCAATACTTAGGAGTTATGTAAAAATAAATTGAACAATTAACTGACTACTTTGGGTTTGATAATATAGTTCCACTCACCATGAAAAGAATTTCGTTCGATTGCGATAGTATCAAGCTCTTGGTCTGTAACCTTGATTCCCGTTTTGTAGAGATTTGGATCTAATCTAGCTTCAACTTCTAATCCTTGTGTGGTGGTAGTATTGCGAATTAGATTAATCACAACTTGCAAGCTAGTTAATGGTCTGCCTCGCCAGTTTTGGGTAATGTGACAAAACAAGCGATGCTCAATCTTATTCCATTTACTTGTGCCTGGAGGAAAATGACACACATGAATAGTTTTACCAGTATCAGTTGCTAATTCTTGTAACTTCAATTTCCACAATCGTGAGCGATAACTATTGCTACCACCGCAATCAGCCGTAATCATTATATGCTCACTGCTGGGATAAACTTGTTTACCCATTGAGTACCACCAATGACGAATAGACTCGACTGCAAACTCTGCGGTATCGTGGTCAATGCCAACATTTACCCATCCTTGATTTGAGGTTAAGTCATAAATTCCGTAGGGAATTGCCTTGCCCAACTTGGGGTCAACAAAATCATGCATTTTCACCTCAATTGGCTGTTCCTTTTCACACCACTCGGTTCCAGAATTTTTAAAATCTCCAATTAATTCTTTTTTTTTGTATCAACTGAAATTACGGGTTCGTTCTGGGATTGAAAGTGCAAGACTTGGTTGGAAATATGTAAAAACTGATCATCTCTATCTGGATGAGATGAGCCATCACGGGTTTTACGATTTGATTGTAAGCTGTAGCCAAGCGATTCAAGTAAGTTATAAACACTTTTAGGACTAGTCCTATGTCCCCCAATGTTTAATGCCGCAGCCAGTTTCACAACACTTTTAGAAGTCCATTTTAGAGGAGATTCTGGGTCTCCCAGTGTCACTGGTTCAATCAGCGATTCTAAATCTGATAGCAGCATTGCGTCTTTTTCTTCAAGTAGTTTACGTCCAGCACCTGACGAACGAATTCGATTACTATCATCATTCGAGGTTTTTTCCCCCGAAGCGTCTAACAATAACCGTATCCCAGCATGGATTGTAGTCCGGGATAGTCCAGTTGCGAGCGCAACCTGACTCACGCCTCCCCAGCCCAGGCTTCGGGCTTCAATTGCTGCCCAAATACGCCGTGTTTTCTCATTCAAATAAGGCGATAACGAATCGTACTTGTCTTGAATGCTTTCTACTACCTGCTTATCAGACATATAAGCCTTTAATTCGGTTACATTCTGATCATCTTACCATTCAGCAAATTGTTCAAGTTATTTTTACATGATGCCTTACTAATTGCTCAAACGGTAAAAAACAATTCCCTTCACGCAAGCCGGATTTTAAAACATGGATTAAAGCTGAGATATAACGAGTATCGCTGTATAGTGGGATACCAAGAGATATTGCTAGCTCATCAGCAGTCTTAAAACCGATGCCATCAATATCATCAATTAATCTGTAAGGGTTGTTCTGAAGTACATTTGCAGTTTTGTGTCCGTAATAGTCACAAATTTTCAAAGCTAACTTCAATGAAGTTCCCACAGCCAAAAGTTGGGTAATCACTCCCAAGTTCGGATTCTTTTTACTCTCTGACCAAGCTTTGGTAATACCATCAATACGATATTGAGTTAGTCCGGGAACAGTGTAAAGTTTTTCGGGGTTGTTATCTAATATCGATAAAGTCTCACTTCCAAAGCAATTGACCAAAGTTTGAGCAGTTTTCTTGCCAATCCCACGAAATAGTCCACTTTCTAAATACGCCTCGATTTCCGGCAACATCAGAATCGGGAATTTTTCGACTTGAAGGAGCCTGATCATGAGTCAAAGAGTAGTTAAGAGATTCTGTTCTTCTACAAGGGTAGCTCTAAAGCTAACTCATCGTCTCAAATCGAAAATCTAATTGGCTTACGAACTCTAAAGAATCTCCTTGGGCGATGAAAGCTGTTCATGGGCTAGAGCCTAAAATAGATGTGAAGAAATGTTTCTGTTAACGTCATCAAATTTAGCTTCAATACAAGGTTTAGTCATCTGCTAAGTTAATGGCAGTCAAGCGATGGCGTACCCGCCCGCCAAGTGTGCGATCGCCTGTTGCATTGCTCTCTACTTGATCCGACAAAATATAACGATGATTGATTAAAAATAAAGAGACGGAAGTACTGATTAAAATCGTACTTTTATCTATTTCTTTGTCATTGCTGTTTGTGAGATAGTGTAAGCAATTCTCAGTTCGCAGTTAAGCATGGTAGTTTTGGTAAGAATAGATCGGGTATTGTGTGGGAATTTAATGAAACTTCGGGATTATGTAATCTGAGAAGTTAGTCGAGAGTATCCAAATGTTTTTTCAAAGTGTAGGGGCAATCAGGAGTTTTGATTCCACTGGCGTAAGGTAATTTATAGGCTGCCCAAAGCTGCCACCGTAAAACATAGACTCCAATAGTTGAACTACCGAATTGTACTTGATAGTCTTTGTCTGGGTTTTGTATAACATTTTTGATGATGGTATTTATCGCTTCTACCTTGAGATTATTCGGTATGCCCATTAGTAGTTTTCTAAGCCACTGTTTGATTTGTGGTGATTGTAGCCAGTCTTTGATTTGGTCATCAGTGGGAGTTAGGTGATTGACTGATAACGTGGGATTTTCGTTATCTTTATTAACTTGACTTGTGGGCGGGAATAGCTGCTGAAAATTAGCATCTGTGTTGGACATAAAAATAATTGCTTAAAAGAGAATATTTATATTATAGATAAATTGGATAACCCTAAAATGGCTAATATTTTTTAGAAGAATATTAAGATAAGCAAATATAAAACTTGATTTATCTCTCCCAAGGAAATTATAAAGAATTGACTAACTAATTATGTTATAAATATTAAATAAGTTCTTTATGCAAGTATCAAATAAATACTATGCACCCAATAGAGTTTAAGAAGAAGTGGAAATTAAGTTATCGAGAGCTTGCCCTGGTTTTGGGGTACGAAAGTGAATACACTACCCGGAACTGGAATATGCCAGGAGAACATAAACGGAATCCTCAGAATGTTGTTCGCGTAGCTTGTCGTCTTTTAGATGAAAAGTGGGAACGGGAAGGAAAAGCGCTCAATTCTTATCTTTAACCAGTTTTTTGTGACCGCTAATATTTTTTAAAATGACACTCCCCCGCCACGAAAAAGGCGGGGTATTTTATGTATAGTTAGAAGTTCCAAGAAGTTCTCAGAGTCATGGGGATAGGGAGGTTTACCTGGCAAAATGAAGAACTAACAAGACCAGAAGTTGCGGCGATGTTAAAGCCAAAGGTTTCTGCAAGACAACTACAAGCATATTTGAACATAGCTCGGAAGTACTTGCCAGAGTTCCAGAAATTTACCAACAAAAAAACAGGTGGTCTAGATGGCTATGCGAAGCTATACGAGTGTCACATCGCAGTACTTCAGGAAATTCGCTCACTAGCTAGGGAACATACTTTAGCTGACATAGAAAGTGAATTTCAACAAAGAGCATTAAACAAGTCAGAAGTGGGAAGTTGGAAGTAGATTTTTTGTTACTTCCAACTTCGGTAATAAGGTGATTTTTAGATTTTTCCTAGAACAATGAAAAAAGGAGTAATTGCCTTGGCATCTAACAATTCTGTGCGAAGAACACAAACTCAAGTTCTGGCTAAGGCTAGCGCGGCGATTGGGCGCAAATATCAGCATCATATTTACGCAGCAGGTACAGCGACAATCATTGTCATGCAGTCGATGCCCTCTTATGGGTGGGGCTTGTTCGATTCGGCTCAGACAGCAATGACTTGTATGTTCGGCGGCGCTGGTGGTATTGGTGGGGGTGGTGCGGCTGGCGGCGCGGCTGCCATTCAAGCCCTTCCCGCAGTGATCAATGCAACCATCACAGTACTTTTGTTTGTATACTTTGTGGCTTCTGGGCTTAAGGTTGCCAACGGTATTGGTGAAGGACAGGAAGTAACGCAGATGGTTCAACAGCCCGTAGGCGTGTTTTTCATAATCCTGGTGCTTTGGATTGCTCAAAGCATCTTATTTAACGGCGTTACAGCCGCTTGCTAGTGATGAGCGAGTATAATAAATCGCCCATGAAACGGGTGAATCAGTCACTTGGTCAAAATGCAACAATAGGCATTTTTACTGGCTTTCAATTTGCAGTTGCCTTATTTATGTTTGGCGTGGGCTTCATCATTGCGATTATGTTTGGGGCAGGAATAGTTTGGGGATTGCTGGCTGGGGTTTGGTTGAGTGCCACGGTGATAGTTTTATCTGGCAAACGTCCTTACTTGTTCTGGTCAAGAGTGTTCCCAAGCGTTCCAACTTTCACACGCGGCTATATCAGATATACTTCGCCCCAAAACAAAAAAAGGGCGGGTTCAAAGGGGATGCCTAAGCTATGGTAAAAAGCAGTATTCGTAATCAAAAAATAGTACCCTTTGAAGACTTTTTAGACTTAGCAACTTTAGTAAAATTAAAAAAGGGGAACTATCAAATTGGAGCTTACTTGTTGAGCAAAAAACAAGTAAGCGACACTAACAACACCCTGCAATTAGTATTCGGATATGAATGCACTGGCTTTCACCCACTGTTTAATTCATCTGAGAGATTAGAGGCGATGGTCAAGGCTTTTGAGAACGGCTGTAAAGAGTTCTCGTCGGGTGAGAAATTCACCTTTCGTTGGTCTTCGTTTTGCGACGAAGAGAAAGTGATTGAAAGCTATCGCCAGAGACTAGATAGCCCTATATCTCTTGAGAGTGAGTTTCTTGATTGGGGGCAAGTTGCCCGAATGCAGGAACTCACACGTAACCATCAGCGCAAGGACATCAAGCTCAGTATTTACACGACTTTCACTGTCCGCCCAGGAGGTACCGAAGGTGGTGACGCGGTAGATAGAGCAATAGTTAAGCTGGCGAACTTTTTACAGCGCAAATTCACGCCAACAGGCGCGACCGAACTCACTCTTCAAAACTTAATTCAAGTTCTTGAAAAAGCGATAATTGTCTCTTTGCGCCATCAACAAATACTATCTGAGATGGGCTTGTTCCCCTCGCCAAAATCAGACAAGCAATTGTGGAGCGACCTAGTTGATAGAATGGGTGCGAAGCCGACAAAAGTGCCCCATGCTCTAGTTTATGATACAGGCGAATTAAGGGAGGAGATTAACGAAGCCGCGCCCAACCCATCGTGGTATAACGACCAATTACACGCTACATCCGTACTTCTGAATAATGGCATCCCCTACGCTGATCGGCGCTGGGTATGCTTGCCCCATCAGAGTACTGACAAAAAGAAGTATATCGGCGTAATGACGCTTGCCCAAAAACCAGAGGTGTTTGCTTCAACCCATCAGCAAATACGTTTTTTATGGGACGTATTCTCACGCGAGGTTATTTATGATGTCGAGATAATAACAGAGATTAGCCCAGCCGATCAAAAAATGATTAGGCTTACCCAACAATTGATTACGAGGCGGTCAATAAATGCCTCCGCTAGCGCCAGCAAAAAGACTATTGACGTAGGAGCGCAAATTAATACGGAGCGGTCAGTCGATGCTCAGAAGCAGCTTTACACGGGTGATGTCCCGGAAAATGTAGCTGTCATAATCCTTGTTTATCGTAACTCTCCAGAAGAAATCGACGACGCTTGCAGGCTGATTTCAGGGTATATCAATCAGCCTGCCGAGTTGATTAGAGAAATGCAATATACATGGTCAATCTGGCTTGACACTTTGCTGTTGAGACAGCGACCGCAGCTGACTTTTCCTTTCAACAGACGCGCCACTTTCTTTGCTAGTGAAGTAATTGGTTTAACGCCAGTCGTTCAAACAGCGCACGGTGATAAACAAGGCTTTGAATTAATTGCACATGAGGGTCAATCCTCGGTTCATATTGACCTGTCAAAGCCGAAAAACATGATGGTAATCGGCACTACCGGGAGTGGGAAATCGGTAATCATCGCCTCTATTATTTATCAATGCTTGGCGTTGGGAATGTCAGTATTAATGATTGACTTGCCAAATGATGATGGTTCAGGAACCTTTGGAGATTTCACGCCCTACTTTAATGGGTTTTATTTTGATATCTCAAAGGAATCAAACAACCTTGTACAACCGCTAGACCTATCAAAGATTTCTGAGTCGCAGTGGGAGGAAAGAACAAAAGCCCATCGAAATGATATTAATTTAATCGTGCTTCAATTAGTTTTAGGAACGCAAAAGTTTGATGGGTTGCTATCACAAACTATAGAATCTGTAATCCCTTTGGGTACAAAAGCCTTTTACGAAGATGCCGACATCAAGGAGCGATTTGAATTAGCGCGAAAAGCAGGGATAAACACCCCAGAGTGGGCGGATACCCCGACATTGGCAGATATGGAGAAATTCTTCTCGCTTGCATATATTTATTTAGGCTATCAGGATGACAATGTAGAAAAAGCACTTAATTACATCCGCTTGCGGTTACAGTACTGGCAGGCTAGTAGCATTGGTAGCGCTATCTGCAAGCCTTCAACCTTCCAGGCAGATAGCCAGTTGATTACCTTTGCACTGACTAATCTGCAATCAGGAAAAGATGCAGAAGTGTTCGGGATGAGTGCATATATCGCCGCGTCCCGTCAATCCCTCTCCTCGCCCAACAGCGTGTTCTTTATGGATGAGGCTAGCGTATTGCTGGGATTTTCGGCATTATCGCGGCTTGCGGGTCGTAAATGCGCTACGGCTCGAAAGCAAGGCTGTCGGGTGTTTCTGGCGGCACAAGATATCATTTCTATTGCCAAATCGGAGGCAGGAGAACAAATATTACAAAATATGCCCTTGCGGTTGATTGGGAGGATTGTTCCAGGAGCGGCTAATAGTTTCTCTGAGTTGCTGGGCATCCCTAGAGAAATTATCGATAAAAACGAAAGTTTTATCCCTAATATTCAGCAATTATATACTTTGTGGCTGTTGGACTACAACAACAAGTATGTTCGCTGCCGCTATTATCCCTCCTATCCCCTGCTGGCGTTGGTGGCTAATAGCAGAGAGGAACAATCCACACGAGATAAATTTAAGAAAACTTACAGAGACAAGTTTACCTGGGTGGCAGAATTTTCTAAGTATTATGTCGATTGCGTTAAGCAGGGTAAACCATTATGAAGATTCTTTCATTAGCTATTCAAAATAAGTTATTACTGGCAATACTCGCGGGTGTTGCGTCAATAGTCAGCTTTCAGGTTTGGCAATATAATCAAGCTCAATATGAAAAGCTTATTAGCGAAGCGAAGAATGGCTGTGGCGTGTACATAGAATTGGGCGAGGATGCCATCAAGCGCTCCCCCAGCCTGAGAGCATTGAAATATCAAAATAAGCGATTGAGTGGATTAGAGCAACCGGGGATTAACTCTGAATCTGCTGACCCAGGTGCTTATGTCATGCTTTTTCGATCCCCTGCTTCCACCCTTCCACCTAATGCTTTACCTTTCGATGATCCCTTCTTCACCAGTTTATTAAATAAGGAAGAATCACCTAAAACATTAATGGTTCAAGCTGTTTCCTTTGATTTAGTAAAAAAGCAAGCAACCGTAAAATCTCTTTGTACCAAAAAACCTTTTGTAGTAGCCCTGGAGGACTTGTATCTTGAATACCAACCGATTGATCGTGATCTCAGGCGTAGTGATTTTGACATCCTTTTCTAGCCTCCCTGCCAACGCTCAAACTAATCAAAACCAATCTTTCTTAACTCAATTTCAACAAATTTATAGCAGCTTGCAGACTTACATTAGTAATTATCAGAAAGAATTTACTAAAAGTTTGGGCAAGTTAGAAGCTGAATTAACCCAGGCAATTGAATCTAGTGTTGGTGATTTGGGTATTCCTGATCCCCTAAAAGCTGGCAAGAATATCGAGAAATTGATTCAGAAACAAGAAGGCGCGTTGCTGATATTAGACCCTCGCATTCAAGCCGGAAACGCTATTAAGGAATGGAACCAGCAATATACACGCGGTCAGTCAGAATCAGTACTAGGAGTTGAGGGTCAACGAGTGCAATCGCAAGAGGCAGCAATAACTAATGATGCCACTGCTCAATCAAGCGAAAATGCTGCCGCCGCCCAACAGGATGTTATTACCCAAGACATTCTTAAAAAGGTCGCTATTCAAAACTTGCAAAATGTTGTGATTGCCAAGTCTATCCACTCAGAAGCACAAAAGCAATCCCGTTCCTTGGCTGTTGCAAATATTAACCTTGCCGATATTTCAAACAGGCTTGATGAGCAAGCTGCGGCGAAGGATCAGGAATCTAACGCCGCTACTCGCCAGATAATTCAATCTGCTGCCGCTAACGATTCATTCTGGAAGAATCAATAATCGAGTCACAATAACGTTACGATAACTCAAATGATAACGTTCTTAGTTATTCTTTTTGCCCAAACGACAGGGCAAAAAGCTGGAGAAGATACGGGCACTACGAATTCAGGCGAAATAGTCGAAGGGGCTATCTCAGGCGCAGACCTAATCTATAAATCGTTTGAGAATGATTGGCTAGAATTAGCATCTGGAACAAGCCCAATTTATACGGCTGTCGTCGCTGTTTCTACCCTCGCGGCTGTTGTGATGATTGGCTTTGCATCATTTGGCTGGTACAGGAAGTATGCAGAAGAAGGGTTTGGTTTTGATTTCATAGCCGAGATGGTTTTGCCATTAGTAGTAATCGTAATGCTTAGTAATAATGGGTTCCTCCTAGCAAACACAACAGTCGCATTAAAAAACGTATCGACCGGACTAAACAGGAGTATTTTAAATATTACGAGAAATGGGGTCAATTTGAGAGATGCTATACGGAATGTAAACGCTGACCAAAGCTTTGTCTTAGCCGCACAGATAGCCTTAGCTAAGTGCGAAAAGCTCAACAACGAAAAGAAGGAAGGTGAAGAATTGAGCGAGAAACAAGCTTGTATCAAACAGGCTGTGGAGAATACACGAAAAGACGCGCAGAAAGCTAGAGAAAAGACTGGTGCAGGTTCTGGAGTCGGAAGTTGGAACCCCTTAGACCTTACTGGTGAACTAATTAATAGCGCAATCCAAGGTTTTGTTTATGTCATTCTCAGTGGGGTATCGGCAGCTTTTCAGTACATCGTCCAACTGTCATTCTTAATGATTGCATTCGCCGCCCCAATCTTCCTGGTTTTATCTTTACTGCCTTTCCAAAGCAAACCTATCTATGCTTGGTTGGCTGGCTGGTTAGGACTAACATTAGTTCTCATTTCCTACTCCATAACAGTAGGCATTATTGCCAGCGCAATAGTCTCCAAGCCTTCTAGCAATCCTTTATTATTGCAACTTTTACAAGCCATCTTTTCGCCATTACTCGCGGTAGCCATAGGCACTGGTGGCGGAATGGCTGTATTCTCAGCGTTTACCAGTGGGGTTAAATTCTCTGTGGGTTTAAGAAGATGAAATTATTAGAGAGAAAAGAGTTAAACTTTACCCCAATTTTCTTAATAGTCAATGCTATTTTATTAACGCTCTTATTATTCATAGAAATTGTCAATTTTGCTCGGATAGCAACAATTTCTAAAACGAAAGCTTCCACCCTTGTGGAGTTACATGACGGCGAATCTATCAGAGTTCTTCCTATAGGCAGTGAGGAGCGCTCCCCCCAAGCTATTACACGTTTTGTCGGGCAGACAATGACCGGACTTTTAAGTTGGAATGCTCTACCAAAGTCAAGCGATGATTACAATCCAGACCCCACCAAACAATTAAAGTTAGACGCTGGTGTATCGACATCAAAAGCCAAGATTACTACTAGTGTATGGGCTTCAGGTTTTGCGTTGTCAGAAGATTTTCGCGCACCATTCCTTGAGGAGATAAGTAATCTTACGCCGCCCGATGTCTTTAATGGGTCTACGCAATCAATCCTAAAAGTCAGCTTAATCAGTCAGCCGACTCGGATTAAGGATGGGCAATGGAAAGTAGATATGGTTGCAGAGATTGTTGTTTTCCAAGGCAGCAATTTAGTTGGTAAGCCCATCGCTTTTAACAAAACTGTATTTGTCAGGGCGATTGATACGGCTGCCATTCCTAGATTTGCATCCCAGGTTCAAGAAACCGCTTCTCGCGTTCGTAAAGCTGGGCTGGAAATTTATAAAATCCAAGATTTAGACCTATGATCCAAAATCAGGAACCCTTACCGTCGGCAACTATTGAGATAGAAGAAATCCAAAATCAGGAACCCTTACCGTCAGCAACTATTGAGATAGAGTCGCAAGATTTTGCCGCCATGAACGGGGCTAAAATCTCTTCGATTAATGATTCAATTCAACCAGAACAGAACCCCGCACCAGAGGAAATCGTTACCACTCGAACAGTCTCGCAATCTCCACTCTTAAAAATGGGCGTTGTTGCTCTAATTTGCTCTCTCTTTGTAATAATCATTGGGGCTTTAATCGGTAATTCAATGAATGTGCTGAAGTTTTCCAAGGGCATTGTGCAAACGCCCAAAGGCAACGAGCAAACGCCCCTACCAGAGCCGGAAAATGAGACGGGCAAAGATAAAACAGCGCTTGCCCTGACTAGCCAAAATAACCAGCTAAGGCAGATTCGTGATCAAAAGCCAAACCCAGTAACAACGCCTACAAATAACGCAATCCCTGCTCCAATTGCACCCGTTACCCCGAATATACAACCAGTGCAGCGCAGACAACAGCCTTACCCAGTCGATAGAGCGCCGACAGTACCCAAGACTTTTCCTACTGCTAGGAGGGAGCAACCACAGCCACAGCCACAGCCAAAAATTGCCCAGCCAGTTAGACAATCTCCTTTGGCGTTCCCCCAAGCGAACATCGCAAAGTTAGATCCCACTCAGCAATGGCTTCTCGCTGCGAATGCTGGCAGTTTTAGTAGTTCAGGCGATGATTCGGAAGTCAAGGAACCAAAAGTTACTGGAATTGAAGGAGGGGCGGGAGGAGCTATGCAGGTTGTCGAAAGCACTAGCACTGATTACAACGCAAAACGCGTACTCGTTGGCAGCACCGCAGAGGGCAGATTAGAAACACCTTTAGCCTGGGGCACTGGTGACGCTGGCAACCAGAATTACTTAGTGAAGGTATCAAAAGCATTAAAAGCCTCAGATGGTAGCGACGTATTGCCCGTAGGCGCTTATCTAGTTGTTCAATTAGCAGAGTCCAATGGCTCTGGTCTTGCCAAACTGCGCGGCGTTTCAGTATTGGTGAACTCCAATGGCGATACCCAAGAGAAACCGCTACCACCAAATGCTGTTTTGATAATGGCCAAGGATGGTGGTTTCTTAAAAGCAGAGTCTCGCAAAGGTAGCAATCTGGGTAACAATTTCATTTCTGCGATCATCGCGGGAGTTGCGAAGGCTGCCCAGGTACAGAATCGCCCTGTAACTCAAGTTAGTACGAACTCTAATGGCTTCTCTACTAGCTCCACTACCAACGAGCAAAAAGATTTATCCGCCGCTTTTGGAGAGGGTGCATTTAATAGCATTCTCGATAATATCAAAAGTTCAAATGTCGCCCGTTCTCAACAGTTAAGCGGTAGAGAAGAAGTATTTGTAATCGATGTTGGTAAGCCAGTGCAAATATTCGTTAATCAAACAATATCGCTCTAATCACAATAACGTTACGGTAAACATGGAAAAATGTTAAATAAAACCACTATTATTGCAGCATTTTTAATCTTAACTAGCGCGGCAAAAGCAACGGCGATACCTGCTCGAACGGTTTACGAGAATGATGCAAACTCTAGCTCTATCGAATTAAAAGTATGGAAAGGCTATGGACTAACTATTAATTTAATGTCTACTGGGGAAACTATCAAGCAAGTTTGGATTGGCGATCCAAGTCGCTTTGCTTTTACCTCAAACGGTGGTTTATGCCCGTCATCAGGCGGCGATTCTGAATGCGCGGGAGGTAAAGCGACCGTAATCTTTCTTCGCCAGATTGACCCAATCGATTTTCCTGTGTCCACAAGCGGCGATGGTAGCACTCAAATTACACTACTTACCAGCCAAAAGCAATATCAGTTTAAGATAGTTCCCGCCACAGGCAACCCAGCCTATACAAGCTTGGTAGTTAAATCTGATTCGGATCGCCCATTGCCCATTACCCGTCCGCGAACGCCACTTCCTCTAACAGTTGAAAAACCGCAATCAGCGCCGCCAGTAGTCCACCAGCCCTCGCCGCCACCACAAACAATAAAAGTCCCTCTGCCTCAGCCTGTTGCCGTTTTACGCCCCAATCCTGGAACTACGCTAAACGGGGCGATTCAAAGGAATGATGCGAATGCCCTCGCTTTTGGGCTAGCAGAGGCAGGGCGGAAAAATAAAGTTAAACCTGGTTCTACCACCTGGAGCAAGGTACAAGATGCAATTAAATTATTACGGCGTGGCAAGACTAGAGAAGAGGCGATTTCGCTTTCTCAGGTCGATAAAACCACTTTTTACCAATTACTTAAATGGGGGCAACTTTGATGAAATTTAAACTCTTTCTACTGACTGCCTTCGCTTCGGTAATTCCGCTTTCAATCTCAGTTGCACAGACACCAACGATTACTCATTCTCAGGGGAAATATTCAGCCCAAACTCCCGACTGGTCAAAGATTACATGGGATACTTTGCCACCAGTTCAACAGCCAGGATATTTAAAAATCCCTCAAAATCTAATTTCTACCTTTGGTTATGACCCTTCCCGGTCATGGTCGGCAGGACAAAAGGTTGACTCTATTGTGATGCTGGGGGATGTAGATGATGCATTCAAAACGTCCAGTCTTAGCCTGAAGTCCATAAGTACAATCGCAGCCCAATCATCAAACCTGACGCTACTAGATTTTGGATTAATGCAATGGCAAACTCCTAAATCTTTAGTTAAAGCTATTCCAGAATTAGGTAATCTCTCCGTTAATCAAGTCCCACCCCTTGAAGAGTTATTTAGTAAATCTGGAGTTGCTACTAGTGGGACAATTTCTGAGATTGTAGCCTATAATCCCCAAGCTGCTAATCTCAAATTAGGTGAGATCGACCTGAGCAAATATTCTTTGAATTCCATACCTGGACTCCAAGATACGCCTTTAAAATCCTTTCAATCATGGCAACAAAGTTATATCAACCAAGTGCCGGGATTAAACCAAGTAGCCTTTGATAAAATGCCCAAGCCGATCAACTCTGGACTTGGTGTTGTGGGTATTGCTTCTGTGGTACTTGGTACTTCTGAAAGAGGTGATACCAAGGCTGGAAATGACTACTTTGTGTCTGGCAGTGTCGTGAGAGGCGATCGCACTGTGACAGTAGCCTGTCCTCCAGGCATTGAATGCTCATACTTAGAAATGGGGGATTTTGCTGGTTCCCAGAGAGGCTTGTATGGTAAGCGTTGGGCATCTGGTTCATCTCAGCAAGTCAAGGGTGGTTATGGAATTCTAGCCGCCGTGAATGGGGGCAAGGAACCCACGGGGCGGCTAGTGTATGGTAGTGGGTTCAAAGTGGCGCTAACTGGAGTTAATGAATCCCTTGGGACTGCCGACTTTGGCTTATTCTTTAGGATCTGTGCGCGACCGCCATTTCAGCAGAAAACTTGCACCCCTTACTTCATTGGGCCAGTTCCCTGGTTGCCCGTGAGTGAGAATGATTTGGTTATCGTGGGGACGGGACGATGACAGGGACTCCTAAGACAGAGGTTAAGGCAAATCAATTTATTCCCGCAGGACTTGAATCAGCGCTGTTTTCCCCCGCAGGTTTAGGGGTACTTGCTTGTGGCGCAGTGATTGTAATCGCCAAAATCATCGATAGTAGGGGAGGTATTGCCAAGCTAGCGACAGCGCGCTGGGGCGGGACAAGAGAGAAAACAGCGGCTCGTCAGTTGGCGTGTAAACAAATTCAGCAACGCTTGCATAACCGGGTATCACTGTATGTAGGAACTCCCAAGAATACAACGAGCGAGGTTATTAATGGTGTCCGTAGAACTTGCATCCCTGAAGATTCAACAACCCTTTATTTTCCAGAGGCACAGCGAGGCATCCTAGTTTGTGGTGGCCCAGGGAGTGGAAAGTCATTTTCAATGATTAATCCCCTGATTCGCTCTGTAATTGATCAGGGCTTACCTCTGGCTTTATATGATTTCAAATACGCCTCCCAGGAATCAGCTGATTCTCCATCTAAAGGGCAAGCTCCAATACTTGCAGGGTATGCGATAGAACGCGGTTATCAGGTTACTGTGCTTGCCCCAGGCTTTGCAGAATCAGCAGTTGCCAACCCTATCGACTTTCTTCGCAGTAATGAAGACTCAGAAATGGCACGGCAGCTTGCGATTACACTCAATCGCAATTTCCAACTCGGTGATCAAGATTCTGGAAATAGCTTCTTTACCAACGCTGGCGATCAGTTAGTCCAAGCCGTCTTTATGCTGGCAAAGGGCACAGATTATCCAGATATCATGATGTGCCAAGCGATACTAGGGTTGCCAAAGTTAGTTAAGCGCATAGAGCAAGCAGAAAATCTGAATTTCATGGTTAGAGAGGCTTTCGCACAGTTTGTATCTGTTGCAGGGTCGCCAGAAACAGCAGCTAGTATTGTGGGTACAGCTAGCGGATTGTTCAGCCGCTTCATGGTTCCCTCGGCATTAGCAGCATTCTGTGGAAAAACTAATATTCCACTGGATTTGAAGGAACGGCAGATGGTGATTTTCGGGATGAACAAAGAGAAGCGTGATGTAATTGCCCCTTTGCTTGTCTCGATTCTGCATCTATTAGTTAGCCGGAATGTGGCTAACAAACGTACTTGTCCTTTGGTGTTGGGGATTGATGAATTACCCACATTATATTTACCAGCACTGGTTGATTGGCTCAATCAGAACCGCGAGGATGGACTAATTTCTATCTTAGGTTTACAAAATCTCTCAATGCTGATTGAATCTTATGGTGAAAACACAACTAATGCAATATTTGGTGGTTGTGCGACCAAAGCATTCTTTAATCCCCAAGATGATGTAGCCGCCGAACGATTTAGTAAGTTTTTAGGTGAAGAAGAAATTAAATACAAGCAACGTTCTCGTTCATCAGGAGGCAAGGGCGGTGCAAGCATTTCTAATTCTGACCAAAACAGTACTCGCAAGTTATTTGATGTCAATCAATTTAACACTTTACCATCAGGAAAAGCAGTAATTATTAGTCCCGGATTTCGTTCTCGTGGTCAAATAAGTTTGCCAATTTTGCAATCAATTAAGATTCCTCAGCATGAAATCCAATCTGAAGCTGACAGTGTGAAAGCTTGGTACGAGTTTCAAAAGTTATTATCTAAAAACTCTACTCTCTTAACTCCAGCAGATGAAGAAATGAAAATTCGCCGAGCCTCCGCGGTAAAATTGTTACCTTTGATAGAAAATCAAGAGCAATTATCAGAATATGCGAGTCTGATTTAAAGAAATATTGTCTGGAATCAACTAGAAAGGCAGAGGGCAGAAGGCAGGAGGCAGGAGGCTCAGTTGGAATACTGTTTTGCGCTGAAGCCCGTGACCAGAACGAACTTGGGTCTGAGTCCCCCACCATAATCTCTGCCACAGGTGGCCAAGAATTGGGCGGGGTTAAAGCCTCGTTCAAATTCTTCCCTTCTGCCCTCTGCCTCCTGCCTCCTGCCTTCTTTACATTAAAGCTGAAAATCTGAAGGAGAAAATTCATGTCGCCAAGTAAGTTTTATCCGTTCTCTGATTATGACAGAAAACAAATTGCTAAACTCCCTCCTGATATAGCAGCCCTAGCAGATAAATATCCAAGCGAGATTTTAAACACTGCTGATAGTTGGGATAACTTGCCTTTTGATGCTAACTATTTTCCTGAGTGCCTTGAAGTCTATAGCGGCGATGCAGATGATGCCAATATTTTTGTGTTAAATGGTGTTCTGAAAGATTATGTTCCAGTTCATGCTGAAAAAAATACATTATCGATAACAGTAATGATTGATGGAGAATTTGCTTACATAGAAGTTGAAGGTAGACAGGTTCTTAATAAACTCGGTGGGATAGTTTTGCCAGAAGTAGCGATTAATCCCGAACTGTTAATTCAGTCAATTATCAAAGGTGAAAATAATGATTGAAGATGGTGAAGCGAATGAAATTAAGCGAGATTATCTAGATATTTTAGAATCTCTCCTGAAACTCATCCATGCGAAAGCTAAAGAAAAAGGATTAGATCCCACCAAGGATGTTCATATTTACTCTAGCTCTAGCAAAGTTTATCAAGGAACATTGGGAGAATCCCCCTCTAAAAACTTATTAACACCAACGATAGTAGAGAACTTAAAAAAAGCTCTGTCTGACCCGAAAAATTCTCAAGGGGCAATTTCTATTAAAATTGGTAATGAAAAAGTATTCCATATTAAAAATGGAGAAGTACTGACTGACAAATTAGGTTTAGCTCCGGCATCACAGAAAAATAAAGTTGTAAGTAATGAGCGAATCTACAGTGTAGAAGCTTTAGGAAAACAAGTGCAAGTATTGCAGAAAAAACTAAGCGAACAACAAAAACTTGTAGATAGTATCAAATCAGAACAGCTTTCACCCGAATCTTTATCACAACTAGCTGCTCAAGTTGCCGAAATGAGTAAATCCTTGGAGAAGCAGCAACAGTTGATTGAAAACACCCAAAAAGCATTGTCACAGGTAAATGAACGGTTTTTACCACAAGTTCAAAATACGGTTCTTCAAAATTGGGTGGGTACGGTTGAGAACAAGGTAAAACAAACTGCTAAGAATGTTTTTGAGCGGATTAAAGATGTGCTGACACCCGAAGTAACGAAGCTCAGAAAGGAAATTGCTTCACTTAAATCTCAAATTAATGAACAAATTACTAGCTTCCAGGATGAAGTTAAATATCAGACTGACAGTGTAAGAAATCAACTCAATCAACAAGTTGGTAACTTAACTCAAGAGATACGTACACAGGTAGATAGTGTTAAAAACACGGTTGATCAAAGCCTTATGGGTGTTCAGTCAGCCATTGATAATACTCGAACTGAACTACGGGCTGCTGTTGAGGATGCCAAATCCCAAGCTATTGAGCAAAGTGTTAAAGCCCTGCTTAATATTTTGGGCAAAGATAACCCTGATGGTTCTAAGAGTTTTAAAAGTAGAAGTTTTGATTTTGAACGCCTTGGTGATAATGTAATCGTTCGTGCCAAAAACGGCGAGCCTGTTCTCACTGATGGAGTTTTATCACCTAACGTAAGTGACCAACAGTTACAGGCACTTGATAAGGTTCAATCTTTTGTTGATATGCATCATCAAATTCAGCAGGATTCTCAACAAGAATCACAATTTAGAAATATGCACAGGTAAGCCATGATTAAAGGGGAGCAATGCCCGCATTTCTCACAAGCTGCTTTGCGTATAAGTAATAAGTAATGAGTAATGAGTAATAAGTTAAGAATTTTACTCCTTACTCATTACTCCTTGCTCACTACTCATTACTCCTCCATTCGAGGTGTGGTGAGAAATCCGGGAATGGTGTTCCATGATTAAAGGGGAGTGTAAAAATGATACTAATCCTAATCATTGGTTTGTTGTTTGCACTGGGTGGAATAATTTTTCTAGCTTGGCTGTTTGTATTATTTCCACCTTCAACGCCAAAGTCAAAGTATCGTTCCCAAAGTTTTAAGCAATCGCCATTACTACCTAAGAGTACAAAATCGTCTGACATTTCATCTCAAAATTTTGTACGACAAAGCCCAGCACCAACGCAAAAGACTTTCTTAGCTAAAAACTTTAACAAGCCTGTACGACAAAGCTCAGTAGCAACCCAAAAGGCTTTCTTATCTAAAAATTTTAAGAAGCAATTACTACCAAGCCCAGCGCGAACACCAAGGGTTAGATTACTTAAAAAGCTTAAAAAACACTTGAATAATATTGAGTACGCTAGTCAAGTATTACTTGAGCTTCGTAGCAGAACTCAATTAGCCAAATTGCCAGTAGTAATCGCCACACTGCGTAGGATATCACCCTACGTTTTTGAGGAATTGGTACTCACTTGCTGCAAAAAACAGGGGTGGCAAATTCAACGCAACTTTCGGTACACCGGTGACGGCGGGATAGATGGTCGCGTGTTGATTTTGGGAAAGCTTTATGTAATCCAGGTTAAGCGTTATGCTGATTACATTAGCCCAAAACACATCAAAGATTTCGTATGCTGTATTGAAGGAGAAGGAGCTAATGGTGGATTCTTCGTGCATACTGGCATAACTGGACAGTTATCAAAACAATTGATTCGTCGCTCCGACAAAATAATCTTAGTGAGCGGTCAGAAACTAGTAAATTTTGTCTTAGGTAAGCAGTTTAAAATAGTGGGAATAACAATACCAATTAAAACAGTGAACAGTTATCAGGAAACAACTAACCTATGAATGAATTGATGGAAATATCTGATACCTGATAATTGATAACTGATAAGTTAGCGCCGGAACCGTAGATGCTCCTCGTTGTCATTTGGCGATGGCGAGTTGATTCCCAATCTTTTCATAATCGATGGTTTGTCATCTTTAATGAGTTGCCTAACAATGTTCATTTTTTGCTCAAAAGTCAAAGCTTTGGCATCAGTTGTAACACTCGTAAATAACTCGCTGACCTTTGCTCCTGTTACCTTTTCACCTTTGACATATTTTCCTACTTCCATAACTAAAGCAGCCAATCTTTCAATATCTAAACCGTGAATTATTTGTTTAATGTGTGATTTAACTGACTCTTTTAATAACTCAGTTTCTACTTCTATTGAGAGGGATTGAACGTTTCCTTGAGAATGATTTTGATGATGTCCCCATTTTTCAGTCAAGTCAAGTATCTTTTGTAAAGCAGTAGTAAATTCGGTATAAGTTTGAGATTGGCTCACCCCTAGCAATTCTTTCAGTTTTGAGAGCGCTGATACAGTCTCATAACTTGCAACAGTTTCTTGAGCAACGTAGTCAGAAATAGCATTAAGAGCTAAGTGTTCTGAAGTTCGAGTTTTTTGGGTCAAATACCCTACGAATTCATTATCCAGTAGTTGCTGAAACTGGTTGAATGTGGTTTTTCCTACTTTTAGCTGCTGGCTGAATTGAGAAAGTTGTTTTATTAGTTGTGGTAAGGTTTCAGTAATGATGGACTCAACTAATGACTGTTCTATACTTTGAGCAATTGATAAGATAGTTCTTTGTGAATCAAGTCGTTGTTCAATTTGAGTAATAGCTGCTTCTAAGCCGTGGAATCTAGTTTTTCCTCCTTTTAGCTGCTGGTGATATTGAGAGAGTTGTTCTATTAATTGTGGTAAAGTTTCAATGAGGGCAGACTCAACAGCCGAGTATTCGATATTTTCAATAATTGGATCTACAGTTTTTTGTGAATCAAGCCGTTGTTCAATTTGAGTAATAGCTACTCCTAAGCCCTCAAAGGTGGTTCTTCCCTTATGCTGCTGGCAAGTTTTAGAAAGTTGTTCTATTAGTTGTGGTAACGTTTCAGTAATAATGGATTCAACTAATGACTGTTCTATATTTTGAGCAATTGCGTCTACAGTCCTTTGTGAAGAAAGATATTGTATTTCATGCTCAATTCTTGTAGATATTTTATCAAATGCGGGTTTAAGAGCTTTTTGCTGTTGGCAAGTTTTAGAAAGTTGTTCTATTAACCGTGGCAAAGTTTCAGCTAGGGCAGACTCAACTAATGACTGTTCTATGTTTTCAAGAACTGATAAGACAGTTTTTTTTGTTGAAAGGTGCTGCTCAGATTGAGAAATTGCTGTTTCTAGGTCGTCGAATTTAGTTATCCTTCCTGAGATATGCTGGTGATGTTGAGAGAGTTGCTCTATTAGTTGTGGTAACGTTTCACTTAAAGCAGACTCTACAGCCAACTGTTCAATATCCTCAGCAATTATATCGATAGTTTTTTGTAAATCAAGGCGTTGTGATAATGGCTCAATTGCTGTAAATATTTTGTCGAATGTGGCAATACCTTTTTTTAGCTGCTGTCTCAAAGGAGAAAATTGTTTTATTAGTTGCGGTAATGTTCCAGTGAGGGCAGAGGAGACAGCCGAGTATTCAACATTTTGAGTAATTGCGTCTATAGCTCTTTGTGATGAAAGTCGTTGCTCAATTTGAGTAATGACTGCTTCTAAATCGTCAAATCTACTTCTGACTCCTTTTTGCTGCTGTCTCAAGGGAGAGAGTTGTTTTATTAACAGTGGTAAAGCTTCAGTGAGGGCAGAGGAGACAGCCAAGTATTCAATATTTTCAGCAATTGCCCAAACAGTTTTTTGTGAACTTGAAAGTTCTGACTGTTGAGCAATAGCTGTTTTGTGAGCTAATTGCTGACTGACTTGAGAGAGTTGCTCTACCAATTGTGGCAACAAAGTTATTAGGGTGGACTCAACTACTGACTGTTCAATAAAGTCAGAGATTACATCCACTGTTCTTTTTGATGAAATTTGTTGCTCAATTGAAGCAATCACTGCTCCAAAGTCATCTAATCTGGTTCTAGCTCTTCTTAGGTGCTGCTGATACCCGTACAGTTGTTCTGTTAATTGTGGTAACGTTTCAACCAAGGCATCATCAACTATTGACTGTTGAATATTCTCAGTAATTGCGTTTAAGAGTTGTTCGGTAGTTGGTCGTTTGGCGTTTCCATTTTGTTCAAAACTGACATCACTTGCTGCGCCGTCAATAATTGCTGAATCTTCTGGGTTAACTTGTCTTGAGAAGTTCGTTGCTCGTTGACCTCGAAGCCAATCATCTGTAGAGCTTGGGTTAATTCTTGTACTAATGGCTCTAAGTTCGAGGACTTCTTGGCATTCAATGTCTCGGCTAACTGCTGTAAGAAGTCGCTCAACCTCTGTTGCTGGGCTACCTCTAAGCTCTGAATTTTTTCGGTGAGTTGAGAGTTCTTGATTTCTAACTGCTCGAAATTCTTGTTCAGTTTCCCGTGAGAGGTTAATAATTCCTCTATCTTCTCGGTTAATAACTGTATCTGGGTTGGGTTGTTGTTGGTTGTCATGGGTTTGTCCTATTGGTTGATTTGGTGAGGTTTGTTGTAAAGAACTTTCTTTAAGCTGAAGTTTGGGTGGTTCTATTGCAGCAACTTTTGAGTGTTGATTGTGCTGTTGCCAGTCCCTTAACTTCATTGCTTCATGGCTCAATTTTTCGTAAGCCAGTGGCCCACTTGCGACTATGAAATCGTCAACACCTTTAGAAGGCCCTGGCAAGCTGACGACCTTGACCCTAGCTCCAAGCTTCTGCAACAATCTTCCAGTTACGGAAATATCCCTCTCAATATTGAGCTTCGTTTTAGGCTTGGTTTCATAGTCAAAGCAGAATTTGATTTCTCGAGAAGGTGTGGCAAAAATTGCTAACTCTTCATGCAGGTAAGACTTGCCAATTTTCTTGCCAAACTCATCTTTGGGAGTTCGGTATCCCGCCGAAATCCCAGGTAGCCCAATGGCAGCATGACCCTGACTCAACAGACTGGCTGCTTTTTTAGCTCCTTCTGCGATTGCACAGGGGATATTATGTTTCCATACACAATACCAAAATCCTGACTGGCGATCGCTATCACTGGGATTCGCCTTGTGTTTGGAGTAAATGCGTTCGGCAATATCGTCAGGGACATTAAGCAGGAAAATGCTTAATTCAACCTTGGGAGGATGCTCATATTTGATGAATTTCCCTTCAATTATTTGATTATTCTCATCTTTTTTGGGTCTTGGTTGATTTGGCTTGTAGCATCCCCATCGTTTAAGAGTTGGTTTATCACCTGGGGTTAAATCAGCAAATGTTCGCGGATCAACTCCAGCATCACACCACCATCCTCCAGCATCAAGATGAGAATATGTTCTGATTAATCCCTCCGTTAACCTCCCGGTATTTGTACGATTAAGTTTTTCACTAACCATGAGTCTTTCCCAAGACTCATGCTCACCACCTGCATAGTTGAATTGAAGACTTTCAAAATTTTTTGCCGCAATATCAGGATGGATAGCGCTATCTTCAAACTCTTGCCAGTGCTTTGGTTCAAGAAAATTGGGAATGTCTTTACTTTGATGTGGTGTCCAAAATGCTTCTGTTGGGGCAGCAGATTTCAGTACTGGCTTGGAGAAAACCGATTCAACAGTATTATAGTTTGGTATCTCTTTCAAGACGGGCAAGACTTTCGGTACTTTTATTGATGAATCATGGCTTGTTGTCCGGCTAGATGCGACTGATTTCACAATTGGCTGGACATTTGGAGTAGATACTGTCGTCTCTTGTTTTAGTACTGGCTTCTCAAAAGGGGCACTTATATTTATAGTTATTGCTTGGTGCTGCTCAATCGTCGATTTCTGAATTTGTTTTCGTAGCAATTCCAAAGCATTATCTTTGGCTTTCGACTGTTGCGCTAACTCTACCAATCGCGTTGGATCTTCGGTGTAAATTTTTAATTCATGCCTTGCACGGCTGGCAGCAACATAAAAACTTTCCTGTCCAATAGTGAAATCTGCCGAAATTAACACCTGATCCGCAGTTTTCCCCTGACTACTATATGTTGTACTCACAAGGGCATAGTCTAAGTTTTGCGTCTGTGCCAAACTAATGCGTTCAGTACGCTCATCAGCATATTTAATGTGGACTATGTTCAGGTCGATTCCTGTCACAGTAAATTCTTGCCCGTTGCGTCGTCCCAATTGCCGATCGTTTTTCTTCCATTGCAAGCGATCGCCCACAGCAATTTCAATCTGGTGCCTCTGGTAAACTGCCTTGTCAAATGCTGTATCTACTTCTAAATGCTGTCCATCATCACTTCTTAGTGTCAACTTGTCAGTAGTTCGACCTACCACTTCATATAATTTGCCTTTAGAAAGCCCCCGGCGTTTGTAATCCCGTGTGGGCATGATCACATCACCAATTTCAAAGTTATGGGCAAACCGCATCTGTACTTTTGTCAGATTTTTGGTTTGCAATTGGGTGATGGTTGCAGTTTCTCCCAAAGTCCCTTCACCCTTGAGCTTGTCTCGAATCGCTTGGGTAAGGGCAAGTCTTTCTGTATTTGTTCCAGCTAACACAAGAGTTTTGAGTCGTTGCTCTGGTGTCCCTACTATATAATCATTGGCGATCTGCTCTATTTTGGAAAAACTATCTACTTGAAGTATGGAACCGTTGGCTTCTAGTCGTTCAAATCCTGCTTCAATCCTGCCATCAGCAATCAAATTTACTGCTAATTTTAGCTGCGGGTTTTTCTGACGCAACGATTCATTGAGGTGTGCGGTTTTAATTCCTGCCTGTTGCAACGATTTGAAGGGATTACCGGCTTCTACTGCTGACAACTGCCGAGTGTCACCAACTAAAATTACCCTAGCTTGAAGTAAGGTTGCTCTTTGTAAAAGTGCATGAGCATCTTTTGCACTGAGTAAACCCGCTTCATCCACAACCCAGATTTGATTTGGTTCAATTTCTTTTGGTTCAGTCACAAGTAATCTAGCAATAGTTTCAGACTGAATTTCTAACTCTTCGCTCAAAACCTTAGCAGCAGAGGAACTGGGGGCAAAGCCTTTGATGGTATATCCGGCATTAAAAGCGATCGCCTTCAACTCTTTGAGGGCAAAAGTCTTGCCAGCGCCAGCTACCCCCTGCCATGCAATGAACTGGTCAGATGTTGTTGCAGCTAATTCTACTGCTTGGCGCTGTCCGGTATTTAGTAAGGTGTTCTCTAAGTGGCTTTCGACTACTTCTCTTTGGGAAATGGAGCAAAATTTATATTGACCCTGCTGCATTAAGTCAATCGTTGCCAGTTCCCGTCGCACTGCTGTCATCGTCGTAAATTGGTCAGTCAATCCTGGTAAAGCGATTAACTCCTGATGCTCTCTAATCAGGGCTGCTGTTGCTGCTATATCCGTAGCTAAACGTTCTTCTAGGATGAATTTTTCTAAATCCTCTTGTCTAAAAGCGACATTTCTCTCACTGCAATGTGCGATCGCTAAATCCAAAACCTCTGCCAAACTTTTCTCATTGGCTGGTATCTCCTGCCTTGGTTCACCTGCCTTAACAAACCTAATCCCTAATGCCGCAGCTTCTTCTTTCCAGAATGCAAGTAACTCTGATTCTGGTAGTTTTTGCTTGCGCTGGCGAGTATTATCCCAGATTTTCTCACGTTCTGCCCAAGTCGAATTAGCACTAAATGAGGCGATGATTTGCTGTCGGCGTTTAGAAAATGCCTCTAAATCCTCGAATTTAAAGCCCTTTATATCAAATTGCCCATGTTTGCTCTTTTCTATCTCGTAGCCAAGCTTCTGCACCTCACGCGCCAGAGAGCTTTGGTATGCCATCCCCAAGAATTTCTTATTGGCGAATATCTCGTTATTACCCAAACTTAACCACCTACCATCTGGAGTTTGGGTCATGTTCATCAGCAAACAATGGGTGTGCAGATGTGGGTCTAAATCCCGACTTTCGATGTGATCGAACTGCGCGACGACCAAGTTACCAGTCTTAACTCTATGTCTGCCGCTATTATCTGTCACTCTGGTATAGGCATAACGCTGCTCTATTAGCTCCAGAGTTTCTTTTAGCGCCTGATGGTGAGCATCAATCAAACGAGTATCCCCGCCCACCAAGGCCATCAAGCTTACACTTTTGGGCGCAGAAAATGTACAGTCTAATGCGGCTCTGCGTTCGTCGGGCTTCAAGGCCCTGGCATTTAATTGCTCACGACCCTGGGGTGAACGCCCTGAGATCACATTTTTAAAAGCTTCTTCATCATCGATTGCCCCTGACAAACCCAATTTTAAAGCACCTTGACCACTCCAAAGCGACTTCCCTTGGTGGTAGTAGTTTTTGACGAAGTAGTTCACCGCCATCTCTGAAGAAACGTTAGCAGCTGTCAGCATGGCTCACCTCTGGGATGGGGTTTACAAAAGTTAATCCTTGTTCTATTCCATCTGTTGGTGCAACAAACTCTTTTCAAAAAATTCTGATTATTTGTTCTTATTGCAAGATAATCACCTTTGCAATAAGTATTGAGGTCAAAATCAATCCCCGTTATCAAACTTCGTGGTGCTTGATGACGAATGATTTTTTTTTCGTGAGACTTTGACCAAAACAAAATTTTATTTCCCCAACTCTCCTGTCATTTAATATAGCAAAAAGTCGAGCATTCTTTCCGCCAAATATGGCGTACTGTGCGTCAGAAAAAGATGGATTACAGGGGTTGTGGTTCTTGAAGCTAATTACTAGATAATTGGGAGAATCCTTGAGGAAATTGGGAAGTATCAGGAAGTGCTAGGAAGTCTTGGGAAGTCTTAGGAATTGTTGGAAAATATTAAGCTAATGAGAATTTTGTGACTAAATGATGTTGAATAGTTGAAAAGGTAAGAAATGAATTAGAGATTTGGGAGATATTGTTTAGATATTGGGAGATGTTGAATGTAATTGGTGAAAATTGGGAATTGAGAGATTTTGTGGAGATTTTCTATCAGATGCACGAATTTATGAAAAGCCAAAGAGTATTGCGAAAACTGTAATATTTCTTCGTAAATGTGGAAAAAATCACGGTTTGGGCGGTTCAAGTTGAGAGTAATTATCAATTAGATAGACAAAAAAAGGGTCAAAAACAGGGAGAAATTTTCTTGTGGATTTAATGTTGAGTCTTGATCCGGGAACTTCAATGACGAAGATGGTTTATCGTGTTCTCTCGGAGATTTCGTACAAGTCAGAATTGCTGTGTATGGAACCAGAGTTAATTAAGATTTCCAAAGATTCGTTGGATTTATATGAGTCTGGGCAAATGAATCGGCCCAATCCAGAGAATGAAGCGTGGATAGAGTACAACGAAGAATATTATGCGGTTGGGTTTTTGGCACAAAAGTATTTTGAAGCGCGAATCAATTTTTTAGAACTCAAGTATGAGAACGCGATTCCAAAAACTTTGGCAGCAGTGGGGGCAATAGCGATTAGAGATTCTTTGAAGGCAAACTTTGATTTATCCTTGGGACTGCTATTGCCTTATGGGGAGTGGGAAGATAGAGAGAGATTGGAGAGGGGTTTAACTAAGGCACTGTCTAGCTTTAGCTTTCGAGGGAAACAATTTTGTATAAATCTGATTAACTTTCAGTGCTTGCCCGAAGGTGGGGGACTGATATTGACGCGAAGTAAAAAACTTGGCACAGATTTCAATAAAATGAACATTGCTGTGGTGATGCTGGGTTTTCGGGATATATCAGCCGTAATCTTTGAGCGTGGTATCTCAACTGGAAAGACGGAAGGATTGGGCTTGGCGTGGATGCTGGAGAGAATCAAAAGCCGAACATCAGGGCAAAACTTACACGAACTGTTAAAGGCTGTTCATCTATCAGGCCCGACATTGAAACCGAGATACTGCAAACCTTTGGCTCGGAGCAAAAAGTCTGATTTTCAGGTTGAGGAAATAGCACAAATTATTGAAGTGGCTGACTTATCTCGTAAAGAATACTGGGAAAAGGTATCCACTTGGCTCAAAATTAATATTCCTGCCCATATTGAGCAAGTCATTATTGGTGGTGGAACGTCGGAATATTTAGGTTCGGAGTTGAAAAATTTGTTTACTCATACCGACATTTCATGGGCAGCAGAATTATCAGAGGATGTGCGTTTAGCTTTTAACCTGCCGATTAAAAAAGATGCCTTGTGCTTGCGTTTCACTGATGTATATGGATTGTTTCGTTACCAACACGCTATATTTCATAATTCGTAATGACGCTCCTGCGTCGCTACCGCTACGCTAACGTAATTCGTAATAGTAATTTGCTTGTGAAGAGAGGAATATTAGAATGTTTTCAGATGTTGAGTTTCGCTTACGAAGTAGAGTTAAGGCTGATAGTTCCGAAGCCGTGGTAATTAAGTATCTAAACTCCAGAAATACTCTTTATCCTGCTAAAGATATGGCGATGATTGCTATCAGCAGCTATTGGCTTCCTTTAGCTTATCAAGCTGCGGATCAATCCGTGAATTTAGAGCCACACATTCGTGCTTGTCTTTACCGCCTTCAACTCCACTCTTCATATCTGATGGGACTGCTGGGAGAAATCCCCTCTCAAGGAATGCCAATGATTGCAGTAGCCTCTAATCAATCACAACCATTACAACTAATACAATCATCACCATTACCAATATCCAGAACTTCAGTCAAAGAACCATTACAAATAGCCAGAACTCCCGTACCAGAAGAATTGGAGTCGGAAACTGACTGGTTAAATCCTTTTTAGGACTGACTATTTTTTGAATTGATTTGACGCATTGCTCCTTTCTTAGCATCTTTTTCATTAACGCAAATATCTCGTTTCAGGCTTTTTAACTAGGAGTGCATGATTATGTATCAACCACAAGAACTTTTTAACAACCTCTCACCATCCGAAATTAGCCGGACTTTACGCTTGAGTGGGATACCTGAAAAAGAGTTATATACCGAGAATGATGCAGACAGGTTTCGTGAATGTCGCACCTTAATTGAGCAGGGTGGAAATGATGAAGAAGTAATGGCTCTATTATCTCCAGTTGTTGACAATGCACTGTCAGAAACTCAGGGCAATTCCTCATCATCAACGAAGAATGGGGGGAAAAAACAAGGGAAGAAAGGCCAATTACCATTAGATATCACTGAATTACTAGTTATTGCTCGTGAAAGAGGCTATAAAATCGCACTTTCTCAGGCTTTAATAATTCTCCAAGTCTGCGGACTATCTGAGCAAGATGAGTATAGCCCAGATGAGTGCGAACGCTTTCTTGAAACCTACAAATCAATAAAAGAGCAAAACAAATCCTTTGAAGAAGTTGCAGCCAGCTTAACAACTCTAGGTAAAAGCGAAAATTCTCAACAATTAAAATTAGATGCAGTGATTGAGAATGTTAGTGAAAAAGCTGTAGCGGCAAGAGAAGATTTATCTAGCTTGATTGATAAAATTACTGCTGCTCAGGCTGAAGAAGCCCCAGAGTTAGTTCAATCACTTTACCTGAAAAATGTTGCACTGAAATTACAACAGAGCGATTCTGAAAATAACCTCTTCGCTCAATTAGAAGAAAGAATCATGGCGAGAATCGCCGAAAAAAAGCAGCAGAGGCTACAGTTATCTGGAGTGACTTGGGAGACGACACCCTTACCATCTTCTTCGCCCACGCCGATGCTGTCGCCCAACGCATTAGAGAATGGAACGAATACCGATTAAAACAAGAAATTGCAGCCAAAGAACGCACTATTGATATTCAAGTTGAAAAAGCCTCCGATGCTAAAGCCAATAAATTAGCTGCCTACAAGCTGGAAAAAATACAGGCATGGAACGAAGCACAACTAGAACGTCAAAAACTTCGTCAAAAACGCTTTGAACAGTTCAAAGGACTTGTTTTTTGGCTCGGTGGTTGGGTCGGTTCTGGCCGCTCTGGTATTTTCTTTTTTGGCTCTGCCATGTTAGCTTCTGCGACTTTTGCAGGAGTAACAATCATTAATCTGCCAACAAATCTTTCCTGTCCTGATCCCAAAAGTCCCTGTTATCTGGTATATCAAATGCGATTTAACAATAAAAGTGTGATTCTTCCACAACAGACCAAGGATATTATTGCTGAGTATGAGCGCAATAAGAGTAAACCTAAACGGCGCAGATAATTAAGTTTTGGGGAAAGAGAAACTGTCTGTTTTAGTTTTCCCTATCTTTGGAACAGCATCGAATGGCATGAAGACTCATGTGAAATATCGTCAGGGCAGGGTGTTGGGTGTAGTGTTAATAAAAATTGAATTTTAGTCCGCTAGACAAAACCAAGTTGTTCCTAATTCCCTACACCCCAAAACCAGTAATACCAAGGGTTAACGAACGCTTAACAAGCGTGCCATTCGGAACAGCATCAATAGTTTGATAGAGGGATGAAGTTATGAACGAACTAAAAGAAATTAAACTTTGGGATGATTGGGACGATATTAATTTATCTACTCCCGAACGTCGCATTGAACGCTTAGAAATTCTGCTGTGCCAAAAAGTACATAAAGGCGAAGATATCTCTCAATGTCTGCAAGTTTTGGAGTACTTGAAAAATTGTACGACTCACCAGAAGTTGGAGTCTGTTTTCTTTAAGCGAGTTCAGCCTCAACTGACTTTCAACTGCTGGCAAATAATTGGTCAGGCTACTTTAATCTCAATAGTCGCTATTTCTTGCTGTTTTGCCATATATAAAATAGCTACTTCACCAATATCTAATAATTCTTCGTCGGAATTATCTCTTGGCAAAGAATTATCAAAAAACACCCCACCACACAGTAAAAAACATCATAGATAAACTCAATGACAGGGCGGTATATTTATTTACTGCACTGCGATTACTGACTATGGTACTCCATCAACAATCTCTAAAATCTTTCAAGTCAACGAAGTAAAAAGGCAGTTTATAAATATTTACTTTCATGCCCAAGGTGAGGCGAGCGCTTTCTTTCACATATTCAGGTAAAATCACTGCATTTGATGGATAAAAACTTTCTTGACAGCGTAACTCACCTACTTTAATAGGAAGTGTTTTTATCAAAAGGCAAGCTATCTTCCGGCTCAAAGTTCCGCAAGTCCTGTTCCATTTGGCGGCGGCGTTGAGCGTATGTTCTGCTGTCTTCAATCCTTTCTTTCATCCGTTCTTCACCAAAGTTAATGCCTTGTTCTGCATGTTCGGCAGATACAGCATCATAATTCTCGACTTCGTTTCTCTTACGCCACTCTTGGTGTTCCAAAGCACTTTCACTGATGCCAATTTTACGAGCGTATTCTACATATTCAGGTCTGAGAGAACCATCACGGTTAAATTCCTTTTTCTCTTGTTCAGTGAAGAAATCGTAGGCTGTGTAGATTGGCCACGGCTCTGGGTCAGTCTGATCCAGGTGCTTCCATTCGTCGTATTCTTCTTTCAACGAGAGAGCATAGTCATTAATTGCTTCGTTACTCATTCCTGTAGCCAACATTTGTTGTCGGGCTTCATCCTTCAAACTTCCATCTGAGTTGAATTCTCTTTTATTCATATTTACCCAACGCTTTATTCTCGACATAACAACCTCTCAAAAATTTAATTAATGTTCATCAAAATGCCAATTTTATGACTCTAGAATTCAAGCATTTCGACCCCAGGCTAAATCAATGGATTTATGTAGATGATAATCAGACTAGTCCTCAATCAATTTTAACTGAAAAGCTCAGTAATACTTTACTAGAATCATATTTCCCTAACAAAGAGTTTTCCTTTGGGCACTCAGATGAATACAGTACAGACGAGAATTTAAGGAATCATCCAGATGGATACATTTTATTATTATCTTCTAAGACCCGCTTACTTTATGGAGAAAAAGAATGTTTAGAAACGATTCAAAAAATTTGTCCAGACAGTAAAGACAGGGGTGCTTATGGTTCCATCTTCCTGGGGAATTGTAAAAATGCGATTCACGAAAAGCTAAACATTTTGGTAGTAGATGATTCTACTGAAAACAGGGGTGAAAACGGAGGAATATTATCAAATGATTTAGCATATAAACTAGTTGGTGACTGTTATGGACAAATTTCAACCCAACTTTATGACAAGCTAACTTTAAGACAATCACAGCAAGATAAAAGCTACCGTGTTATTCAGCATCGATTTGGTTGGGTAGAAGGAGACGGAGAAGATACTACTAAATATCGTTTTGGAAAAGGGACACTGCGACCATACAAGCTTGATAAAATCAAATATGCAGATCCTAAAAATAAACCAAAAATAGATATAATTCTCCCCATAAGTAGTTTTAAGGGAACAGATAAGGACAGACCAACAAGGGCGACTAAACCACAGATTAAGCCAGGATTATATCAGCAAAATATTTGGTTGGCTGAAAAAGGACAATCACAGCAAGGTCAAATGTCTATCTCTCAACTCTTAGCATCTTTCCCCCAAGGAATTAAAGATTTTGCCGAAGAATTAGAGCTACAAGCTGAAAAACTAGCCTCTATTCAAGATGACCCAAGAATAGTTGCTGCTGACTATTGTGAAAAATATGAAAAACGCAAAGAATCATTGAACCAAAGTAAATTAAAAATAGGAGAACTTACTAGCCTTGAAGCAGATGTTAAAAACTTAGGGACAAATGATGACTTAGATGCAGATGAAGAATTAGATGACGAGGGTACTAAAGATGACTTGTTCATGTACAAGCTCATCAAAGCTGACTTGTTGGGTCATCAGCAGTTATTAGAAACGGAAAAAGTTAAACAGGAATTAAGTCGGTTTGTACAGAGCCAATGGCGAGATATCGCTTTAGGGAAAACGCTTACTTTTGACCGAGGGATGATTATTCCATCCAAAGATTTAAAAAATGGTGAAATCTGTGTTTCATGGGAAAAGAATGAAGAGAAAATTCTTAACTTCCGTTCTCCTTTTCTGAATTCTAACGGATTGTGTGTGTCTGCTAACAAGCACGTTAAAGATCGACTCGGGCCAGATGGTAAAGACCTCAAAGGCATAATTGTAGTCAATGACGAAGACCACAAGCGCATACAAGCCAGAATTACAGAGTTAGAAGCGCAAGGGATTGATGTTGAAGAAATAGATCCAGCAGAAACTGAATCAGAACGCCAAGCACGAGACTACGATGGTGACTGCATTGGTGTGGCAAGAGCTAGCTTATATCCTAATTTAACAGCAGAGGCAGAGCGAAGAAATCTTCCCCAAAACGCCTATTCCCCTACAGTTAAGCTCACAAAACAATCATTCTACGATCCTGAAACTGGAATCCAGCCGCCTTTTGAAAAAATCGCCATCCACATGAGCGATAGCATCAGCGTGGGAGTGATTAATAATCAAGTTACTGCATTGGAAGCTCTAGAATCAGAAATAGAAATCCTAAAGACTTACGGTACTTTTGAGCAGAAATCAAGTTATTTAGACCAAGTTTCTAACCATTACGAAACCCTGTTTGAGCAAGAACGCCAGAAAGAGCCAAAGTTAATTCGAGAAGAATACAAGCCTTATATACAAGGGTTTGTTGAACTTGCTTTGGATGAAAGAACCCCAGAAAATATTCAACAGGCGATGGATGTTAACCGCCTGATGTACCGAGAAATGATTGGTGAGGGGTGTTATCAAAACCAAATAGCGGTTGATTTATTCAAAAGTGCTAAAAAACCTGAGATGGATAAAATCAGGGAAAACAACCGCTACTTGTATCGTGATGTTAACTATATTAAAGATAAAAAGTCGCGTTCAGTTTATTTAAGCACAGGTATAACACCAAAGGGCTACTCACCAGTAGAATTATTGATTAGCCAAACCAATAAATATTTCCAGCAATCACAGTTAGAATCGCGTCCCATAGTCCAGTTTAAAGACTTATTCAAAGGAGTAGAATTTACACCACAACAAAAATTTGCAGCGATCGCTGCGAAGTACGAGTTCGATCTGAAGTTCAACGCTGCGGTACGTATGGAGCGACGGCGGGAAACCGAGAAGGGGCCATCAGCAATCATCCAAACTCCACAGTCTTGCCAACTCGAAATTACCAATCTAACTCGTTACGGGCATCCCCTAATCTGGAAAGCCCAGACACTTAACATTCGCCTAGAAGAAATTAAATTTACAAGTAGCGAACGCCCCCACAAATTACTAGCAGTCGCCCAGATTAATGGAGAAATCGATAAAGATGGAAAACCTGTATACCGTCAGTTGGGAACAGTTAGCCAGCAATCTGTAACTGACCACAACCTCAAGGCGGGGATAACCACGCAAAGAGCTAAACTCTTAGAACTAAAACCAGAACTTACCAGAAGCCAAACTAAACTACTCTTTGCCTTGGCAAATGATGCGGCTGAAGTATTTTACGCCTCGATCCCAGAGTCAGAAAAACTTGCATCCGCCGCCGCCGCTTGGAACATCTGTGCATCCCGCCAAGATGAACTTGAAGTTGCAAGAAAAGAAAACGCAAATCCCCAAGCGATCGCTAAAAAAGTCTCTAATTTTGCCTTCGCTGCTTTCGCCAATGAGATTATCTCCCGCTTGGAGGAACTGCAATTTAGCGAACCGAAGTTAGTCACATTAAATAATGAAGCGAATCAATTTTTGGGTCGAGACTGGAACGCTCATGAAAAACATCCTATAGAAATCAGGGCTAGCCATCACCCACTGGGACATGAACGCCACGTTTCTAGGCTAATGTTTGTCCAGGATGCTGACGGCGAATATAAGGAATTCGCCATGCTCGAAACCAGGGCTGGAATGTTACCAATTGGCACAAAGGCGCAAGCTAATTTCATTGGGCTAGAACCTGCTACTGCCAAAGTAACTATTGGACTACCAGGAAACGAGCCGGTTGAAATTACTATCCGCGAACTTAAGAACTTCTCTTATGCAGGACTTGTTTTTAACGCCGAACCCATAAACTTAGAATTTGGCACTGTGCCGATTCCTGATAAAACAGTAAAAATCAAACTTGATGCTTTGACTCTGGGTGAGTTAGACAGTGATTCTATCCAGCAGTTAAAACAAGTTGATTACCTAAAAAATGGTAATCCCCTGAAGTTGAAACTTACTTCTATCTCTGAAGCTGGAGATCAAGCTTTTGTGCTGGGTGAGTCCCCCAATGGGAATCTCCTCAAAATCAATAAAATCAACTTTTATGATTTTTCTGGTCAGTCATTCTCGGATCGAGATTACCGAAAACTGACTATCGAAACGCCACCTTTAAAAACTAGAGATGCAGTATTTCTCAATGGTGAACCCTTGGGGGTATTACATTTTAAGAAAGACAAAGACGCGCTCAGACAGCTTGGACTACTCAAAACCGGACAACTGACACCTGCGCCTGCGATCCTTCAAAGTAATTTCTCAGTGATTTGCGCTCAAATTGACCCTAATACCGTTGAATATCCCCAGAAATGGACGAAGGAATTTCAGGCTTTTGGGACTCAATCAGTTAACCCTCAACAACAGCAGATGATTGATAGTAGTGAGCCAATTCTACAGCAAATTAAAGAACGTCCTACTTTCTTATTTTCTACCCAATCAAACAAAAAACTTGGAGTTATGGGCTTGGCTGTTGACAATCACAAAGCTGATACTGTTACTCAATGGTTAAAGAATCAAAATGTTGAATATCAGCAAGTACCAATAGAAAATGCGATCGGGGAAACCAAAAAAGGTCTAGCGGTATTTCACCTGGTTGATAGCTCTATCCCTGCCAAAACTTTGGAGAGCATGACTAAGAAATTTGGGGCTGTGATTGAATCAAGTAATGAATATCAACAAAAAATTAACTCCCTCGCCACACGACCGCAATTTTTGAAACCTTCAGAACAACCGCCACTGCCTTTATCTCAACAAAGTACTAAAACTGCACCTAATACTAATAAAGATACAAAGCTGTCACTGACGACTAATCCTCCCACACTAGATATTACTAATAGTGCAAAAACCGAATCTCTAGGGATCGATAAGCCCCCAACAGTTACTATTGATGACTTGAGAAAATGGTACAATGCCGCCGATAAGTTAGGGAAGCCGGAAAATTACAAAAAACGCATTGTGGAAGTCGCCAATCAGTTTAAAGTTAGTAAGCAATTCTCAGCCCAAGCGCTGACAGCAATGAATAATGATACATCTGAGCTTGAAGCCATCAGTCGGTTGACTCAAATTGCTCAAAGGATTGGCATGGTCTGGGGTAAGTCTGATGAAAATGGTACTCAAGTTCAAGGGAAGATTTATGATTTGGCTTTTAATACCCAGCAGAGAGATTTAATTATTTCGCAGAAAGATGGGGAGGTAATTTTCAACTTGCAATCTGGTCAGCTACAGACTAATAAACTAACTCCACAGATATTGCAAACTTTTGAGGATGTTAATACTCAAATTGATAAAATATTAGCTAAATCTCAAACACAACAAGTAGACTTACAAAGATAGATTTATCCTAGAATAGCCCTATTCAGCAATAAAAAAGGAGAACAACGCTATGGAGACAGCTAATCTAGAGCAAGCACAGGTTTCTTATAATCGAGGTCTAGCACATCTAAAGTCAAGTAATAAAGAGAAAGCAGCAGTGTTGGCAGAAATATAACTATTGAAAAACGACTTACTCATCATCTTTTTCAAAAAGGCTTTGAATGTCTCTTGCCCCATGTATAACACGAATGACTTCAATACCTTGGTTTATAGTCCGGTAGAAAATTAGATAATTCCCTACTGGAAAACTCCGCAGATTTGGTGTTAAGGAATCGCGTTTTCTTCCCATACCGGGGTTTGATGCCAACATTTTAAGCTGACTGTCTATTTTTTTTAGAAGCTGATCTGCTTTATCAAAGCTGTCACTGGCAATAAAATTCCAAATATCCAATAAATCAGCTTGTGCTAACGGTTTTATAAGAATTGTCGCCATTATGGGGATTCTCTCGTCTGCCGTTGTTGTTTCGCCAATTCGATAATTTCATCCATGTTTAGCGGTGTAGATTCTCCGCTATCAATCCCCTGCTGTATCTCCCTACCTAACTCGGCAAGGCGTATTGCTTTGAGGGCATCCTGGTCTTTGAGCAGGCGCAGACCTTCACGGATCACTTCACTAGCCGAAGTGTACATACCGCTTTCAACTTTGGATTGCACCCACTTTTCCAGTTCTATGGTCAGAGAAACGTTCATCTGCTACCTCTTGATAGGCTCATAGCAATAATCCTACCGGGAATAACAAAAAATGTCCAACTTTGTTATTACTGGAGTTGAATAATGCCCAAGTAAGAAAATTAAGTTGCAAAAATTATTACATTAATTGTTACATTTGAGGGTTACAGTTGAGGTCTGGCAAAGCTTTCAGGGCTAATCACCTTTCTTTAGCGTTGCCAACTTCCTTTGACGATTACAAATCAAAATCAAGGCTGAATGTTTCCCCTGAAGAATCTTCTTCTTCTTTCTCCTCTGGAAATGGAGTTGCAGTCCAAGACGTGAGTTGGTTTGATTCCGTATTAATAGGTGGGGAAGGTAAAAGTTGTGCAGGTAATCCAGCCTTGATGAAAACAAAATAGCAATCAACGATAAAGTAAAGGGTGTCCAGGTAGCTTTTATCTAGTTTTTGCGATTCTGCAAATATGCGCTCTCGGTAATTATCTTTGAGGCGAATTTTTTCCGGTGCTAAGTCTTTTTTATCTGCCATTGTTATAACTTTACTTAAAAGATGTAGTAGTTGGGTTCTTACTGTTAATGGTTTTTGCCATCTCTAAAAGCCCAGAGACATTGGCTTCTACCGGATTGTCCAGGATTTTGAAGCCGTTTTTCTCCAATAGCTTCTTAAATCCTGGTAAGAGGCAGCCTCCACCAATCGCCCAGATTTCATCCCCCTGGTGCTTGGCATCCAATGTCAGATTCACCACTTTCTTCAAGTATTTTTCATACCAATCTTTCAAAGAAGCACTGTATATATCTTTGATATCGATGTCACGGCTGTATCGGGTATGCCCCATTTCCAAACAAAATCGGATTTTGGATGGATCTCCGATTTTTCCGCCATTCAAATGTTTCATTTTTTGGGAAATATCATCGATGAGAACTTCTACACCAATGGGGTAAGCAGTATGAACTTCTCGCTGACCCCGGTTATAACGAGAATACAGGGTTGTTCCATTGCCAAAGTCTAAAATGGTTAATTTTTTTGGTAGTGGATGCCCAAACAATGCACCCATACCCTCTAGTACAACTTTCAGCACTTCTACTTTTACGTCTGATTGTTTGCCAGCAAGTATTGGCTGATATTCTCCATTGAGTACTTTTTGTAATTCTTCAGCCAGACCGACATCATGTAAGCTGACGACTAATTTTAAGTGCCAAGCTTTACGGTGTGGTAGATGTGCCAATGCACCCAATAAAGTCAATAATGCGTTGTTGACTTTATTTTCATTATTGTCTGTGTTGCGGTCAAAATAATTCCCTGTCCGGTAAGCTGACTCTCCAACTGTGTAAGCAGTACCGTTAAAAACTACGCGCCCTGGAACATCTTCCATCTCGGCATTAGTTATATAGCTGGGGACACGAACTACTTCAAAGCCATCGACTAAAAGTTTGAGGCTTCCGTAACCGTTATCGAAACCCGCAGGAAAAATTTTTTGCAACGTGTGAATGTTTGACATAAATACAAAAGTAATACACTTTGATTTTTGAAAATTATCTGTTCAAGCGATCTGCAAGAGCAAGAGAAAGGAGAATAAAATAACTTCACCCTTATTTTCCCAACTCAAGAGCTTATCATAACCCCTTGGGGGCTAAATGGGGTATAAAATATTAATTAGTCAAATATACCCTACTTAGCACCTATATACACCCTATATAGGGGTCAAAATATCCCAAAAATCCTGAACTATTGTTGGGGTATATATAGCCCCCATGTAGCCCCCAATAAGAATTTTTGAAATCTTTTTTATCAACGCAGCAGAAATTAATTTAGATGGTTGACTCTTTGATTTATACTCTACTATCTATGTCTTTGTTAGCAATTTATTTCCTTGCAAGATGTCTAGCCAAAGCTCTGATCCACTTGGAATTTACCTACGAAAAATTGGTCGCTTCGAGAGGCTATTGCCGGAACAAGAAATTTTCTATGCACGACAAGTAAAGCTATGCTGGCACAAGATGAGCAAAATAATCTTCTCATGCAACGGCTAAAGCCTTCTCCAACTATGGCTGAACTTGCTGCCGAGGCGAAGAAAACAGAAACATAATTAATCCAAATCCTTGAACAAGGTCAACTAGCTAAACAAAAAAAGATTACTGCCAATCTCCGGTTAGTGGTTGCTATAGCTAAAAAGTATCATTGGAGTAAGCCGGAATTTCTGGATCTGATTCAAGAGGGAGCTATTGGTTTACTTTCATGCGGTAGAGAAGTTTGATCCGAATTGCGGTTATAAATTTTCTACCTATGCAAAAGGCGTGGATTCGACAGGGAATTACCAGAGCCGTTGCAAAACAATTGCACACTATTCGCTTACCGCATGACTTGACCAAAAGATTGATGCAAATCAAAAAAGCAGATATCGAACTTTTTCAAACCTTGGAACTAATACCAAATTATTGTGAAGCTGCATAAATCCATTAAAGGCTGCAAGGCTTGTGAAGTAAAGGTTTTAGCTTTCTTATTCTATGCAACTTCATACAAAATTGGTATAAAGCCCATTATTACAGAAATAAGTACGGTTATTGACGTATGTTCTAAGCAAATCTCCAAATGTCTCAACGCATTTCGTCCGCTACTTTCTTTAAAGTTAGGAATTGGGGAGGAGCAAGAAACTTAACTACAAGAGATATTAGCTGACGAAAGAATCTCCGTACAAGAGTACGTTGCCCTAGAATGTCTCCAGTCAGATTTACAGGATTTATTAGCTACCTTGAAGCCAAATCAACGTTTTGTTTTAATTTTACAGTTTGGTCTGGAGGGCGAGGACAAGCTGACTGCAAAACAGATTGCACAAAGATTCAATCTCAGTCATTCCAAGGTACGCTCTGCCTATGGGCAGGGTATCAAAGCTTTACAACGTGAACAAGATCAGATTAAAGATTATTTGGCTAGTTAAAAACTGTTTATGGCCAAGGAGAAGGAATCGCTGTTGTTGAAAGTACTTCTGGCGTATTCAGTCTAATCGCCGTTTGCTCACATTGGGGACATCTGAGTCTTAGACAGAATAAGGTGCAGTAACTTCTAGTCCAGTTTTAATCATCCTCGTTAATTAAAATTTCTATTTGAGCAAACAATAATTCAAGCTTCTTGCGCTTTTTGGGATTATCCCATAGCTTTGATTTTTTCATTTTCTTATAGGTAGAATCTATTTGCTTCTCTAATTCCTTCTCTTCTGTTGACGACTTACGGGTTTTCAAGCGTTCTCGAATTTCATTTAGTGATAAATTTTGTAATATCGCCTCTTCCAATAAAGCAATACGTTCTGTCTTTTCTTTCAACTTAGCGATTACTTTAGCTTTTGTGTATTCAATTTTTCCTTGGCGTAGAACTTCTAAAATTTCATCAGGCAACCGCAAGAGAGGAAGTCTGTTAGCAGTGAACGACTCCCATTCCATAAGCCCCAAGCCTGTAAAAATCATTTTTACATCCTCTGCATCAGAATTACTGATAACGTTATCAGTAACTTTTCCCGCCAAAATATTTTGCATTTTATAAAGTAAAGATATAACTTCTGGCACTCTCTTATCTAGTTGAAGTGCTATAAGTTCTAAAATACCTTCTGTTTCTTCAATAGGATTGAGATCGTCTCGCTGTAAATTTTCTACTAATGACAGTTGCAGGGCTTCCTGATCATTCAAGGAACGTGCAATTACAGGTACTTCAGTTAATCCTGCTAAACTAGCTGCTCTGTAACGCCTCTCTCCAGCTACCAACTCATATTTATCGTTAGATAAATAACGGACTAACAATGGTTCTAAGATGCCATGTTCTTTAACCGACTGTACTAACTGCTCTAGCTTTTTTGGATCAAAATAACGGCGAGGCTGCTGAACAGAGAGTTGGATTTTTTCGATAGTGACAAACTGTCCACAGGGAACAGTGTCAACAGACTCCCCAATCAAAGCTTCTAATCCCTTAAGACGGCGACCATAAGGCTTGTCACGCTTTATACTCATAATAATTTCTCGAGCCCTTTAACAATTTTTTTTAGGATTGATAAAGCTGGATGCTTAGGATTAAAGATTGCCAAAGGAACATTTTCTTCAGCAGCATCAGCAAAAGCAGTAGATCGAGGAATTGGGTCATAGACTATCCCAACCTGTGACAATTGTTCTTGAATAGCTAATAGTGTTCGTTCATCTTGGCTATTACGTGAATCAAACATCGTTGGGATAAACCCAGCAATTTTTAGCTTTCGATTTGGAAGAGACTTAACGCGTGTTACTGTATTTAAGAGTAATTCTGTCCCCAAGAATGCCTTGTATTGCGTCTGGATCGGCACTAAAACGTGAGTTGATGCCACTAAACTGATATAAGTAAGAATGCCTAAACTAGGGGGGCAGTCAATCAAAATAAAATCATACTGTTCGCTTACAGGTTCCAAAGCATATTTAAGACGTAAATCACGCATATCTGCTACTACTAACTCTAATTCAGCTGAAGTCAGATCCTGAGATGACGGAACAAAATCCATCCCATGAATTTCTTTAAGAATTGGTAGTGCTTCCTGATCAATCACTGCATTATAAATGGTTTTTTCTTGGGATTCAGGCACAATTCCCATAAAGTTAGTAAGTGAAGCTTGAGGATCTATATCAATTAAAAGAACTCGGTAGTGATGCTTGGTTTTAGCAGGCTTTAATTGTGCTAAGTGATAACCAAGATTAATCGCTAGAGTGGATTTCCCAACTCCACCAGCTTGATTAAATAAACAAATGATAAGGCTCACTAAATTGGCTCACTTCTAATTTCGACTAACTTTTTCTTGAAAACTAGATTATAACGACAACGGAGTAAGCACAGATAATATTTGACTATCTAAATTTGGACTTTCATAAGCTAATATAGTTGAATTAGCTCAAAAGCTTATCATCACTTCGTTTCAAATAAATTAGGCCGGTCTACTCTGCGTTGCTGTCCAACTAGCCACCGTAGTTCTACCACGAAATTAGATGATTTCATCAAAATCAAGATTGAGGTAACGTGCGGTGTCAATCTCTCTTCGTTTCTGAAGATAGGATCTGATGTATTTTGTGCTTCTTCGTTCCACTAATTTCAGGCAGGCAACTTAGTATTTATGTACTATAATTAACTGACTTCCAGTATTATAATAATGTGCGGCCTCTTCTAACAGGCAATGTTCACTCCTCCTAATCTTTCCGCTCAACAAATAAGTGCCTTACCTCAACACGAAACAATCATCGGAGTCGTAGAACGTTTAACTTTTTACTCTGCTGAGTCAGGCTACACTGTGGCAAGGCTGACTCGTCCGCGTAGCAACGAACTCACAACAATCGTTGGCAGCTTTGCTAACATTCAGCCAGGGCAGACCTTACAACTAACTGGTTTCTGGCGTGACCATCCACAATTTGGCCCCCAATTCCAAGTAGTCAACTACAAAGAAACCAAACCAGCTACTCTCACTGGAATTGAAAAATATTTGGGTAGTGGGCTGATTAAAAGTGTTGGCCCAGTAACAGCCAAGCGTATCGTCGCTCACTTCGGTTTAGAAACGCTCGACATCATCGAAAATCAGATTGAACGACTGATTGAAGTCCAGGGTATTGCCAAAAAGCGGATCACTCTCATTAAAAACGCCTGGGAAACTCAAAAAGCGATCAAAGAAGTTATGGTGTTTCTCCAGGGGCATGGCGTTTCTACCACTTATGCTGTAAAGATTTACAAGCAATATAAAGATGAAGCGATCGCCACTGTTACCAAAAATCCCTACCAGTTAGCAGCCGACATCTACGGTATTGGCTTTCTGACTGCTGACAAGATTGCAAGAAATATCGGAATTGCCCCTGACTCAGAATTTCGTTACCGTGCGGGGATTATCCATTGCCTTAGTGTTGCTGCCGAAGATGGCCACTGTTACTTGCCACAAAGCGAATTGATTGAGTCGGTAATCAAACTACTGACTACCGAATCTCACCAGCCCACAGAAGAAGCGGTAGCGATAGTTATTAAAGATATGGCTCTCGCAGACGAGCTGATTAGAGAGCGGGATGAAGAAAAAACACTACTTTGCTACAAGCCGACTTATTTTCATACGGAACAGAATTTAGCTCAACTGATCCGCCAACGTTTAGAAAAGCCTGTTGATACTGACATTCCCCGCGTCCGCGCCTGGATTGAGCGCTTCACCACTAGCCGTCAAATTCAGCTTTCAGAACAGCAACGCTTGGCAGTAGAAACAGCAGCTTATTCCAAAATCACAATCCTCACTGGTGGCCCTGGCGTTGGAAAAACTTTCACTACCCATACTATTGTCTCACTTTGGAAAGCAATGGGTAAATCTATTGCCCTGGCTGCACCTACGGGACGGGCTGCTCAACGCTTGGGTGAAATGACGGGGCTGGAAGCTAAAACTATTCATCGCTTGTTAGAATTTGATCCCCGCTCAATGGGTTTCAAGCGCGATAACGAAAATCCTTTACCCCACACGGCAATTATTGCTGACGAAGCATCGATGCTTGACTTGTTTCTAGCTTACTCTTTAGTTAAAGCAGTATTGGCTGGCGCTCTACTGTTATTGGTAGGTGACATTGACCAGTTGCCGTCAGTAGGGCCAGGTCAAATACTCGCTGACCTGATTAATTCGGGGCGAGTTCCTGTGGTGCGGTTAACTCAGATATTTCGCCAAGCCCAAACCAGTGCAATTATCACTGCTGCTCACCAAATTAATAGAGGGCAGTATCCCACAATCGAGCCAATTTCTGATAATCCCGTGTCTGATTGTATTTGGCACGGCGGCGGACATCAGCCGGAACATGGAGTACAAGCAATCTGTGAATTAATCACAGATTTAATTCCCCGCTTAGGTTTTAATCCGGCTACTGATGTTCAGGTACTTTGCCCAATGACGCGGGGTGTAGTTGGGACTCGCAACCTAAATACCGTATTGCAGCAGTTGATTAATCCGCCCAGCCCCAACAAAGTGGAGATTAACAGAGGTGGAAATTTGTTGCGAGAGGGCGATCGCATCATCCAACTAACCAACGACTACAACCGCGAAGTCTTCAATGGCGATTTAGGAATAATCCTCACCATTGATACTATTGAGCAAGAAGTTACAGTGCAATATGGTGAGCGGACTGTCATTTATGATTACGCTGACCTGAATGAAATTGCCCTAGCATGGTGCGTGACTATTCATAAAAGCCAGGGGTCAGAATATCTAGTGGTGATTGTGCCAATCTACATGCAGCACTATATGATGTTGACCCGGAACCTGTTTTACACCGGGCTGACCCGTGCCAAGAAATTAGCGATCGTGGTTGGCGCAAAAAAAGCGATATCTTTAGCGGTGCGTTCTACCGATGACCAACAGCGCTACACACGGTTACAGCAGAGGTTACTTCATGCTGGACTAGATTGGTAATATGTTTTGACTATTAAAAATAGAAAACTTCAATGAACTATCTGATTTATACTTTTAAATTCCCTGGTTTAAAAAAGTCGAAAAGTTTGTATGTCCAGCCTCAGTTCAGACATGGTTCGCATCTATTTACAAGAAATTGGTCAGTATCCTTTATTAAAGCCAGAGGAAGAAATTGCTTATGGTAGACAGGTACAACAAATGATTGCGATTGAGCAATCCAAAAATGAACTCATCCAACAGCTAGACCGGGAACCAACAATGACAGAATTAGCCAATGCTGTCGCTCAAACTGAGACACAAGTCCGAGCAGCGCTACACCTTGGTCAAAAAGCTAAACAAAAAATGGTGACAGCTAACCTGCGGCTGGTAGTTTCTGTTGCCAAGAAGTATCAGAACCGCAATTTGGAATTTTTAGATTTGATCCAAGAAGGAGCAATCGGTTTGCAAAGGGGTATAGAAAAGTTTGATCCCAACCGGGGCTATAAGCTATCAACTTACGCCTACTGGTGGATTAGTCAAGCAATAACCAGAGCAATTGCAGAACAATCCCGCACTATTAGATTGCCTGTGCATCTAACCGAAATTCTTAATAAAATTAAGAAAGTACAGCGAGAAAGCTTTCTAAAACTCGGTCACCATGCCACTGCTGAAGAAATAGCTGCATCTTTAAATATCAGCCCCGATAAGCTTCGAGAATATCTCAGTGCCTCTCGTACAGCCATTTCCTTAAATAAAAAAGTGGGAGATGAGCAAGAAACAGAATTGGGCGAAATTTTAACAGACGTTGGTGTTTTACCAGAGAAACTACTCACCCAAGAACTTCTATCGCAAGACGTAGTTAAATTATTAGAACCATTGACACCGATTCAGCGTCAAGTGTTGACTTTAAGCTTTGGTTTGGAGAACGATCGGCATTTTAATCTCGCTCAAATTGGGGTAAATATAGCGAAGCTGTCACCAGGGGCAAGATAGGCTGAAAGTACTGCGGTGGATGACTTTCAGACTATAAGATTAAGAGACATACGAACAAAGCGTATTTTTAGACACATTTACCCCGTCTCAATTGGCAACCTGACATTAAGATCCAAACGAAAAGTACCATAGGGATTAACGTGACCCCAAATTAAAGGCGAAAGCGCCCGCAAATCCTCCAACTTCATCAACTTCATCCATTGTGGTTGGGACAAAACCTCCTGAATCATCAACGTATTTATATATACCAAAGATATCTGGAGTAAATGCAGAGATAACACAGCTAATTCTTGGTCAGACAAACGATTAGTAGCAATCTCCCCACCCTTGCCGTAAAAAATAAAACTGTTAGCACTATTCCAGTTCTCCACCACGTTGAGTCCAGCATTTATCTCTTGTCGCAGTTCAACCGAATGCAGGTATTTACATAAAAATATAGTTTTTACAGCCTTGCCCAATTCCGCCAAGGCTTGATAAGTAGGGTGTAATAAATTACCCCTAGTAAAACGCTTTAAGATGGCTTCAGTTTCTGCCATACCCAAACGCAAAGCAGTAGCATACTTCACCATTTGGTCGTATTGTTGGCGAATTAAATCCCAATTAATAGCGCGAGTTAAAATAGGTTGCAAGTTTGGATAAGCATCATTATTTCCAGTTGAAGGACGGTATAATTTCTGAACATTGATACGTTTAAGACGCGGCATTAACTGAAAACCCAGTAAATGACAGAAAGCAAAAGCCACTTCATTTTGACCGTGACTATCCACATAATTTGTCTCCACTTTCATCTCAGTACAGTGGCGTAATAATCCTTCAATCATGGCTGCCACTTCAGAAGAAGAACAAGTTTTTAACTGTGAATAAATACAAACAGAATTCTTCTCAACGTGCCAATAAATCATCACACCTCTTCCACCATAACGGATGTGCCACTCAGTCATTAAGTTTTGATCCCAAGCACCAAACTTTTTCGAGTCAGAAGCACAGGCGGTTGTACCCTCTCCCCAAATAGTAGAAATTCTGGCAGTAAAAATTGCATTTGCAATACAGGCAATAGCATTACGTAATTGTTCTTTCTGAATAAAATGACGCTTAACATGGAGTAAATCTTGATAATTGTCGCCTTTAATCTCATCACTTAAACGCTTTAATCCAGTATTCGTTCCTAAACCATATAAACAAAGTAGCAAGCGTTTTTGTAAAGTATATTCGCCTAAAACCTCTCGTGTTGATACACTCTGAAAGTGTTGGCTAAACTTAACTCGCAAATCAGTCTCTTTCAGAATATCTAAGAGGCTAGTCATGCGCCAACGCCTAGTAATTTCAGTTTTCAACCTAGTCAAATTAGTCGGTTCATTTTGAGGATTCAGAGGAGAAACACAAATTCGACTTTTGCCTGTCGTTTTAAGTGTGACTAAACTATTTTTAGGTATTCCTTTATCCAGTAAAGTTAATGATTGCTCCAAAGATTGCTGTAAATTAGCAATAAAGACTTCTACATCGGATGGTTGTTTCAAAGCTTGGAAATATTCTAATCTTTGCGCCTCAAAATCAGCAGGTAAATCTTCTTCAGGGTTTCTGTAACGATTAGCTCCTACAACCCATATTTCCTTGCATCTCAGCTTTTCTCTCAATGCTTGCAGCACGCTCAACTCATAATTAATGCGATTAACTTTGATTTCATCGTCTGCTCCCGTCTCTAATATAATTTCTTGCCAACCACTACGTAATACCCCCTCAATGGGTATATCTTCTCCAGCATCATAATAACGCTGTTTACTATCAGCATACTTTTTTAGTAAAGATATCGCTTGAATAACTGGACGATGAACTTCATTATTTGAACGAAATTCGAGCTTGTTTAAAATTAACGGTAAAATTCGCCGATAATATCCACCATAAGAAGAGCGCATCACCGTATAAACTTTCTCACGGTAAGCATTCCCTGTAGATTTATACTCTTTCACTAAATTCTTGAGAGTCACTTCACTTACTACAGGAAAAATCACATCCTTGACTGTGCCATCAGGTGTTTTCAAGGAAGCTTCTGCCATTTGGTATAGTAGATTATTCTTCCCATGAACCCGTTTAAAATCCTGAATAAGCTCTTTATCTACACGTTTTTCTGCATTCACACCTATGCGATGGACAATCTGAATGAGTAACTCTACTAAATTATCTATAACTTCTTGACTTCTGAGCCAACAAAAAGCTGTAAATAGTGTGTAGCGAATATGTTCTGGGTGACGGCGTAAGTCACGAGGATGTTCAACAATTACCCGACTTTTATAGACTTGGAGAACTTTGGTAGAGATGTTTTTAAATAAGTCTGTTGGTAATTCTAATTGCTCAAAAATCTCTAATTTAGCAACTTCCTTTTGAAAACTTTCTACACCAATTCTCCCTGGGTCTGTTTTTAATTCAGCCCATGTTAATCTAGTCACTTCAGTGTTTATTTCTGAGTTATTCGTGTCATCTAACTGTTGAGATAATTGGATATCTCCTGGATTATTCAGTTGTTTATCATGATTTGTTTGTGTGGTATCATCTAATTCCTGATCGGAAGCTTTCTCTTTCAAAAAATCATTTATCCACTTTTTATATTGGTTAGATAGTTGGGAAGTTATGTCCCGAAAAAATTTAGATTCAAAATTTCTGATAGCAGAGCGAATGATACGTTCTAATCTGGAATCTGTCGGTGGTTCAAGTTTTAAATTCCGTAGTCTCGCTACTGCTGCAAGTTTTAGCTGTTCAAATTTTAACTCATAAATTAGTGCTTGTTCTGCTAACCAATTAGTTAACTCAAAAGCATCACTAACTTTGGTTTCTTGAAATCCAAAGAATTCTCTAATTTGAGCGCGATGATATTTTATGGAGCGTCCTTGCCAATCGTAGTAAGAGTACTTTTGGGGGGAAATATCTAAAAGTTTGGCAACATAATCAACAACATTTTGGGAGATTTCTTGATTATTCTCAGGAAATCTGGCATAAATCTCAAAAAACTTGAGCAATATAGCAAAACCTAACCGATTTTCGTCGTTTTTCTGATTCAGTAGTGCTAATTCAAGAGGGAGTAGCGTCCAATACTCTACTAATTCTTCTGGCTGCCAGGTTTTTTTCATTAAGTCTCACTCTTCAACCAAACAGTATTCTATCTTCTTTGGGGTAACAATCTTTAACTGAGATAAAATGCTGTTTCTCGATGAAAAACATACTGGAACTGAGTGATTCTATATAATTGCCCTAAAGGTCAGCTTTTTGGTCGGAATTAATCAGTATATTCAAGGCATGACGTGCAGCTGATTCTGATTTCTGTGAGGTGACTTTAGCGTAACGTAAAGTTGTTTGAATGCTTTCATGTCCCATTAATGAGCATAATTCCTCAATACTGATTAACCCCACTCGTTCTGTAGCAAATGTATGTCGTAAATCGTGAATGCGAACTCCTTGAAGGTGTGGATACTTATTGGTTGTCTCCCGCCAATAATCATGCAATGTATGGTAGCTGATTCTACTTACTTTTCGGGTAACTGGATGTTGTGCTGTAAACAAGGCATTCGTATTTTGATGCCGTGAGTATTTCAAGTATTTAGCAAGCATTGAGGCTGCGTCATCACTGTAAAAACACCAGCGTTGTTTGTTGCCTTTACCTAATACTTGAAATTTCTGGTTCTTGATATCTACAGAATCTATGTTTAGGGCTAAAAGCTCTCCTATTCTGCATCCTGTGCGATGCAGTAAATGAACTATCGTACTTAGACGTAAGTCATCTTTTACGGCAGAATATAGTATATTTAGTTGTGATTGTGTTAGATATCTTATTGTCTCGTCGCTTTTATGTTCGCCTTTCTCTCTTTCAGGTAGACGTTGTTTTAGTCCCCGGATAGGGTTGGATTTTATATACCCTTGTTCTACTGCAAAGTTAAGCAAACTTTGTAATATTGCTTGATGCTTGTGGTGTGTTGTGTATTTTAAATGACTGAGATTATTTAGATACTCAACTAATGTTTGCTTACTGATAATTTCTATTGACCAACTTCCATACTTTTGCAGTAAAAGTCCGAGGGTCAGTTCATAGGTTTCTCTAGTACTTGGTGCTAGACCAGGACGCTCTAGAAATTCGGTCGTGACAGTGGCTAAAGTTACAGCCGATTTCACGGTTGTTTCTGTATTCTCTCGCTTGGTTTTTTATTGATAAATTATATATCTTTTTATGAGTTAGCCCTGAGCTTTTTATGGATACTTTTAAAACTCCCAATAGCGATGAATCCCTTGCTAGTTACGTGTCACGGGTCAGGAAGAAACTCAATTTAACTCAGTCTGAGTTGGCGGATGCTGCTGGTATACATGGACGCTCTGTCGGGAAAATCGAGCGAGGACTTACGCTTAAAATTAATCGTAGGACACTTCAAGGGTTAGCGATCGCACTTGGCGTACCTCAAGAATATTTTGATGCTGTGATCAAGGGTGAGGAAGTATCTCAGGTTAGAGGGGTTAAGTTTTGTCCCCAATGTTGGAATCCTGGCGCGGCGGTTGACCCTATGTGGAGTCATATCAAAGCCAAGTTTTGTTATCTCTGCGGTACACCGATTCGAGCTAACTGTGCGAATTGCGGTGAGTTGGTGTTGTCTTTGAGACACCGATTTTGTCCAATTTGTGGCTGTGCTTATAAAACGCCTGTCAAAACCGCTAAAATCCAATAATCAACTCTTTTTCTCAAACCCAGACTCCACAATACTTTCAGCCTATCTTGCCCCTGGTGACAGCTTCGCTATATTTACCCCAAATTGGTAAAGAGCTAAACCTAAGCCGAGAGAGGATTCGTCAAATCCAAGTCAAGGCGATAGGTATTCTCCGTCGTCAGCGCAATGACATCCAAGAGTATTTATTTGATTAAGTAAAATTACTTTAGTCAGATGACGCACGGATCTTGCAGAACTAAGATGAAAAACTATATTAAAGAAGTAAGGACACAACAGTAATCAATCAATGCCCAGCAAAATTATTGATGTCAAAGAGTACACCGTCAGAGCGCACAAGCGGGAAATTCACACCCGCGTTTTCAACTTCGTATGTAAGCAGTGCGAACAACCCACACAACGAGAAACCTTTGGTGTTCGACCACTCTACTGTGAGCAATGCCGTCCGCCACAGGCACCTAAGCAATCGAAAGTAGTGCCTATAGGCAAAAGGAAACCCAGGGCTATGACCTACAAGAGTGGGAAAGGTATTGAGGGGTAGAATATCAATTAAGTAGCAAGATTTAGGTAGCTTGGCAAACCATGTATAGCCATGAGCCTACCCCCGTTAAATATCAACTTCCTGGGCGAAGGGAGAAAAAACTAATTGAGGCGATAAAATCACGGGCGCAAACAAGAGTAATTATCTCTATTTACAACTGTCGAATATGAATATTTTTTAGGATTACCGAAATCCCTGTCGTCACCTTGGTAAAACGTAGAATCATTAGCAACAGTATATTCGGTAATTTGGGAGGGTACATTTTAAGGTGCAACAGTACACACTGTATAAGATTTAACTCTAATTCTTCTGCTTAATTGTTTGTTACATACTTATAAAATTTTCCCACGGCTTACTTATAAATTTTCTCTACAACTTACTTACTGCTTCTTAATTCTTAACCGAAAAGTATTGACGGGTGATGGCTCTCCTGCTAGTGCGATGAAAGTGCTTTTCAGACTGGGATTGCCACCGAATGAATTAAACACTTCAACGGTTTTGATAAATCGAATCACGCCCAGCTTTTGCTGCTGCTTCAGCACTATAGTAAATCGGATAGTCACCGAATACCGTACCATCGGGGCTAATAATCCGAAACTGCCAGCATTTAGCTCTAGTGTAAAATACGACTAAAACATGAGATTGAGTACAGACAACTGAATGAATTTTAGTGGTAGTCATGGTACTGTGCAGTTGCGCTTGCTGAATATTAGTAAAGCAGTCATTCTCATAATGAGAACAGGTATAAATACGTTTTAGTGAAACTAACTGGTCAAGCCTAGTTATGAATGTTTTTGAAAACTTTTTAACATTAGCACTTTTTGCAACTAACTTAAGTATGAATAATAGTCTACCTTAAGTTAGTTTTGTAGATATGAACAGCAACTAAGCTGTTGTTTATAATTGAAAATAGCTTTCCATAAGGGGAGCGCTTAAACATGAAGAGTTTAAGTACTCTTTATCTAAACTAGGATTTAGGCACTGTACAGATTAAGCATAATGTTGCTGTGAATTTTGGCTTTTCAGGCGTGTCGGCTCTACCGCTCTTTCAAATAATTTGACTACCCAGATGCTGAGATATGCTGTAATCCAATGTTTAAAGGTACTGAGCGTTTCGAGAAAGCAATATCAGGGTCAGGGTTTTGGTTAACATAGAAATTCCACTGACCAAGAAATTAAATAAAGTATGCCCAAGACTTGGAATATTAAAATAGATAACTATTTTCAAGCCAATCCAAATTGCATCATCGCCACTGCTCATGTAGATTCGTTCCCGACAGACCTACCCCTAGAACCGAACATCAGGGAACCGAACCGTAAAAGCGCGACCTACAGACAAATGTTCGATTCACTGACCACCGAACCTGGAAAATTCTTCTCTCGCCACAGTGGAATCGTTCTGTCAGCCAATAAAGTTAAGCCTATCAAGAACAAAACTGAACTAGAATTAGAAATTTTAGAAGCTAACGAGGGAGGTAGCGACGGTATTATCAACGGAGGACATACAGTTTTAGCTTTTGAGCAAGCGAAAAATTACAAATACGATTTAACCGAAGCCAGAGTAAAAGTTACGATTCACATCGGACTGACTGAAGAATCAGCTAAAGATATAGCCCTAGCTTCAAATACTACAACGCCAGTAGATTCGCGCTCCAAAGTCAACGCTAGGGGTGATTACAAATTTATCAAGCAGTATTTAGCTCAGTTAGAACAGAAAGAAGATAGAAAATTCCGCATCGCTTATTACCAAAACCAAAGCGGCGCTCCCAGAAACGCTCAGTGTAATGTCACCCATCTGCTCAAGCTGCTTTACTGCCTTGACAGAAATAAATACAACCCTGACGGCAATAAACGAACCAAACACCCAGCAGGAATGAGTCTTCCAAGTAACATCATAGACGCAGAAAGGGAAAGATTAACTGCACTTTTGCCTCTCTTGACTCACGCCCTGTGGATAGAGCAAAGACTCTACGAAATAATCCAAGAATATATCAGCAACCCCAGAAGAAAAGGTGCTAACGATTTAGCATCAGTAGATATACGTAAAACGACGTTATTGCCGGACAGTAAGTATTCATTCGGGTTTGGTGCGCCAACCGACTTGGCACTACCGATAATTGCGTCCTATCGGGTATTTCTAGACAAGGACTATAAATGGATTCTGCCGTTTAACGAATTCGCCGAAGATTTCCTCCAACACTTGTGGAATAACTATTTCCGTAAATACTTGGTGTCGGAGAAAACAGCAGGAAATACAGTCGGGACAAAAATCAGCCGCAATCAAGAGATTTGGGAAAGTTTGTATATCTCAGCGCAGAGTTATCTAAATCAGCACTTGGTGAAAATGGTTAACTCCAGTAAGGCAGAGTCAGAATCCAAGGTGACACAAGGTAGTAGCAAGAGGGGAAAAGGGAAAAGCAATGTGATTAACGCGATCACTATTCCAAAATAGTTTTTTGTTTGTGTATTGCAACAGCTAATGCCACAACTAAACCAATCACCGCCAAAAAAATCAAAACGGTGTGTAAATGACCTTGCTGCAAACTAAATCCTAACCATCCCCAAGATAACCAGGAAATAATTTCGAGTAACTTTAACAATACACTCACTTGGCTATTTTGTCGCTGTCGAAACGATTCTGCCAACTTGACAGGGCGAGAATTCCACATACTTAGAGTTGCTGCACAAGTAGTACAAACTAAAAAAATAACTATTGCTATAAACCACGATTTACTATTAACTATCAAAACAATAAATAGCGGTGACATGAGCAACCAAATCGGAATCAATGCTGCTAACAACTTCAATTGACGTAACTTTCCTCTGTCTACTGGGGAAGCTTTAAGCAAGTCTGGTGCTTCTTCTCCAGAAATGCAAATTTGGGTTAAAGTTGATGTCAAAGCTTGCCCAAATACCAAACTTATTGGCCAAGTTAAAGTTAAAAGGTCAACACCATGACCGTGATGTTGTCGTAACACACTTAGAAATGGGAATGTGATAAAAAATATTTGCAAAAAGATACGCGAAAATAAATAAGGATTCCGCCACATAATTCGCCATTCTTTAAGTAAAGCAACACGATACAAACCGCCAACCACAAAGCGACTTGCTTGGGTAGGGCGTAGTTGATGATGTTTACTTGTAAGTTCCTGTTGTGTACCTGCGATAAAAGAAAAATGTAAGATTTCCACCGTTACCCACGTCAAACCACTACTAATTATTAGCACTAGCGCTACTGACAGAGGATCAAAGAAAATAGCTCTCGCAGGGAACCAAACCCAACTATTTGCACTCAAAAAGTTTCCTGACGCGAGTAAATGTTCTAATCGAAACCAAATCGATTCTGTACTACTACTACCTTTGAGAAAATTAGGTAATTGAGAACTCAAATATATTGTAATTGGAAATAAAGCTGTCAGAACTTGAGCGAAAGTCCGTGCCCGCTTTGCACCTACAACACGAACTAGCACTAAAACAAACAACATTGCTAAACATGTGGCGCTTAAATTAATACTAATCCAAGCCGGGTAAAGCCCTAAAAGTTGAGGAATACCAGATAATATAGCAATTAAACTTACAGGAATTACAAATAAACAACCACTGAAAAAATTTTTCAGGGCAATTGCTAACACCCGACTTGCAAAAATCACTTTACTTGAAATTGGCGATGATATAAGTAAATCCAAATCTCCGCGTTCAAATAACCCCACCAAGCTACCTCTCATAGCTTGGATAAAGCCATAATAAAATCCAAACAACCAGACTACTACCGCAATCCACAAAGCATTCTCTGGTATAGTCTGAAACGATTTAACGTCTTGAAAATCATCCAGCGTAAACCATACCCAAATTAAAAGCAAAATTACAGAAATGCTGCCAATAAATATCGTTACAGGTCTAACAGTATTTTCACGCCACCACAAACGTAATTCATGATGAACAATCCAATGTAATGTACCTACTTTCATATTGCACCTTCAACATCATGATTTTGAGTCAATTCTAAAAAAACTGTCTCCAAACTAGCGCCTGCTTCACCACTTTGAGTTCTAAGTTCGTCTAAAGTTCCTTCGGCGATCAAGCGTCCATGATTAATAATCCCAATTCGCTGCGCCATACGCTCGGCAATTTCCATGATATGGGTAGTTAAAATTACCGTGTTACCTTGATTTACATATTCAGCAAGCATATTCTTGACTAAGCGGGCTGCGGCTGCATCTAATCCTGTTAACGGTTCATCTAAGATAAGAATTCTCGGTTGATGAATTAATGCCCCTGCTAAAGCAAGTTTTTGTTTCATCCCTCGCGAAAAAGTTTCGCTCAAATCTCCTCTGTGATTCCACAAGTTTAATTGTTTGAGAATTTCTTGGGCTAAGATTTGAGCTTTAGGAGGATTAATTCCCCAAAGTCCAGCAATAAACTCTAAATACTCCATAGGGCGCAGTTTATTGTAAATTAGCGGTTCATCAGGTAGATATGCTAAAGTTTGCTTGGCTTTTTGAGGCGCTCGCCTGATACTATGACCTAGAATCATAACATCGCCCTTATCTGGTCGTAGTAACCCTGCAATCATTCGTAGAGTAGTGGTTTTTCCTGCACCGTTGGGGCCTAAAAGAGCATAAAATGAACCTTCTGTAATCTGCAAGCTAAGATTGTTCACGGCTTGGTGAGAACCATAAGACTTGCTAATTTGGGAAAGTTGAAGTGCGATTTCCATATTTACATCTAATACGAATTAACAAACAGGGGGGAGAAGTAAGAAGATGAAATATCAGCTTTTCAACTAATACTTTCTCCCTTATACCAATTTAATATGAAGCTACATATAATAAGGGAAAAGCAAACTCGTAATACCAATTCTCTATGAAGATGTACAGAATAAAGCATTTGAGACTCCATACCAGGCAAAGGAATTATTCTATGCAGGCTCACATAGATTTGGTATGAGGACTTATTATCGACAACACGTATTTCCTCTGAATGTAAATTAATGTATAGTTATTCCTGTTTTATAGTTAATGTTTTTGGTACGCACAATGCCAAAGTTATTGTTCTTGCTGCCATAAATAAAGACATTGATAGCCATAGTAGATGACTATTATGGAAATACCAAGCTGTAATTGCTGATGGAATAAAACCAATTAAAGTGGCTTTCAGCATAGATTGACGAAGTATATGACCTTGAGTCAACCCAAGAAAATAACCGTCTAGTGCATAAGCGACTGAGCCAAAACCTAAAACTGGTAACAACCAAGGAATATAAGAGCGTAAATTATTGATAATTTCAGGATGATTGGTCAGCAATCTTAACAGTGACTCTGGGGCACATATAAATGCAGTAGCAAACATTAATCCTATAAACAAGCTACTGACTACAGAAATTTGCAACAGTTGTTTTAAAGAACTAATATTTCTACTACCTTGAAAAATTCCCGCCAAGCTTTCAGTAGCAAATGCCAAACCATCAATGAAATATGCTGCCAAGCTCACCACTTGCATCAGCAGGGTATTTGCCGCCAGAATCTCAGTTCCTAACATAGAACTGAGATTGCTAAACATCGCCATTGTCGAAATTAAAGCGAAAGTCCGAAGAATAATTTCTCCATTCAAGATTAAAGCTAGTTTTAAAGCAGATAGGTCAAATAGTTCTCCAATTAGAGCTTGTATTTGTTTAAATGAAATTGTTTGACAATATAGCAAAATACCTACTATTAACATGAGATACTGACTAGCGGCTGTGGCTAAACCAGCTCCTCTACTTGACCATCCCCACTGAACAATAAATAGATAATCAAGTAGTACATTAGTGCTATTGCTAATAACTGAAAGCAACAACACTTTACTACTTTGTGCTTGTCCAAGAAACCAACCAATCAAGACAAAGTTAACCAATGTTGCTGGGGCACCCCATATTAAAGCATTATAAAAATCAACACCAGAACTTTTAACTTCTGGTGTAGCACTTAGAATCGCAAATCCTAATATTTGTAAAGGTTGTTGAAATACCAGAATGGTGATTCCTAATATCAGTGCTAAAATCCCATGCTGTAAACCAATTAGTACTGCTGATTGGTTATCTTTACGCCCTATGGCCTGTGCAACCATTCCGGTTGTACCCATGCGTAAAAAACCGAATGTCCAATAAATATAATTGAATAAAATTGTTGCTAGTGCTACACCTGCTAAATGACGAATCTCCGTTAAATGACCTAAAAATATTACATCTATTAGTCCTGCCAACGGAACCATTAGATTTGAAATCACATTTATAGATGCTAGCTTGATAAAATGGCGGATGAATACTAAACGTCGAGCAAAGATAGACAAAATTATAAATTCCTTGACCCCTGCTAGAAATTGTTCTCTGGAGATAATATACCTCATCTTTTAGCCCTAAATATCCGCCGACTCTCATCAATTAATATGAAACGAAGCATCGGTGAATAAGAAATAGAAAGCCGGAGTTGAGTTTTTGCTTCCGTCAGATCGTTTCTTCCAGAAAGCTTCAACAGGTCTGATAAAAGATTAGCGTCTTAATCTACTGTGTATACAGTGATTATGTCCTTCACAGTCGCAAAAGCTAGGATAGAAAAGGGATATGGGTAAAATTGTGCTTCATACTAACTGGAAGTAATGTAGCGAGCCTATGTAGTTTCAGGTGATCAATCGCCCTCATCTAAATCTGAAATTCATATAAGTGATTTATTGGTGAAGCTTTGGCTTTTACGTAAATACCCTGTCAAGTTTATGTCTAGAATAGTCTTACCGCAAGGCAAGTATGCTGTGGCTAACATTTGGCTAACACTGTTATTTATCAACCATTGCATCTTACAAAGTAAGTCTAATTTTAAAAAATTAAAAAATACGGACAAGTTATGAACAAAAAATGGGCTGTCAAACGAATGACGATAAATCTCACATCAACTGAGAGCGAAAAACTTGAACGCTACTGTGCAATCACAGGTAGACCAGCAACTGATGTCATTCGAGAGTTGATTCGCTCTCTTGAAGTAACTCATCTTCAAGCCTCGGAACATTTTACAGCAATGAAGACGACTTCTATCACTCATGTACCACAGCCAGCCAGTATAGGTTAGTTTCTGAAGGGGCGACATGAAGCCTATAAAGCTGACTGTATAAGCTTCATAGCTCTCATCCCTTGTAAATAAATAATTCTCTAGTTTATGACGACTTAATCGCATTAAATCTTGAACTAAACTCCAACAATCACCAATGAAATTAACCCAGTTCTGTGCATAAAGACCGATATAAAAGTTACTATGCCTTCTGTGAGAACGTCCATATTCTTTGGGACGTGCCAGATATTTTGCAATTCCTTTACTCTTAATATTCTGACCTTGTAATGTAGCAATAGTGTCAGCTAATGAGATGATTAAAACTAAAGCAATAAACCGCTTACCTTCCACATTTGTCTTCTCTAAATTGTAACCGCCACTTTTAAAATCTCTAAACATCTCTTCTATATCAAAGCGCTTTTGATATGCCTGAATCGCCGTTATTTTACTATTCATGTTAGTTAAAATAAACCATCCTTCTTTGGCTTTGTTTTGACGGTAATTCTTTTTCCATTTGCAAGCCACATTAAATCCCTTCACTTGTTTAGTTTTTGTTACCGTTGCATCTGATACAAAAAAAGATGTTCCTGGTTTTAAACCTAAATCTTTTATTTCGCACCATAAATGAGCTTTCAACTCAATATTCTCATTTTTCTTGAGTCTCAAACAAAACTCAAACCCTTGTTCATCAAGCCATTTCGCCAAGCTCACTGAACAAAACTCTCTATCTCCTAACACTACCGTTTTATAGTTTTTAAATAAGGGAATTATCTTTGTTAATGCCTTAGTTTGTTCTGATAAGTTACTACTACCTAATTTTGCTAAAAGCTTAAAGTATATCGGTATAGCTCTTTTTTGAAAAATTACACTAATCATTAGTAGATTTTTTCTTTTCCAATTCGTCCTATCAATTGCTAAATAGATTCGGTGATTTCCCAGGAAAATTTGAGCTAACCATCGTTCAATTATGGGAAACCATAATTCTTCTATATTCAATATTGGTAATAATAGAAACCTTTGTAACTTCTTCCGTCTCGACTGGCATTGAATGAATAATGGTAGCGACTCTGATATTTTCTCTAGTTTCACATCTTTGATATTTTGTACTACGTTAATCACCAGCGTCAGAAATATTAATTCGGACTGTGAAAGTAAACTTTGTAGATGCTTCTGGTATAATTCAGGTAACATTTTCAACAGATAGGTCTTATTGACAATACTGACCTATCTTTTTTTACCATAATTCGCTCAACTTAATACAGCACAAAGGCTTTCGGGTGCTTGTCCCCCCTTCAGGGTTAGTTCTAGCTGATTTGGTTAAAAAGAAACTACGATTACCTCAAAATCTTATTAGCAACGCCTAAGCAAATTGATTTAACCCACGCAAAGTTGCTTTGCTCCAATTAAAAAAAGTTGCATTTAGCTCCTGCCCAATCCGGGAAAAATTTTACTCCAAACACTTTGCTTTTTAGGGGTCGAATCCCCTTGCATAACACCAAATGAACCTTGCTGTTGCGCTTGAATCTCCTGCAAATTAAAAGCATGAACCGCCTGGGCTAACTCTGGATTGCCTTCTAGCAGTTCAGCTTCCAACTCTAACTCTTGTTGCAAAAGTTGGGCATTTCGGCGCAAGAACATCCGCTGATTATGCCGCCTAATCATAAGTGATTCTGACAGTTGCAATTGTTCTTCAAAACTCAAATCATCGTATTCGCTGTTATACATGAGAATTCTTCTCCAATTAGCTTAAAACTTAATTTTTAGAAAAATTAACGACACTGCTCAACTAATTAAAAATGTTTGATTCCTCCATAAAGTAGCTGATATCCCAGCCTCAATCTGGTAATAAATTCGTCAGTATTGCGATTCCCCCAAACAGGATTACTACGGCTTTTTATCCAGTTGATTGGACTATGACAAATCTCATTATGACAACGGTAGCACGTAGGAAATGTAGATTGACCAATGATGTCGTTGCCGTAGTAAGCGTGATGGATTTCTTCACTTTTCTTAGTCAAGCAAACGACACAATAATTGTGAGTTTTTCTGTGAGCGATTGCTACTTGTTTCCTATACTCTTTGGGATTACCATATCGAGCATTCCAATTTAGTTGTCTGGGTAGCCGAGATTTTCTAGTAATAGAGTCACCCCTTTTTCGTTTAACTCTTGCCCCGTTAATTCGTGCCACTTTTGTTTGATTTCCTGAAAATGCGGTCTTCTTCCTAATTCCGTTGCCCATTTTCTAATTTCTTGATACCAGTCAGTCTTCTGCTGCGAGGATTGCTGATTATTTTTAGAACTATGAACAGTGTCACTATTCGGTTTGGAATCTTGTTTTTGTTCCAGACCTTTGATATCAAATTCCGGGATTAGAGCAACAAAAGGATTAGATCGAGTGGGAATTACTAGGGCATATCGAACTCCGGCTTTATCCAACATTTCGCAAGCCTGTCGCAAGATTTCAAGAATTTCTTTTTTGACATTCAGAAAATCCTGGGGATGGTCAAGGATATAACTTGATGTTTGCCCCATCGCAATAAAGCAAACATTTTTCAAGGACGGGCGGCTAAATCCGGTTTCCCCAGAGAGTGGGGACTGGCCCATAAATAAACCATGACCCTTTAACCCAGCAGTGAATTTGATGACATAGTTCCAAAAACCCTGCAAGTCTTTGGCGGTATCAGCATCAACCATTCCTGGAAGTCCCTTGCCACCACCAAATACAGAGTCCACCTCATCCTGAGCAAGAAATAATTCGGGAACACCGTGACATTCACCACCAACAATTGATACTCTTGCTTTCTGCTTGTCAATTTGGTCTGTGGCAAAGGTAATCCAATCTCTTAACGCTTTCATGCCGTCAAACTTACGGCTGAACTTGCACAACCATCTGGTGACATCATCCTTTGGATCGCTGCCGATGACAATTGCTGGTGTTTGAGATTTTGCAGCAATTTTGTTGATAATCACTCCTGCTAAAGTTGATTTGCCAGATTGTGTTCCACCAGAAAGGTAAAAATGGTGATTGCTGCGAAGGGTCATATTTTGATTAGATGCAGCATCACACAGTTCATCAATCCAAGCACCATCAATTCTGATGTACTCAGGATAATTAGCTGCGATCGCTTGCAGAATTTTCATTGCACCCGGATTAATCACGGACTGCACAAATTCTTCATCAATGTCAGCAATATCGGGATTGGGAATACCAGTCGGTGAAGGTGATTGTTGCGCTGGTGGTTCTGGGAGTGTAACTAATCCTTGCAATTGATATTCAGCAATCCACCGGGGGCGCTCTTGCACTGGTAGCCGATTCACATAATCAGCAACTCTGCGTTTGGCTGCGATCGCAGTGGTGACATAATCATAAACAGCTTCGCCTTGCAAATGCTGCTTAAGTGATTTCAGGTCAGCTTCTTGTAAAGAGCGATAAACTTTTTGCTTGCTTTCACTGATTTGGGCAGATACTCCAAATAAGCCAGCACTCACCGTTCCAGCACCAAGTAGCATCCCGGTTGTTATTCGGTCAGTATTTAAGAAAAAAGGAGCAGACAGACATAACACTGCACTCGCTCCTAAACTACATAAGATAGTCCGTTCTGCATGAATGGCACTACTGGCAGTTAGACGTTGTAATTCAAATGGCATAAACTTATCTCACCCCCAACGCAACACCGGCTGCAACTAAAGTCAAGAAAACAAACAGGAATATCACTCCAGGCATCAAGCCGATGGTAAAAGTTTTGCGGTTAAATCCAAAACCTTTAACGACTAAACCGCCAAAGTTGAATAACCCCAGAAATATGCAGCAGATAGAGATTATGCCGATAAACCAAAGAATGTACTTACTAACGGGGCTGGCAACCGATAAATAACCCATAAACATAGAAAAGCCAACCCCGCACACTGCATATCCTATATGAAAGAGCTTGATTTGCATAATTAGAATTCAGAAGTCAGGAGTCAGGAGTCAGGAGTCAGAATGGAATTAACATAGCTTGTGAGTAATTTGCTAACTTCTTCAAGTTGGTTAATTGCGTTTGCCATATCACCGTAATTTAAATCCCTAGCTAGGATTAAATAATATCTACATTCTTCTAAAGAACCCTGTGCCGTGTTCATAAATCTTGCTTTATCTGCTCTCCCTTTTTTCTTAAATCCCTCAGCAATATTAGCGGCGATAGAAACAGATGCACCTCTAAATTGTGAGGATAACCCAAATATTTCTGACTTAGGAAATTGACCAGTCAGCTTATATATGTTCAAAACAAATTGATGTGCTTTCTGCCAAACTATTAAATCTTGAAATGTTTTTGCTGCTTGTCTCATTTATTCTGACTCCTGAATTCTGACTCCTGAATTCTGACTCCTGACTCCTGACTCCTGATTTAGAATCTGAAACTATCTCCCACTTCATCAAATGCTTTCTCGTAGCCCCCCAACTGACGTTGTTGTTCCTGGGAACCAAAGGCATGACGGATCACTGCCTCCCCATGTAATCCCCTAGTTCGCTGCAAATCTTCCTCAACCTTCATGGCTTCTTGGGAATATGCCAATTGGTTTTTATACATCTCTGCCAAAGATTGCAACTGTTTGAGCTTGTGCCGGGAGAACTTTGTATGTAGCCACTTCTGTGCTTTTAAAGTCCCAGCAACCTCAGCCTCATCCAGAACCTGCTGTGCTGTAGTGTAAGCTGGCAATGTGTAGCGATCGCGGATTGATGAAGGTAAATTACCCTCAATTTGTGTTGCATCCCCGACTCTTAAATCCGTTGATACTACTCCATCACCTTTCCCGCCAAATAAACCAGGAAGCCATTTTCCTAACATTCCTTTCTCCTTGTTAACTACTAATTAAAGAATCCAGAAGTCAGAAGTCAGGAGCCAGAATAAAGAATTGTAGTACTAAATGAATAGGCTATAAAACATTAAATTCTACCTATTCAGTTCTCCTGAATTCTGACTCCTGACTCCTGACTCCTGTGTATAAATCTGCTGAACTTGTTGAACTTGTGAGCCGATATATCGGGTTATGCCATATATGCCCATGAACGAAAACATCAATACTGTTATTGCTGCGATCGCAGTTTGAGCCATCATTCCCCGTTGCATCAATTCCTCAATCTGCCTATTAGATTGCGATCGCACCTTTGACTCATCAATAAGTTGCTGGACGACTAGGAACTCTTCTGTTGTCAGGTCTTCTAGTGTCAGCCCCGACAGATTCAATTCGCCGTCCTTCTTCAGGTGAATATTTAATGCTTTGCGATGGGTCTGGTCTTGTTGCTCCATATATAGCCACGCCTAAAACGAGAGTTAATAGCAGCAGATTCAGTACTGCTGCTATCAAGATGAATTTATTCGGCCGCATTTGTGAACTGAGCGCCGAAAATACCCGCAACGAGTTCGTCACCGATTGCACGAAAGGAATCTACGTCAGCTTCTTCCTCCATCGCTTTAGAGACAAACTTACTCACTACGTCCTTGGGTGCATTGCGAATCGTTGATAACAACTTGTCGGCTTTATCAGTTGTGTAAGCGTCAATCCCAACGTTGAGAACATCCTCCAAGGATTGAATTTCTTGGTTTGAAACCTGAGATGCGTGAGCGATCGCTCCTTGCAATGGAGGAGTAGATTTACGGCGGGGGGAATTTTTACCTAATTTACCGTTGCCATTTCTTGATTTGGCTGCAATATCCTTTTGAGATAATGCTAAACCAGATGCCTGCTTTAACTCCACAACTTTTAAAGCGATGGCACTTGCCTCTGCATCATTTAAACCATCAAGCTCCATTCCAATAGCTGATGCAGCAGACACAATATCTGCCTCATCGAACTCGATGCCTTGAGCCAGCAAAATTTCTTTGACTTTTTGCATAAATTAGTTTCTTATGTGTTACTACACCTCTAATATAATATATATTAGCTAAGTAACATATAAGAAA